>NZ_JAWQUN010000018.1:0-95771 GCF_033447105.1 Formosa sejongensis
TAATAGAAAGACCTATAAAATCAAGAAATAGTACAAAAATCTTTTTTTTAAGATAAAAAGTAAGTCAAATCCATTTAAAAAACATGGAACTTAGAAAATTATTAAATATTGCAACGGTCTTAATTTGTTAAATATCAACAAAATACGTTCCTGGTTTTGTAGTGTTGAATACAACCATGTTATGTTATCTCATTGTATATGCTATTATTTCAACAATACTATCTTTAATTATAGCATCTTATAATGTTTTTATTAAGACCTTATTTTGTCAGTGTTTTTTTTGGTGATATATTTTAGAATTTATAATTAAGAATTTAAATCAAACGGTATTTCGCTCCCATAAATATGAATCTCTCCAGGACCTCCAGCGAAGTAATCGGAAAAGTTAAGATGTTCTGGAACGGTAACAGGGTAAACTTTTAAGCAATCTGTAGACGTTTGTTTTTTGGTTACAGCATTAGAAGCTCCGCTAGAAATTGGGTTTCCTTTTATTGGTCCAGCCAAAACCTGTGCAAATTGAGTATGTGCACCATATGAAATAGCACGCCCATTATAAGTTTCATGATTCGAATAATTAGCGTAAACAGAATTCACCATTTTTATTGCTTCTGCACCAGTAGCATTACCATTTAAAAAATACTGACCATCGCAGTTAAATACAAAACCATTGGCTCCAGCAGCAATAGATTCACCTATAATTTGCATACCACAAGATGGCATAATTTGAACGTTGATGCTAGTAACCGAATCCGATAAATTGTCTGTGTTTTTTCTCAACCTAACATCTGCATGATCGAGGCATATTTCTACAGCCATCTGAGTCGTGCCTGCCGTTCCATTTTGATTGAAAATAGCATACATATCGTCTACGGCATGTTTAGCATCTCCTGTAGATAAATCGATTATCGGGTAAGCTACCATTTGCTCTGTAACTACTTTGCTTCCGTTGGTAGAATACAATAAGTAGTCTTCGTTAGAGCAATAGTATTTTTCCGTTATCATAGCATTTGCGCTAACGGTTTTATCTGGTGTTGTTACCTGCGCATGACTTATAATAACACTTCTGTTGCGCACTTCACAGTTTGGATATCCATGACTGTTCTTAATAAAGTTTATCAGCATATCTAAAATAACACCTTTTAACGGGCCGTAAGAATCTAACCAGTTTTTAGACAGATTTTCTACAATACTATTTTTTGTTAGAGCGCTTTCCGAAGCCAGAACAGAATCAATATCTTTTACCAATGTGGTAATACACGACCCGAAAACAAATGTCCAGTCTTTGTAAGTCTCGTTATTAAAAGAGGATTCCAATTGTTGCTTTAAATACGTCACCGGATCGTTCGATTTGTCTGTATAAATATAAGGACCATGTACACCATGAAAATAAAATTCGGGTGCGACAAAAAGGTTTAAGGTTGTCCCATCTGAAGCAGGTAATTTTGAAGCGGCCAATTCTATTGCATTTTTCATGATGGCAATTCTCGCGTCTATATCTGCATGGATATTGGTGTTTGCGAGGTAATACCCAGCAACTGCTCCGGGTCCATTTGGATTTCCTATATCTACAACATCAGCCGGGGTTGTTGGTACTGCATATCCGATAAATCGGATTTTATTGTAAGCTGTTTGGCTCATAAAACTCTCTATTTTAAGCGCTGGTTGTTTTATCTTACTATTGTATGTCCTTAAAAATCATAGCCACTGGTGACTTAGCGGCTCTGTTTTAAATCACAGCATTTTTGAATCGATATCGTAAGCAAACGAATTCAGTGATAAGCATTCTAACCGCATGTGTAATTGGAAACAACGCCATGGTGTATTTTGAATAATGGAATTGTTTAAGCACCTAATTTAGCAAATAAAAACGGAACAAGAAATCAGAGCAAATTAAGGTCAGTGGGAGCGTGCTAGCCATGCATTATATATTGCTTATGTTAGCCATTCGTTTTTTGTTGTCGTGTAGTTAGAAGGATTCATGATTAAATTATATGCTAACTGTAACAAACTTTCTTTTTCTTTTAGAGATAATGACAGCGGGAGTTGAGCTAAACCAATCAATCGACGCATAATTTCAATACCTGTTATTTGAGCTAACAGTTCTTTATCTATGTTATAAGGGTAGATTTTCTCAATACTAAAAAGTGCATTTTTATTTTGTGATATTAAAATAGAATGCGCTGCAAATACACCAAGGTCAAACTCCGGAAACCCTAAAAAGCTAAACTCAGGATCTATAATATAAATATGATCGTTTTTTGTCATCCAGCTGCCAGGATAATAATCGCCGTGTAATAAGGTCGTTCCATCCGATAGATATTTACGTCCTATAACCTTAATTCTCTCTTTCAGTAATTCGTCCTTTTTATACGGTATAGAAAGCGCTTCTAATCCCGGTTGAACATCATTTAAACAAAAATCATTATGTTCCATAAAGGGAAGTTCGAAAATATGTTGATAATTCAATTCCCTTAATTCTTTATTCTTCGGATAGTCTTTTGTTGCTTCTGAATTATGAATATGAGCAACAATATTAACCAGTAATTCCAGTTGCTCTATTGCCATTTTATCGGATTTATATAAACTGCTTAGGTCTTCACACTGTCCTAAATCTTCTAAAATCAAAAGATGATGCTCAGTATTATAGTTTAGGATTTTAGGGAAATGTTTATTGAGTAAAGCATTATTTGCAATAGTAGTGTAAAACCGATATTCGACATCTATACGTTCTATGGGCGCTTCAATAGTCTTATATTTTTGGACAAATGGGCGAGATTGTTTTAAAACAAATGAGCGGACATTGGTTTCAATACGTAAAACCACATTCATATTACCTTCACCAGGTTTGGTTACTTTGGTAATATATTCATTTTCAGTATTAAAAAAACCGATGTTTTGTAACAGTTTTTTAATGTCTTCTGCAGGCGTTTGTTGGTCAATAAACATAATAATGTGTAGTTATAATTGCTCTAAAGTACTCCAAAAATTAGTAGTCATCTCATCGGCGTTTATATGTGTATAGATGCCAATATCACGTTGTGTATTTTCTGGAGGAGTTAAAAAATAGTTTAGGGTAGACGATTCAGGCTGTGCTAGAGCCTCAATAATAGCAACGTCCCACATGGTCCATTTTTTCTTTTCGGGATCATCTTTTGTCCACCAGCGATTATAGGTTTCCCATCTATCTATTAAATAACTAGAAATGCCTTCTTTGTCTGCTAAATGCCTATCTACTTCCTGCTTTGTAAATACTAAATGCTGACTCGTCGTCGCTGTCATGATATCAAGATCCAATGCTTTTGCGTTGAGTAAAACTTCCACAGCAATAGGATCGTTTCCTGAATTGAATTCTTTTTTATTGTAAATATTGGTGTCAGGTGTGTGCCAAAAACCAAGATAATGCACTTTTAGTTTAGGAAGTATTGAAGGGTCTTCTAAAATTGCAGAAGCGATATTCGTACATGAGCCCAAAACAACGACATTCAGTTTTTGATTACCTTTCATTTGATGAGCCGCTTCAATAATAAAACGGGATGCTTCGGAAGGTACAGGTTTACCATATTCTGTTAAAGGCGTATTGCTTCCTAACGGAAGTGAAATACCCTGAATATTCATTAATCGTATAATATCTTCATTAATCTGTTGACTTTCGTTAACCGTGTATTCTGACGCTAATGGAGAGGTATGGAATTGCGCAGAGCTTATAGCTAGTACATTGAAATTAGGTTCTAAAAGCGCTCTAACAACAGCATATAAATCATCTACTTCATTTGCAGTATCAGCATCAATAATTAAATCCATTTTTTTGTTTGTATCCTGCGCGTGTATTGAAAGGGCGCAAAAAAACAAAAGCCCATTTAACACGTGAAAACTAAGCTTTTTAATGTTTTTATTTAGGAGTAAATTTTTCATTTCGGAAGGTTAATGATTTGATTTTATAGTCCATAATTATAAGAACTTAAAATGTATACTGAGTATGAGTCGTGAAATTTGTGTTTTATTACTCGCTATGGATTTATTTTATTAATGAAATCAGAGATTTATGTTTATTTGGATTTCTAATTTACTATGAGATTGTCCTTTTTGTATTCTTTAATAGCATTCATAATTAATTGGTTTTTAATACATCTTTAATCTCAGCTGTTTTTGTAAACATAGCGTGGACAAATGAACATAAAGGAAGAATTTTAATTTGCTTAGCTCTCGCCATGTCTACAATTTTATAGAGTAGTTTTTTGCCAACATCTTTCCCTCTAAATTCCGGATCTACCTCTGTATGGTCTATGATAATAAAATCGGAAGCAGGTACAGAATAGGTCATTTTACCTGCTGTTTTCCCGTTCTCTTTTGCTATTGCGAAGCCTTTTGTTTGGTTTTCTATTAATTGGATTTCCATTTTTATATATTTTTAAATTGAATAAAATTATCTGTTCATTGGGACTTCCATTAAAAGCACACGCGCGTTTTCTATAGCTTTTACGGTTATAGATTCTGCATCCCAAATGCCCATACCGTCTCTTGTAGACAATTTTTCGTTGTTAATATCTACGTCACCTTCTAGGATAAACGCATATACACCATTACCTTCTTTTTTAATGGTATAGGTGTCTGATTTTCCTTTGGTAAATTTTCCGATATGAAACCAAGCATCTTGATTTAACCACACACCCTGATCGTCTTTATTTGGAGAAAGTACTTGATAAAACTCATTATCTTTTTCAATATCTCCTGTAGAAATTTGATCGTATCGAGGGGCTTGATTTTTCTGTTTAGGGAATACCCAAATTTGAAGAAATTTTACTTCTTTGTCTTTGTTTTTATTGTATTCTGAATGTGTAACTCCCGTTCCTGCGCTCATAATTTGTACATCACCTTCTTTAATTGTAGTCACATTTCCTAGACTGTCTTTATGCTCTAAGTCGCCTTCTAATGGTATTGATATAATTTCCATATTATCGTGAGGGTGTGTACCGAAACCCATTCCTGCTTGTACGATGTCATCATTTAAGACACGAAGTACACCAAAGTGCATACGTTCGGGATTGTGATAATTAGCAAAACTAAAGGTGTGGTTTGAGTTTAACCAACCGTGATTTGCTTTTCCTCTTGTTTCTGCTTTGTGAATTACGGTGTTCATTGTTTTTTAATTTTAATTGTTAAACGCTTAAGTATTAATTGCAATGCAAATATTGCATAGTTTAGAGGACTGTGGAATATGAAAAACAGGAGTAAACTTATGAAAATCCGTTATTCGGAATTATATTCATTCTTTTTAAAGTTTGAAGGTGAAACTTGTGTGCATTTTTTAAAAAAAGCACTAAAGTTAGCAGGTTCATTATAGCCTAAGTCATATCCAATTTCTTTATTAGATAATTCAGTGAAATAGAGGAGTCTTTTCGCTTCTGTAAGTATTCTGGATTGAATATACTCTTTTGCCGTTTTACCTATTTTTGTTTTTACTGTTCGGTTTAAATGGTCTGGCGAAATATGTAGTCGGGTGGCATAATAGGAGGTAGAGTGTTCTTTTTTGTAGTTGTCATCGACCAAGCTTTTAAAGTTACGTATCAGATTATCTCCAGTGGTATCAACATCCGATTCAATGGGATTAATCGCACAAATGTTGTTGCATTCTATAAGCAAAAGTTTTAAAAAAGCACCAATAGATAAATCCTTCATTTTAACATCACTAGAGAATAAGTTAAAGATTTGATTGCTATAATTTTCTATGGTATTAAATTGTTTTAGACTTGGTAATAACGGTGGTGTTTGTCCGTAATTCTGAAAAAGGTTTAAACTATTTATAAAGGATAGCGGAATAGCGTTTTCTACTAAAAACTGATTAGAGAATGTCATTACGAAACCTACAGATTTTTCTGCTTCTATCACTTGATGTACTTGCCCAGGAGCCACTAAGAAAATTTGTGTGTTTGTTAAAGGATATGAATTAAAATCTATTTTATGAAGTCCCTTAGCGGTATTTATTATTAAAACCGTGTAGAAATTGTGCCGGTGTGGTTCGTCTACTTTTCCGTTGCGCTTGGTATAAATATCTTCCATTTTGGAAATTCCAAAACTTACGTTTTCCTTAACGGCATTTACTTTTTGATATGTTTTAACGGTACTCATTTTTTAATCACCTTCAGCGTTTATAGTTAAGAATAGCACGGAATCTTGACTAAGCACTAAAATAAGCATTATTTTTATACGATGTAGACCTAATCTGTATCTCCATAAACCTAGTATTAGAATCAAAAACTTACAATTATGAGTTTAAAATGATAGGACTATTTTTAAAACCGCTTTATCTTTTATTCTAGAATTTAAGGTAAATCACATCCCGTTTGTAAGGCTCTTTTTATAGAATAGATATTATTAGAATTTAAATAAAAAATAGAAAAGAGCAACCTGTTGGATTGCTCTTTTCTAATACATACACTATAGACTTGTTTTTAGAACTACTCTACTATTAACGTATATTGAGGAGTTGAATTTAGCGGGCAGAAATAAACATATTCTCCTTTTGCTAACGGTGTAATATTACTAGATTCTGTTGTGTTGTTTTTTACAGCTTTAGTAACATAAGCAGATTTTATATGGTTTTTTTGATCAGAAGCATCTGCTCCTTTAGGAACCAAAACAAATCCCACATCCTTACCGACATTGTTATTGGCAACTTCAAAAATATAATCACCTTCTGCTAAGGTTAACGTTTTTTGAGTAAACTCACCTTTTGTTTGTTCTAAAGCCACTGTTGTTGCTTTAGTATTCATTTTTTCTTGTGCTTGTCCTGTTACTGTAAAGGCCAATGCGAATACGATTACTGCTATAAATTTTTTCATCTTTTTATTGTTTTTTTGTGTTATTATTTAATGTTATATGGTTGCTAATTCTAAAGGTTGTGCTACTGGAAAATCTACAGGAACTTGCGTTGTGCTATGTATATAGTTAGAGATTGTTTTATCGCCAACTAAAGAAATAGTATCTATTAAGTTTCCTTTGGTATAACCGGCGTTAAAGAAGTTTTCTAAAACAGTTTCGTCTGTTTTCCCTCTGTTTTCGGTAATGTTTTTCGCTAGTTTTGCTAAAGCATCTAATTTGTCGTTTACTGTAGAATATCCAGCTCTTAATTCTAAGATTTGAGCGTCTGTAAAACCATTCATCTTTCCTAAGGCTGTGTGTGCAGAAAGACAATATAAACAATCGTTTACTTGACTTACAGCTAGATTTACGACCTCTTTTTCTTTAGCCGATAAGGATGTTTTTGAATTGGCAAATGTTAAATAATTTTCTAAAGCAGTATCGCTATGTGCATAGGTTGCATATAAATTTGGTACAAAGCCTAAAGCTTTATTTAAGTTATCGAAAATAGCTTGGTTGTTTGCACTTACGTCTGCTTTTGTTGGGATATTAAATGTAGTCATAATTTTAAATTGTTATACTGAAATGTGTTCAGGTTTTATTAGTATTTATTTTGATTTTTTTATTGGTACAAAGTTGCGTGATATTACAATGCTAAGGAATGCCTGTTATGCCCTAGATCATGTCGTTTTTTCCCGTGTTGTTAATTTAAACTTATAAAGGGTTTTTCTGCATCACAATAATAATCGTGAATATGTTCTTGGTCACAATGCGTTTTTTGACTAATGGTATTCACAACTGCTTTTTGATTGTTTGTAAATATCTCTATGAGATTGAATATGGATATGTTTTTTAATTTCATCTTGTTATTGTATTAATATTACAATGCAAAGATGCGATAGAAGACTGTGCTCTGAAATGAAGAATTTGCCCTAAGGCTTGTCAATTTTTCCTAACTTAAAGTGTTTAGACGCTTTTTATAGTCTGATGGAGATAATGTGGTGTGTTTTTTAAATAATCGGCTGAGGTGAGAGGCGTCTTCAAAGCCAATATCGTAAGCAATCTCTTTTGCTGTTTTATCGGTGTAGCTTAATAAACGTTGTGCTTCTAATACAATACGTTGGTGAATAATTTGTAATGGACTCCTGTTTAGTTTTGCAAAATTATTAGATAAGGTCTTAGGCGATTTAAATAGTTTTTCAGCATAAAAAGACACACTATGTTCAGTTTTGAAATGCTGTTCGACTAAAAAATTAAATTCACGTAGTAAATCGACTTTGGAACTTTTAGGCGTTTCAATAATCCCTTCTTTAGCCTTTAGTAATCGGGTACTTTTTATAATAAACCGAGACATTAACATTCTAAGCATTTCGGCTTGTATATTATCTTCGGTTTCTAGTTCTTCTATAAAAACGTCGTGGAGTGTTTCAAATTTTAGTTGTTCAATTGTATTTAAATGAATAATAGGAATATTAATATTTCCAAAAAATAAAATACCCACACAACTTACTTCTTGATCGTGGTCCTTAATACAGTAAAATTCTTGATTGAACTGATATACGGTAATATTAGACCCTTTGGTATATTGTAAATACTGAGTAGGGGTAAGCGCTAAAATGCTGTGTGGTTTAACTGTAAATGGTACACTGTCTATAATAAGATCTACAGACTCTGATTTTGCCCAGATAAAAGTATAAAACTCACATTGCTTGGCTTTTTTAAATGAAATTAAATCGTCTTCATTTCCAATATTGAAAATAGCGTTTGTAGAAAATTCTTTAAAAGTGTGAGTCATGTTCACTAAGTCTAATAAGTGATAGATAAATTACAAAAAAAGAAAATTATTTAGGACGTTTTTATGTCTTGCGCTGAAATATGACTTTTAGATTTATTACGAAGTTTTATTAAAATCTGCTCTGTTATTTTAAAGGAGGAAAACCGGTCCAAATTTATTTAGATAGTATCTACCGTATAGGAAATAGATTATTTTTTACAATTCTTTTATTATATTTTTTGTATATCCGTAATTACCCCTAATGACAAATAATACTGTTATATTTAAAGAGAATTAATAATAGTTAAAGATGGATATATTCTCATTTGGAGTTCATTTTACAGACGAAGAAAGTTGTCGATTACATTTTAAGGCCCAGCGTGATACGGAAGGTGTTACTTGTCATCGTTGTCAAAGTACAGATCATTACTGGTTACAGAACAAATGGAGTTATCAATGTAAAAACTGTAAAGCAAGGATTTCCTTGCGTAGTGGTACAATAATGGAAAGTTCTAAACTGTCATTTATGATCTGGTACAAAACTATATTTCTATTAAGCACCACAAAGAAAGGGTTCTCTAGTAAAGAAATCCAACGCCAATTAGGTTTAAAGCGCTATGAGCCTGTTTGGGCAATGGTTCATAAACTCCGTAAAGCTATGGGAGATCGAGATGATCGTTATACTTTAGAAGGCATGATTGAGGCAGATGAAGGCTATTTTACAATTGAGGCTTCTGACCATGATCATAAAACTCAAAAAGCAGGTCGTGGCAGTAAAACAAAATCTAATGTTATGATAATGGCAGAGACTGCTGTTTTAGAGGATATTACAACTGGAAAAGTTGATCGCCAATGTAGATGATTTAAAGCAAAAGTCCTTACCGACCATAAAATGGGAGGTACAGATCAAACGCTACAAAAGGCAATAGAAAATGAAGAATCCATTGTATTTATAGATAAAAGTACGTCATACGTGAATATTGCTGATTATGTCGATATCCATATAAGTGAGAAATCAACAGAGCAAACCACCAAAGAAACATTGAAATGGGTACATATAGCTATTAGCAATGCAAAACGAAATTTTGTTGGAACCTATCATAAAATCAAAGCTAAATACCTTCAACTATACTTAAATGAATTTGTTTATAAACTTAATAGAAGGTATTTTAAAGACAAAATATTTGATAGACTAGTCATAGCAAGAATTACAGCTGGTGGATATTAAGCGGATATACAAATCATAGAACTATTAAATTCTAGTATTAAAACCAAATAAGTTAAAATTATTTTTGAGCAAAGTAGAGAAATTTATGGTAGCTGTAGAATTCAAAAAAAGCTTGAACGAGAAGGCTTGATTTACTCCCGTTCTTATACAGGATTACTGATTAAAGAAATGGTGGTAAGAAGTGTTTAAAAGAGAAAATTGGTGATTACAACAGGTTCTAATCACCAATACTTAATCGCTAAAAATGAATTAAATAGAGAATTTTATAGTCAAAAATTAGGAAAAAAATGGGTGTCTGATTTCACTTATATTCGAGTTAATGACAATTGGAACTATTTGCCAACTATTATAGATCTAGCGGATAGAAAGATTGTTGGCTGGTCACTTAGTGAGGATATGACAACTCAAAATACCGTAATAAAAGCTTGGATTGACGCTCGGAAAACAAGAAATACTAGTGATGGGTTTATTTTTCACTCGGATAGAGGTGTTCAATATGCTTCAAACAAAATGACAAATCTCTGTAATTTTAACCTTAAAATAACCCAAAGTATGAGTAGGAAAGGTAATTGTTGGGATAATGCTGTCGCTGAAAGTTTTTTTAAAACCATTAAATACGAATGGCTGTATCGGTTTAAATTCACATCGTATAATCAATTATATGAGTCCATTGATAATTATATTAATTGGTATAATACCGAAAAATTACATTCTAGTTTAGGATATCTCTCACCTCTAGAAATGGAAATAAAATTGAGAGGATTTATTAAAAGTGTAGTTTAATAAAATAGTTATAAATTTACTAGGTAGTCTATAATGATTTTATTTTTCTGTGATAAGCTTTTTCTTAGTGAGATTTTATCACTAATAGTCATTAAATAATGCTTCATATTACTTTTAGTATTTGTAATTAAATGCAAACCATGATCAAAAAGAAGTTGCGCTAAATTTTACCAACATAAGCTTTATCAGCATATAATTCCTTGTGTACTTTACCTAAAAAATTTTTCTTTTGAAGAGGTGTTTTGTCATCTATATTTACTCGTGCAATGATAAAATTTAAAATTTCTCTTGTATTTCTAGTTACAATATGAAGTTTAAACCTGTGAAACGGTCCCATGATGGATTTACTAGTGGGGCAATGCCTTTTGCTCCGAAAAAAACGACCTTCAAAAGCAATGGTCATTTTGTTATTACTAGCCTTAATGTTGTAGTTATACTTTTTTCAGATACGCAATAAAGGTTCTATGCATGCAATTAATACGTTATCACCTCTAGATTGCCAGTACTTGTTTCCGTCATAAAAACGCCTATTTCTTATAAGATTTTGGCAAAAAAAATGATGCTTCCAAATTAAGGAAGCATCAAAAAATAATTTGTTTTAGTCGGTATGGGTTGAACAATTTTTTTATTCCATTTTTTCAACATCAATATAGAAAGCATTACAAGGTGTTCCGTCCTCCATATCAAAATAAGCTAAAAGCTCTGTTTCTCCCTTAGCTACCTCCATTTCTAAAACAGCAGCCTCTAATTTATTATCTACATTGACTTCAACTTGTTTGTCAGCAATTTTTAAATATGCTTTGGAAAACTTCATGGATTTTCCATTCACAATGGCTTCGGTATGATTGGTTTCTGGTTTCCCATCTTGCAATTCAGCTTCAAGCGCCAATCCACTTTCCGATGGCCATCTTCTTAAATGGAATCTGTATTTCCCAGCTTTAACAAAATTAACAGTAAATGGCGCAGGTTCCATAGGGTCACCTTTTCGAATCATTTGTTGGTTCCATGGGGGTAAAAAATCTATGGTTCGAGCATCATGGCAGGTAATGACATCCGTTTTATTAGCTCCCAACTCAATTACAGAAAATTTAGTTTCTTTAATTACATCTTCCCACCAACTTTCATAAAAGGCATTCATTTCTGCTACTTTTTCAGGATGTTTTTCAGCCAAATTATGCTCTTGTCCCGGGTCTTCTACTATATTGTAAAGCTCATTACCTTTAATTAATCTCCAATCATCATCCATAACGCAGCTGTTTTTTCCTTTAATAGGCCAAGGAACACGCTGAGTATCGGTTACTAAATAACGTTCTGGTGCATCAGTTTTTCCTAAAAGATAATCACTTATATCTTCACCATCCATAGTTTTTGTTGGTTTAAAGTTTAGTCCAGTAAGTTTTGCAAAAGTTGGCAGCATATCTACGTGTGCTATTAAATCATTTAAACTTTTACCACCAGAAAGACCACCATCTGGCCATCTAATAATAAATGGGACTCTATGCCCACCATCATATTCACTACCTTTTGTACCACGCATTCCTGCATTATATCCAAATACTTCATTGGTTTTATCATTTGTTTGATAGCCTCTTGCAGTACCATTATCGGTGGTAAAAACAACAATAGTATTTTCTGCAATTCCTAAGGTCTCAAGTTTATTCAACAGTTTTAAAAAATTATCATCAATATTAGTAATCATACCATAAAAACGCTTTTGGGCTTCGTCAATAGTAGTTTCATCTTTATATGGCTCATAATATTCTTCGGGTAAATTATAAGGGCCATGAGGTGCATTTAAACTTAAGTAGCAAAAGAATGGTTCGTCTTTTTTATCTTCAATAAAATTTATAGCTTCATTAAACCAAATATCTGTACAGTAGCCTTCTTTTTTTTCAGGAATACCATTTCTATAATAAGTATCATCAAAATAGTCGTTGTTCCAATAATCTGGTGTTTGTCCTACGCCGCCGCCGCCGTGGTAGAAAGCTTCATCAAAACCTCTTTGGTGAGGTTTAAACGGGTCATTATCTCCTAAGTGCCATTTACCAAACATGCCCGTTTTATACCCATTTTGTTGTAATACGTTGGCTATGGTAATTTCTTCTTTGTTCAGCATAGAGGCTCCCATTATGGTATGCCAAACTCCATTTCTATTAGAGTTTCTACCTGTTAATAAACCTGCTCTTGTCGGTGCACAGGTGGTACCAACATGGTAATTTGTTAAGTTAATACTTTCATTAGAGAAGGTATCTATAGTTGGGGTTTTTATAATTTTATTTCCTGTATGCCCCAAATCTCCATAACCTTGGTCATCAGTAATAATAAACACGATGTTTGGCTTAGTAGGAGATATGACTTCTTTATCCTTTTTTTTGCCACAAGAAAATAGAAGAAGTACTGTTATTGATAATAAATAAAATTTGTTTTTTTTCATTTTAGTATGTATTAGTTTAATTCAAAATGAATTAGATTATTCATCCAATTTAATTGATGCCATGTTTTTGGGCCAACGGCCTTTGTTTACACTTTTTATGTATTTAATTTATCGAGGTTTCAACGGGATCATCGGCGATTTCTTGCGCTGATAAGATAGATGTAGATGCTATCACATATGTAAATAATGCTTTTATTACTGATATCATATTGTTACTGTTTATTTGTTAAATGTGAGAATAATGTCTTCTTGTGCCCGCCAAATCTTGGCTTCGTGTTCACCGCTTTTAAGTTTAGAGAGCTCTCGTTTGAGCGTGTTCACTCCCGAGGTGAAACTACCGTTCATAAATAGAATCACATCTCCGCTTTTGAAACCGTATTTGCCAAGTTCACTAGCTGCGGGGACATCAATGCAATACACGCCTATGCGATCCTGCATGCCAGTCGCGGTGACTTCTGCTTCCGTATCGAGATTCTTGACCGTCGCGCCCAATAGCTTCGTCTCCTTTGGACGGTTGTAAACGTTCTGTGCTGCACTCTCGGGCATCTCAATCGGAGGCGATCCCGCCAATTGTTTTAGATTTGGAGAGGTCACGCCGAAGCCTTCCATCGGGAAATTCTCAAACCGAACTTCAAGCGCGGGGGAGTCGGATGCCACGCTAAAGTCGCCTTGCTCAGGTGCAATGAAGTGCGCGTTGCCATAAAGACTACCTGCATCATCACCGGTCTCATCTTGCAGGCCAACGGCAGCGATTGTTTCTGTAACGGTTGGGTTGTGCACGAAGTTGTGATTGCGTGTGCCTCCCCACAGGGCTGGGCTAGATGAACTATAGATGCGCGTTCCGAGCAGGATATTGCGCTCAAAGATGTCGTAGGTCGGTTTGGGATACGGAACATTACAAGTGTAGCCGCCGATGATGACGTTGTTTGTTACTGTGCGGTAGTAACCTTCACGTGTCTTCAAGCCTCCACTTAGACTCAGATTATTATAGATCTCGTAGTTGGTGCAGCCATCGTCTAGATCGATGTCCCAACCATGTTCACAATGCATTCGATTGTTGCGAATGATCGTCGTTTGATAGGCATCCCATCGCGGTGAGTTTGGATACTTTTCAACAAAGTAACTGATCAGCGCTTTACCGGTTTCATCGCGTTCGTTCGGTCCGGCAGGGCTAGCGCTGTGCCAAATGCGATCACGTCCCCAGGCATTGAGTGCACCGTGATCGTGAGTTTCGAGAACCGTCTCAAAGCAGTCGTTCCATTCGATCAAATGCCCTCCCCAAGTGCCATCGCAGATATTAATCGCAGCCCGGGGCGTGTGGCTGATGGTGTTATGGCGGATCGTGATTCGAGAAGACATCGAGAGATTAACTCCTGCTGTCTGTTTCTCAAAGCGCCCACAACGTGTCATTAAATTATCTTCTACCAAGCAGTCTGCTGGATACTCATCAGTTTTAGGCCCGATTTCAGTGTCGATCTCATCTAGCGGATACGCAGGCGCACCAAAGTTGAAGGACGGATTCCGCACCGCGGAAAATGAACCGACAAAGTTCACATCCGTGGCACCATTGTCGCGAAAACGATTCCCGCGAATCACCGTGCCGCGATTGTATCCATCGACGAATATAGCATTCCCGCCCAGTTCTTCGAATGTGCATTTTTCAATTTCGATTGCCTTCGTGCCGCGAAGGTGGATCGCCCCACCTCGATAAACCGACCAGTCACTGCGGAGCAGAGGTTCGATTGTAGCCATGAACGTGCGGGCCGTGCCGCGGAAATGAATCCCTTCGAGTCTCATATTTCGGATAGGCTCAGTCGTCTCATAGGTATCAACCACTGTCTTAGGCAAGCCGTTTCCTGAGTCCATGATTTCCATGGTTGCGACGGGCGATTTCACTGCGCCATAGAATTCAACGAGGTGTTTTATCTGAAGTATAACTTCGAACTTTGCCGAGGCTAGATCGAGGTTCTCCGCTGGCTTGTAGTAGAGCCAACCACCACGGGTGTCGTGATACCATTCATCCGGCGCATCAAGCTCTTCGAAAATATTCTCCACCATGCGGTATCCTTCGTGTGGTGGGCTGTGTCGGTTGTTTTGCCAACCACCTTCATAGCTGAGCGAACCATCTGATTTTTTTCCAATCACTCGGTAGTGCTGACTACCCCAGAGTCCTGAATGCATCCCATGTAGAAAAGCTCCTGTGGGATCTCCCCAAGATAGCGCCTTTTTCGCTCCCCACGCGTCTGGGTCACTGCCATCGTAAGGTACATTACCCGCTGCTTTCCCAGGGACAGCCTTGTCTTTACGCTCAGTAACGAATCCCGCTCCGAGATTTGGATAGCGCGCTAAAACCTGACGACTGCCATTGACAAACAGTTGATCGACCGCATCGAGATCTCCGACTTGTATTCTAAAAATGTCATTCTTCCACGACTCCCATTCGCCTTCGATGATTTGCGCGCCAGTAACGACCACTTTAGCCCCAGCTGCCGCACGATAGATAACCGGCGAATCCTCACTGCCTCCATCTTGTGGACCAAACCGCAGCGGCTCAATCAAACGATAAAAGCCTTCGTGAATGATTACCGAACAAGGCTCTTTCCCAATACGGCCGGATTTACGCAGAGCGTCGCGCGCTGCTTGTAAAGTAGCCAAGGGTGCGCCTTGAGTACCAGCATTTGCATCATCGCCCTTTGGAGAGACATGGACTTCAATGGCGAATGCTTGCATTGAGAGTAAGCAAAAACAGATTAAAATGGATGTATAGAGGTTCATTATATTTTAGTTTTTTTGCGGTTTGCTTACGGCATTGTCTGAGCGTAGAGTTCGTCGATCTTCTGTTGTAGTTTTGATAAAACTTCGTCGTATTATTGCCCCAACACAATTATAGGTTAGGTTTCAGAGTTTACTTCTTTAGTCTTTTTTTTTGCCACCAGAAAATAGAAGAAGTACTGTTATTGATAATAAATAAAATTTGTTTTTTTTCATTTTAGTATGTATTGGTTTTTACGTGATTCATAATAAAAGTATCGCTTACAAGTATTTCTCTAGTTTTTGTATTTTGTGACTTACAGCCTCCAATTATTAAAGATAGAAACAACAAAAACTAGAGAAATTCATTTAATACTTTTCATGAATTATATTCTTATTTTTGAGGAAAGTCTTTTGGTAAAGGAGGCACATTTAAAACCTCTTTTTCGTCTGGAACTCTGTTTGAAGTGGTTTGTTTGTCACCGTACCAATAGACACCAACACCGTAGCCCATGTCGCAATCGGTTCCACTCCAAACTTCCATATCTAATTGCAGTGAGCTATCAAAAGGCATTATATCCAAGGCACGCGTTCTGGTTTCTGTGCTGTAACCCATGGTATTTCTTTCGTTATCTGTTTTACGATTTAGTTTATTGTACACAAAACTTCTTGGTTGTGCATGAAATGGATGTTCGTAAAAATCAGTGCTTATACCTCCCCAAGAATAGGCGTAGTAATCTTCAGTACCTGTTCCAAAAATTGACGGAAAATCTTCACCATCAACCCAAATTTTCTCGTCACCTTCGCCCCACCAACTCGCAACAGGATTCATAATGGTTAGAGCATCGCCCACATAAACACCACGTCCTTTTAAGGTTACATAGTTCCAATCGGAAAACGGACGCGTTGGTACGGGGTATTGTCCGCGCCATGCCGCATTAAAATACAGACTTTCACTATCCCATTTCCAATCTCCTATTGTTGCTTCTAACTTAACTTCTACTGGCTTTTTTCCTAGATTTAAAACGGTAATCTTACCGGACTTTTGATAAGGCATTACCCAACGGCAAGACATAGTACCATCATCTTCTACGGTTTGATACCACCCTTTAACTGGATTTAAACCAATACCAGTTCCGAAGAAATCACCAATAGGAGTCCAAACGGTTTGTTGTCCATCAAACTCCATTTTTAAAACGACAGAGCGCATGATTTCCGGATCTTTGTAATCGTCTAATTTAAGAACAAGAGAACGCACAGCTGCTGTTCCATTAGGTAAAGTAATTGATTTTTCTTTGTTAGACTTCAGCTTCGCTTTAAATGAAATAATTTCACCTTCATTCGTGTTTTTTGGATTCGAAAGTTGTTTCCCTATTTTTTCTGTAAGTGGTTTTGCTTTCTCAAAATCCTCCATAGTAAAAGTTTGAATAGGCGTACCTTCATCATAAGCTCTGTATGTATATTGAAAAAAGAATGGTACTTTCAATGCTGTGATTTTGCAACCTTTAGCATAAGGTATTGGGTAAAACGAAACGCCAGAGCGTAACGATTGATGCGCAAACGGATAAGGAATAAGCCCCGTACCGTCAAATAAACTTATCATATTGCCTTCTAGCACGGGTTTAGGATTACCGTCTAAATAAATACGAATTATGATATCACTATTTGATTCAAATTGACTAAGCCATGGCGACCAAACTCGTACAATGGCTCCAGGACCAACATGATCCATTAATACCCATTCTTTTTCACCATTGGTTTCTTCTGTACGAATAAAATTGTGATCTTCACCTCCTTTATTTAAATCACGATTTCTGAACCATCCAACAGAATCTTCTGGTTTTACAGAAGCTCTATTGTAACTACTCGCCTGTTTTAACCTGAAATTTGATTTTGGAAAACGTGCAACTGCGTCTCTATCAACCATCTCATTTAATAAGGTTTCGATGGTTATTTTCTCTACATTTTGAGCAGATGCTAAAAATGTAAAAACTAAAAAAAGAATACTTAAAATTGATTTCATATTTTTATTATTATTTATTTGATTATCCGTTTTTTATAATAATCCTGTGATACCTGCAATTACTAACCTGTCAAACATTTTTTTCATTTTAGTATGTCTTAGTTTAATTCACAATGAATTAGATTATTGTTCTTCAAGATTATTCATCCAACTTAATTGAGACCAAGTTTTAGGACCATCATTATTTTGAACAGTACCTTTGGTACTTCTACCATTAGATACTATTTTTGAAAGTTCATTTCGGTATTGTTCAAGTATTTCTGGTTGTTCTTCCTGAAGGTTTTTTTCCTCTCCAATATCACTACTTAAATTATATAGCTGAAATGGGGGTAGACCTTTCGCTTCTTCAGAATTTGGTTTTGGAAGACTCCAACCACCAGAATCCGCACAAAAAATGGCTTTATAATCTCCTTTTCTATAAGCAAAAGAGCCGTTAACTGAATGATGAACGATGCTTTCTCTTTTTGGTAGATTGGATTTAATATCTAAAGCAGATACAAAGCTATAGCTGTCCTCAGCAACATTATCTTTTATTTTAATATTCAAGACATCAGCCATTGAAGCAACAAAATCTGTAGTACAAACTAATTGATTAGATTTTCCAGATTGTACTTTTTCTGGCCATCTTACAATAAAAGGAACGCGATGACCGCCTTCAAAAATATCAGCTTTGTGTCCACGATATACATAACTAGGGTCGTGGTCTTTTGTAGCTAATTGATTAAAATTAGCTAAAGGAGAACAGCCATTATCACTAGTAAATACAAGTATTGTATTATCAGCGATACCTTGCTTTTCTAACGCTTTCATAACCTGCCCAACCATATCATCAACCATTAATACAAAGTCGCCATAAGGATTGTCCAATTTGCTTTTACCTTGAAATTCTTCGGTAGGTAAAATAGGTGTATGTGGTGCTGGTAAAGGCATATAAATAAAGAAAGGTTTATTTTTATTGGCGTTTGTATTTATGTAATCTACAGTTCTTTTAGTAATTTCTGGTAGTGCTTGTTCGTGTACAAAATCATCAGAGGTAAGTCCTTTACGCCACATACCTTGTCCTTTATTTCGAGTATATTTAGTCGGTACCATGGTAGGTTGGTCATTTTCTACCCATACGTATGGTGCCATATCCAACGAACCGTTAAAACCGTACCAATAATCAAAACCTAATGTAGTAGGACCATTTTTAATTTTTTTACTAAAATCAACACTATCTTGACCTGCCTCAATATTTGCCCATTCCCAACCTAAATGCCATTTACCAATACCGGCAGTATTATAACCATTAGCTTTTAATAAACTGGCTATGGTTTCTCTATTCTCTGGAATTAAAGCATTACTATATCCTTGTAAAACATGTTCTTTAAGTTTTGTACGCCAACTGTAACGTCCTGTTAAAATACCATAACGTGTTGGTGTACAGACAGCGCTACTTGTATGTGCATCAGTAAACATAACACCCTCCGTAGCTAGCTTATCAAGGTTTATGGTTTGTATTTTAGAATTTTCATTATAGCTAGAGAGATCTCCATAGCCTAAATCATCAGCAAGAATAAAAATAATATTTGGCTTTTGTGCATAGGCCATTGACTGGTAGAGTAAAACCAATAGTATTAATTTGATATTTGTTTTCATAATTATTATTTAATATTTATAAGTAGTTCGGTGCTTTTTTGATATCTAAAAACATTTATTTTTAGAGTTTCTTTAGATTTATTTGCTTCGTATATTTTGATTAAATCATCTGTGTTTTTTACTTTTTTTCCTTCCAGACTAATAATAGCATCGCCTATTTGAATTTCAGAATCCACTAAAGTACCAATGTTAGATTTTCTAAGAACAAGTACACCCGATATTTCATCCAGCCCTGAAGCAGATTGTTCGCCTAAAGTTTCTACATCTTTTACCTCAAGCCCTAGCCAATTTTCAGTGTTAGATTTCATACTAGATTCCAATTTAAGTTTAGGAATAATTGGGGTTTTAGCAATGGCTTTTAGCTCAGGATTTTGAACTCCAAATAGATTCATAGGGAAGTTTTTAAACCCTAATTTTAGTGCAGGAGAATCAGCAGCAACTGTGTAATCTCCTTTTTTAGGATTTTTAAATTTTGGATTCCCAAAAGCACTATGGGCATCTGTGCCATTTTCTTGTGCTTTTTCTAAAGCTTCTTTATTTGGAAATAAATTATAATCGACTTCTTCTCCCCAAACATCTATACGAATATTACGATATCCTGTGGTCATAATATTTTTTCTGAAGATATCGCCACTATTTGCAAACCAAACGTGTGGGTGAAAGGAGTTGTTAACTATAATGTTATTTTCTACAGTTCTGGAAAAGCCTTCACGTAATTTTAAACCACCATTTAAACAAACGTTATTGTAGATTTCGTAGTTTGAAGATCCATCATCTAAGTCTATATCCCATCCATGGTCACACCTAAAACGGTTATTTTTTATAACGGTGGTATGTATGGCATCCCAATAAGGCATTTTAGGGTTTGCAAGTGTTAGGCTATCCATAATTTGTCTGTTGGGGTGCCAGAAACGGTCTCTTCCCCAAGAGTTAAAAGATCCATGATCGCCCGATTCTAGTACCGTATTAAATACATCGTTATTAGAAATAATATGTCCGCCCCAAGTACCTTCGCTAACATTTATTCCTGCTCTAGGAACATCGTAAATACTATTATGGTCTACAGTAATATCCATAGCCATGGATATTTGGACACCAGCAGTTTGTTTTTCAATACGACCAATTCTATAAATTAAATTATCGTTCGCTTTGCAGTTTTTAGGATATAAGTCGTTTTTTGGACCAGTAATGGTATCCATATCTTCAATATCCACAAATTCTCTATAGGTGAAAGCAGGTGAGCGGACTGCGCTTGGGTGTCCTATAAAACTTATTCCACTTGCACCACACTCATGTATATGGTTGCTGGCAATTTCTAAATCTCGATTATAAGCACTTACAAAAATGGCATTTCCGCCAAGGTTTGTCAATTCGCAATCTGAAATTTTACAATTTTCCGTATATTCATAAAATATAGCACCACCTCTATAAATGGTCCAATCGCTACGCAATAAAGGTTCATAATTCTCCATGAAGGTGCGTTTGGCATATTGAAATTTTATGCCTTTTATGCTTACATTTTTTACCGGCACATCTTTTGTACCTTTAATGGTAATTAAGTTTTTTAGTTGAACACCTTCAAATTTTGAGTTTTTAATATTGACATCTTTAGTAGGGTAGTAGTACAATTTGTTTGCCTGCTTGTCTAAAAACCATTCTCCGGGACTATCAAGTTCTTCAAAAATATTTTCGACCATTCTGTATTTTTTATGCATTTCAGAGGGTCTGTTATTTTGATGGCCACCTTCTAAAATAGCGGTTCCGTCTTCATTTATACCACTTATGGTGTAATGAAAGCCACCCCATCTACCAGCATGCATAGCATGAACAATACCTCCAATAGGGTTCTCCCAAGATGCTATTCTTTCTACAGATATGGCATCAGGAGCATGACCTTGCCAATCTTTACCATTTTCATTGTAATTAGGGTACCTTGCTAATATCTGTAATGAATCATTAACTACTAGTTGGTCAAAATTGATAGTTTTGGAAACAGCTGAAACGTAGATGCTATCATTTAATTTCTCCCAATTTAAACTTAAAGGAACCGAACCTTTTAGGGTTACTTCTGAACTTCCTGAGCCAATAATATTGATGTTATTTAAATAATTATCAATAATAATAGGAGCAGATAGTACGTAGTCTCCAGAACTTATATTGATATTAATGATAGCATTTTGGTCTCTTGCTTTTAAGGTTTTTGCTTTTTTAAGAGCTTCTGAAATATTTGAAAAAGGGGCGTTTTTTTCTCCAGAATTTTCAGATTTACCACTTGCGCTTACATATAAATCTATAGTACTCTGTGTTGGAGAACAGTTAAATAGAATTAGTAAACTTAAGACTGTAAAAATGTGCTTAATATTCATGTGATGCTTATGTGTTGTCATTCAGTTTTAATTTTTTATAAGGTTATTTCTAAAGCGTATCCATTTTTTGAAGGTGTTAGATTTTTAACTTCAACAGTAAGTTCTGTATCTGTTTGTTGCCATTCTAACTTTTCATCACTCCCTAATAGTTTTATGTTTTTTATTGTACCCATTTGATTACTAAAAGATTTGATGTGTACTTTGTTTTCAATAGGTACAAGCGAAATAGCATAGACTTTATTATCTTTGGCTGTAAACCAAAAATCTTTATTTGTGAATGTTTTTTGGAATCCTTTTGCTTCACGATGCCCTGTACCTTCTAACAGGGTTTCTTCTTGGCCTTCATTAACAGTTGTCCAGCGCGAACTACCATAAACAGCTTCACCATTTATTTTGAGCCAATCACCAACTTCTCTTAAAATATTAGCACTAGCAATGGGAACATCACCATTACCTTTAGGTCCAATATTCAATAAATAATTACCTCCCTTTGAAGCTATATCAATAAAATAATAAAGGGTTTCTGAAGTGCTTTTCCAATCTTCGTCATAAGATTTAAATCCCCAAGAGTTATTAGTTGTTCCACAGGTTTCCCATTGTTTTTCAAGCACTTCATTGGCTGACGGAATTTTATTGTCTCCAGCATCTTCATAATCTCCATAGCCAAAACCAACACGTCTACTAACTAAAACATTAGGATTGGTGTCGTAAATTAATTTATAAAAACGAAAAGATTGATCTTCATTTATATTTCCTTCTCCATCAAACCAAATTAATTTTAGTTTCGGTAAAAGCGTCAGGAGTTCAGAAATTTGAGGGTATGCTTTATCTTCAAAATAAGATTCGTATGTATTAGGACTAGGATCCCAATAATTTTTACCACTCATATGAGTGTATATGCCTAATGAATCATTATGCTTTTTTATGCTCAAAACATTTCCGTCTGTGCCATCCATCCAATCATTACCATGAGAATAGTAAACTCCAAAATCTATGCCTTCTTCTAAACAAGCATCGTACAGTTCTTTAATGGCGTCTTTTTTATAAGGGGTCGCATCTACTATATCAAATTCTGAAGCGGCTGAGTCAAACAGCGCAAAACCATCATGATGTTTTGAAGTAATAACAATGTATTTCATGCCTGCTTCTTTTGCTAATTTTGCAATATTTTTAGCAAAGGAAACATCAGGATTAAAGGTTTTTGCAAGTTCTTTATATTCGTCTCTAGGAATTTGGAAGGTTGACATAAGCCATTCTGCTACTCGAGGGCCAGGATATCGAGATTTTTCAATACGCGTACCTTTCCAAATACCTCCAGCTTGCGAGTATAATCCCCAATGGATGAACATCCCAAACTTTGCCTCATTAAACCATTTTAAAGCAGCTTGTTTTTCCTGTGAGTTGTGCATGGATAACCATTCACTTTTATATTTCCCTGGGCTTATTTGATTTTTGAAATGGGGGATTAATCTAATTTCTGAAAAATCAATATTTGATGGTAAAGAAATCGTATGGTTTTTTAAATTTTTAAAATCGATATTTTTTTTAAATTCTGTAACCGTTTGTTGTTTCGATCCTTTGTTAATAATATAACTTTTTAATAGAGGTTCTTCTATTGTATGATTATCTACTTTGATATTTACAAAATTTTCTGAATTTTCATGAATACCATCACGAACCAATTGGACAAAATACAACCCAGAATGATTTAAAGTAAAATTCCAACCAATAGTATCTTTACTACTTATGGATTCTGACGCATCAAGAACAACCCAATAAGGAGATTCTTCGAGTTGAATATGTTCTTTTTTTATAGTTGATTGCTTATTACAAGCGAGATAGCATATAGATACTATTGAAATTAAAATGATATTAATTTTTTTCATTTTTGAATGCTTTTATTTTTATTTTGTTAAATTACTTTTTATAAAAAAATTGTGTTCATCAATTAGAATGAAAACAAATTCAGAAACATTATCAGGGATTTCTGCTGAAAAACTCAAACCGTCTGAACTTGTTTCTATGGGGAATTTTATGTGAGTTGATGGTTTCTTTTTTGTTTCTTTTTGCGAAGAAATATTATCGGTAACCTTTCCTAAACCATATCCGTAACTTATGTTAGATTTTTTACCTTCAATTGTAACTCCTGCTTTTCTAGACTCTGAATTGAATGTGTTATTTATTATTTTTGGTACTAAGGATGCTTTTTCTTTATCAGGATAATCTGTTTTACTAAGTACATTTCTATACGGCAATTGAGCTTTGTTTTTTTTAAGGTATCCTTCAAGTTTTTTACTTAATCTATCAACTACTTCAATATTTTCAGATTCGTTGGCCACATTGGTTTGCTCTTCTAGATCCAATGGTTTACCATCTTTATATAATCTATATAGAGAATAACTATTGTCGAAATAATTTTTATACAATTTAAAATCGCCACTTCTTATAGCAGATTGTTTTTGAGAATCGTAGCCGTGTGGATAATGCCACCATAAATATGCTCTTTCTTTTCCATCACTATCAACTACTTTTTCTTTTTTGCCATGTAGTAAGTCAGAAATATCAAGTCCATCTAATTGTTTAAAATGGTTTTCTTCTATTTCAATATTAGCCAAATTCAACAACGTTGGATAGTAGTCTAATTGGTTAATCATTTCATGATTTGTTATGTTTTTTGCAACACCAGGGCCAGTGACAACCATAGGAACTCTTATGCCTCCTTCTTGCGAATATTTCTTTCCTTTATCTAACGGAAAATTATCTGTTATAACTTCCGTGCCACGAGTTTCACAACCACCATTATCTGATGAAAAGATAATATAAGTCGTTTCGTATAGTTTCTTTCCAGGGTTTCTTGGGTCGTCTGTTACTTTTAAATAATCTACAACACGACCTAAGCTCCAATCTAATGTAGTAACCATAGCACCGAAATAAGGATTTGTTTGCCCACCCGTAAGTATTGGTTTGTCTTCTTTAGGTACTTCCATCCCTAATTTATCGCAGTAGTATTTTAGTAGAGCTTCATTTCTAGTATGTACAGGCCAATGTACCATCCAATGAGCTAAATAGAGAAAAAATGGTTCGTCTTTATTGTTTTTTATGAAAGATAAAGCGTTTTCTGTAACATCATCTTTTGGGTAAGAAATGCCCAAAGGGCTATCTTTTGTATAGGGTGGATACTTTTTATTGCTTAATTTAAAAGCATCATCAGCCTCATTGGATGCATAGTGGTTGGTTCTATTTTGTTTTCCTTTGGCTCCGCTATGAACGCCTCTTCCTTCAAAGGAAAACTCGAATCCTTGGTTTTTTGGTGCGCTACTTAAAAAATTTCCTGCATGCCATTTACCCGAATGTCCAGTTTTATAACCATTATTTTTTAATACTTCTGCAATGGTAATAAATTTTTCATCTAAGCCATCTAGATAAAAAGGAGTAATCAATGAATTATTTTTTTCAATTTGTGGTATGCCACCGCCTGAAACATTAGTAACCCCAGTTTTAGTAGGATGGAGTCCTGAAAGTATGGAACATCTTGAAGGTGCACAAGTAGGCGCCGGAGAATAGGCTTGTGTAAAGTTTATACCATCTTGTGCTAATTTAACAATATTAGGAGTTTCCCATATAGATAGTGTATCTGTGTTTTTGAGTTGCGTATCTTTCCAACTTAAATCATCTGCATAAAAAATGATGATATTTGGTTTGACAGTTTCTGTTCTTTCTTGTGCTTTCAGCATCAAACTAAAAACAAGTATAAGTATTGTCGTGATTGCGAGTTTCATAATATATTATCTGTTCTAAATGGATATGCTGGTAAAACAGCATTATTAACTAAATTAACGTCTGGTTTTCCTGCAAATGAAACAGGTACTTTTTCGTAGGGTTTTGCTTGAATCCAAACTGGGACTTCCATACCTTGTTGTAATACCATGTGGTCACAAAACAAACTGGATGGTTTTAATTCTTGCGAAAAAGTGAAGGATATCGTTAAGATTGATAATAAAAAAAAGAATGAAATGCATTTATATGTTTTCATATTTTGTTTTTAATAAAGTTCTGGATTCCATTCAGGGATTCCCTTTTCTTTAAGTTGTTTATTGTATCTTAAATGGAGGGGATGTTGCTTTACTTTGTCAAGGTTTTCATTGACCATAAGCGGTATTGTTTCATTCCACCAAAAGTCATAGTGTGTTCTGAATTTCTGAATGATTTCTGGATGTTGTAGAGAAACATCTGTTGTTTCAGATGGGTCATTGCTTATATCATATAATTGTTCATTATTTATAAATCGCCATTGTTGGCTTCTTACAGCCATTTTGGAATATTTGGCTTCATCAACTTTACCAGCATCCCATCTGCCACAGTGGACGAATAGTTCACGGTCTGTCCATTCGGCTTTTGGGTTTTCCAATAATGGAATTAAGGAACGACCATCAATGTTTTGCATATCTTTTGGAAGTTTTGCACCAGCTAATTCCGTAAAGGTTTTATAAAGGTCAATATGTGCCGTAAGGGCGTTTATATCAACATTTTCTTTTAAAATGTTTTTCCAATACCAAAAAGCAGGGACATGCGTACCTCCTTCAAAAGAAGAATTTTTGCCTCCTCTTAGATTAGCATTAAAGTGCCTAACTTTTTCACCATTTAGTGTACCGCCTAAATGTGTGGCGCCATTATCGGTCATAAAAATAACTAAGGTATTATCTAAGGCATTCCATTTTTTGAGGTGTTCCATCAAGTTACCAAAGTTATCATCAATATTTTCAATCATACCATACCTTCCGGCGGTGCCTTCATCATAACCCATTTCCAAGAATCGTTTCTTATATTTTTTAGGCGCAATAAGAGGTGCATGAGGTGCGTTAAGGGCAATATAAGTGAAGTAAGTGTGTTTTGCATCAATTTGCTTTTTGGTCCAAGATAATCCGGCGTCGAAAAACAAATCTGTGCAAAAGCCTTTTGTTTTTACAATGGTCTCATTATGCAGTAAAACATTATCAAAATAGGTGTTTTCATCATTTGGAGGAAAATCTCCTAAATTTACTTGTCCTATACCTCCAGAACCATGTATTAAAACCTCATCAAAACCTCGGTTATTAGGTAAATAGATATCTTCATCTCCCAAATGCCATTTTCCGAAAATCCCCGTTTGATAGCCTGCAGATTGTAAAGCTTGTGGCATTGTAAATACATCTAAAGCCATACGTTCTCTTTGAAGAATAGTATGTGTAACACCGTTCCTAAACTCATGCCTGCCACTCATTAATGCGGCTCTTGTAGGGGCGCATGTAGGGCTTACATGAAATTCTGTAAAACGTGTAGATTTTTTGAAAAAAGCATCAATATTTGGAGTTTTAACTATTTCATTCCCCATACATGAGAGATCGCCCATACCTTGGTCATCTGTCATGACTAAAATGATATTTGGTCTGCTGTTTTTTAAAGACTGAGCATTAATGGATACGTTTTGTAAACCTAACAAGACACATAATATAATGATGTTTTTTTTCATATCGATTTTTATTGTAATACAGGTGGTGGCACATTATTCATAAAATTATCAAACGCTTTGGATACATCAATTGGGTCCTCCATTTCCTTCTGCATCATTTGAAATTCTTTTAATAATTCTTTTAAAAGTGCTTCATGCTTTTCTTTGTTTTCTGCTAAGTCTATTTTCTCTGAAGGATCATTTTTAATATCATAAAGCCTTACCATATTAGCAGTTGGATAAATAATTAATTTATACTGTTTTGTTCTATACATTCTTTGTGTTCCAAAGTAGGCTCCGTATACTGCTTCATAATTACTTTTATTTGTTTTACCTGTAGCTAATGGTAATAATGTATTGAAATCTACTTGAGCTGGTTTTTCTACTTCTGCTATATCTAAAGCTGTGGCCATAACGTCTTGTAGATAAACAAAAGCATCAATTGTTTTATTTTTAGGGATGTCAGGACCGGTTATTAAAAGGGGTACTCGCATACTAGAATCATACATATTCTGTTTGCCCATAAAGCCATGGTCTCCAAGAGCTAATCCATGGTCGGCAGTGAAAATCACATAGGTGTTATCAGCTTTACCAGAAGCTTCCAAAGCATCTAAAACACGTCCGATTTGCTCATCCATGTGTGTAATTATCGCATAATATTCCTGTCTATTCACTTTTACAGAATGTTCAGTTCTAGGGAACGGCGCTAGCATTTCATCCCGTAGTTTTCTGCCTGCTCCAGCATATTCATTATATGGGTATTCTGGAATAAAATTCTCAGGGACTTTAATACTATCAATAGGATACATGTCCACAAATCGTTTTGGTGATTGACGCGGATCATGTGGTGAATTGAAAGCTAGATACATGAAAAATGGTTTGTCGATAGTTTTGGCATTTTCAATAAATGAAACCCCATCGTCTCCTACAATTTCGCTCCAATGTTTGCCTCCTTCCCAGTAGCCTCCAAATTTTTCATCATATGGAGACCAAATGTCTTCCTTATTCTCATCAAATGTACGCTGATATCTTGTTTTGCTTTGCTTTGGCATGCCGCCTCTAACATGTGATGTATGATCAAAAATATGTTCTGGATTGACCTCTCCAACATGCCATTTTCCTGTCATGTAAGTTTCGTATCCCGCTTCTTTCATAAAATGAGGCCAATATTTTTCAGGTGCTTTAAACGGAATAGTAGCGGGCTGCCCAATTTTGGGAGCGTTAGGATCTTTAGTATTTCTTCCGCTTTTAGAGTAAGAAGCCGCATCCCAAAGAAAGCCTCCTGTTAGAAGCATCGTTCTACTTGCCACACATACAGCGGCAGCAAAAGAACCTTGGTTAAAGGTGTTTGAAAAATTAGTACCTTTTTCGACCAATCTGTCTAAATTGGGTGTTTGAATAGGGATATCGTGAAGTGCTCCAATACTTTCAAACATTTGATCGTCAGCAAAAATGAAAACTATGTTTGGTTTTTCCTGTTTTTGTTCAATTGATTTTTCTTTAATATCCTTACACGATAATAAAAGTGTTAATGACAAAAAAGCAAGAATTAGAGGGTGTGATTTCATAAGTTTAATTAAAATATGGATAATATTATAGATTAATACATTAATTGGTTAAATCGAAAATCAATCGTTTTGTATCTAAATTAATCAATCGTATTATTTAAAAATTGATTTAGATTATTTTAAGGTTTTTAAAACCACGATTTTATTTCCAAGTTAATGTTGCTTTTTTATGTTCAATATCTAGCCAAACATCAAGATGCTCAAACGATCTAGTATATATGTATCCTTTTTTGCTAGCGTAACCTTTAGGTGCTCCTAATTTTTTTGTGTATTGAGGAAATGTTTTTAACCACACAGCTGAATTTTCAGAAGCATAGCCGTCATGCGGATATATATAGCTGTATTTTTCTGCACAGACTAAAAAAATGGCTAATAGATAGTCTATGCGCTCATTTAGTTGTTCATCTAATTTTACTCTATTTCTTTGGTCGTCAAACCCTATTTCAGAGTTTTCTGCCGCTTCACCAATGCCCAATGACATGGCGATAATTTTACCATCTCTTGCTGCTTTTTGAACCGCCTTGATACCTTTGGCAAGATAGTCAGCATAAGTCATTCCGAAATTTTCATGTTCAAACCCTTCAATATAAGAGCCGTCAAAAAAGTGAAGGTATTCTAATCCTTCTTCTTTAAATTCAGGTCTTACGCGAATAATATTTGCAATAAGTAAATTGTTTTTATCTAATCGATTTTGTAATTCGGTCATCATAGATAAATAGCTATCATAAATGGTTTTTTGTTTTTCAGTATTTACACGGCTATTAAAAAAAGCAGGAACAAGAACCTTTAAATTGGCATCTAAAAAAACACCATCAATAGAAGGATTGTTAACAACCTTTGTAACATGATTCAGCCAATAATTTTTAACGGGTTCTTTAGAAATATCAAAAAAACCAGTTCTCTTATTCGGCATTAATGCTTTTTCGTTTTTATTATTTGTTAGAATGGCATCTGGATTATCCTTAAGAAACAGTTCATCTTCCTCATAAGTCGGCCAATTGATAACTACATTTTTATAGTATAGTATTTTAGCATTTGGATTTATTTTTTTTACTGCTTCTGCAGCTTTAATAGTCCCAGTTTCGGTTGAACCAAATGTTTTATTACCAGTGGTTTTTTCGAATGTGATTAATGGATGTTTAGCTATAAACTTTATTTCATCATTAGTGAACGCTGTTGCTTTTCTTATGTGCATATAAAGGGGTATGGTATTCCAAGAAAATTCGGGGTAATTACTTTGGCTATTTTTTTCTTTTATAACTATTTGTGCATCTGAAGAAAATGCAGTTGCAGTAATAAAAGCTATTAAAATAAGACTTTTCATGGTGGTTATATTTGAGTCGAATTTAAAATTCAATTGTAGATTGATGTTGTAAATGCATAGGGCTTTTAATATTGGTAATAAAATAAGTAAGATGAATAAAAAACGTTGTTATTAAATAATAGTGATAATAATGAGCATAGAGCAAATTTAAAATCTTAATATGTATTCATGCCACTCTAATCAACCATTAACTTGCTGTAATCTTTCAAAAGCAATTGTGGAGTTAATTCTATCTAGCGAATATTGAATATATAGGTTAAAATGTTTTATCTGCTGCATCCTTTTATTTGTAATAATTTAAAAGACAACAATTCTTTTTTCTGGACGATACTGAGTAATAGGTTTTAGGGGTATTCTCAAATTTATAATTTATAAATTCAGTTTTTGTTTTGCTCGTATTAATGTGTCTTTTGCTTAAATCTATCATAACCCTCAAAAAACTTTCATTTATATAGGTTTAGATTGATTTTTAGTCCGTACATGGATTAGTATATTTTGCGTGTTGTAGTGCTTTTTGTTGTCGTACAACGTGGTTTTTTAGAAACTATAAAATTCAATCTGATTGAAATAAGCAACAACCTGCATGATTAGAGCGAGCTAAAAGGCATTAAATTCTCTTATTTTGCAACAGTATTATTCTTGTTTGTTTAACATTGAGAATGATCAAAACAGATTAACAACTGCTAACTAATTTTAATACAAACTAAATTGAATTATTTATGAAAAAACTATGCACATTTATTTTACTCGTCTTCTCGAGTTTGCTTTATGCCCAAAATACTGGTATATCAGGTACAATAAAAGATAATACTGGGATGCCTTTGGCAGGAGCAACCGTAATACTAAAAGGAACCGCAAAAGGTGCTGTTACTGATTTTGATGGAGAATTTACGATTGATGTACCAGACCCGATAGCCTCTAAAAAGTTGGAGATATCTTTTATAGGATATAAAGGTCAAACGGTTACCCTTAATGATAAAACACGATTATACCTAACTCTAGAGCCTGATAACGAATCTTTAGATGAGATTGTTGTAGTAGGATATGGAACAGTGAAGAAAAGTGATTTAACGGGTTCTGTATCGACAATTAAAGCAGAAGAGATTGCTGTTAATGGCGCTGTAGGTCTTGGTCCGGCTTTAGCAGGACGTGCACCAGGGGTTTTAGTAACATCCAATTCTGGCGAGCCAGGTTCTGGGGCTTCCATTAGGATTAGGGCTGTTAGTTCTTTGAATGGTAGTGAGCCATTGTATGTTATTGATGGTATACCTATGGATAATACCAATACTGAATCATTATCAAGTAACTTTCAAAGTGATCAAGTGAGTCCATTATCAATGATCAATCCTGCAGATGTAGAATCTGTTGAAATCCTTAAGGATGCTTCTTCTACTGCAATATATGGTTCTAGAGGAGCTAACGGTGTTGTGTTGATTACCACTAAAAAAGGGAAGACGGGTAAAGGCGTTATCACTATTTTACAAGAATTTGGTATTACTGAGGTTGCCAATTATATAGACATAATGGATGGTAATGAATACTATCAAATGGGTAGAGAGGCTTATGTAAATGCTGGAAATATCCTTTCTGCAGATATGGTAGTTAAATTAGATTCTGCTAGAGCAGGGCAGTTAAGAAGTACTGATTGGCAAAAATCGATTATGCAAACTGGATATACATCTAATACAGATGTTAGTTTTAGTGGAGGTAATGAAGATGTTAGGTATTTAATGTCGACTAACTACTTAGATGTAGAAGGTGTTATACCAGGCTCGGGCATTAAGCGTGCGTCTACGAGGGTTAATGTTACTGGAAATATGTCTAAAAAATTTAAAGTTACAACTAATATAAATTATACTCAAACAGAATCTGGTCAAACAAATAATGCTGCCGCAAGTAGAGCGCTTAGAGTGTCTCCTCTTAATGGCGCTTCTGATTATGATGATGGAACAGATGAAACGCTTTTGACTCCTGCAACACAAATATCATCTCTTGAAGTTACTAATTTAATGACTCAGTTTTTAGGAAGCTTAACGGCAGAGTACGATTTTACCGACTACTTATCATTTAAAATGGCTTTATCGCATCAAAATAGAAATTCTGCTCAACGCTACTATCAGTATAACAGGTTACCTGAAAATGCAGCAGATGGTGGAAGAGCAAGAACAAGTGATAATAGAACAACAGCATCTACCATTACAAATACCTTAAACTTTAATAAAAACTTTGGTAAAAGTAATTTAAATGCCGTTTTGGGTCAGTCCACAGAAGATCGTGAAACAGAAGGTATTCGTGTTTCTAATTTTGGCTTTGCTAATGATTTATTAACGTGGTATGATCCAGGAGCAGCTACATTCTATGATCCAGATCAAGTTAGTTATATCGAGACTAAATTACTTTCTTTTTTTGGTAGAGTTAACTATTCTATAAACAATAAGTATTTGTTTACATTAACAGGTCGTTATGATGGGGCGTCCAAATTTGCTGAAAATAAAAAGTGGGCATTTTTTCCTGCAGCAGCTTTTGCTTATAAGATTTCTAATGAAAATTTCATGAAAGAAATAGAGGCGATATCAGAAATGAAATTACGCTTAAGTTATGGAACTTCTGGTAACCAGGCTATAGCACCTTACAAGTCTTTAGATCAATATGAAAGTAATTTAGTAGGTTTTAATGAACAAACGTTTGCTGTTTATTATCAAAATCAACTACCAAGTCCAGATTTAACTTGGGAGACTACTACACAACTAGATGTGGGAATGGATTTTGGGTTTTTGAAAAATAAGTTTACCCTTTCTTTAGATTATTATAGAAAAGTAACGGATGACCTTTTATTTCCTGGAATTGATATTCCTGTTCAATCTGGGCAGTATACTAAAACACAAAACTATGGATCATTGGAAACCAATGGTTTTGAGGTCGCTTTTAATGCACGTATTATTAGTACTAATAAATTTACTTGGACATTAAATGGTAACCTTTCTACAGGTAAAACTAAGGTTAAAGATATGGCAGCAGATTATCTTTTTAGCGGTTGGGATCCTGGATTCATTTCTGGAGGGACACAACGTTTAATTATAGGCGAAGAAGTAGGTACATTTTTTGGTTATAAAACAGATGGAATTTCACAGTTTGATGATTTTGTAGAGTTTCAAGGGGTTTCTGATGAAGATCGTATCGCTGTTTATAATGCCAATCCTGCTGCTAATTATACTTATGTAGACGGTTATAATCGTGGTTACTCAGCAACAGGTAGACAACGTCCAGGGGAACAACTTTATGAAGATGTTACAGAGGATGGCACTATTACTGGTGATGACAGAAGAGTTATAGGACAGGCGCAACCAGATCTTACTTTCGGGATAAATAATTCATTCACCTTTGGAGGAGGTTTCGATTTTAGTTTCTTTATAGATTCTCAGTTAAATAAGGATTTAGTTTTGGTTCAAAATTATGGTTTATTAGACTTTAATGGAAGCCAAGGTTTAGACGTTGTACTTAATAGATGGACACCAGAAAATCCAAGTACGACATATCCAACAATGAATTCAGGTAATGGAAATGTTAACGTTAACCTGTTTAGTGATAGGATTATTGAAGATGGGTCATTTGTTCGTTTACAGAATATTACTCTAGGTTTTAGTTTTCCAAACGACCTTACTAATAAATTGAAAATTAGCAGTTTAAGGGTGTACGCGTCAGCTACAAATATAGCTATGTGGACAAACTATACAGGGTATAGCCCAGATGTATCTTTAAACGGTTCTTCTGCCACAAACCTAGGTCATGACAATGCAAGATATCCTGCGTCCCGTCTTATTAGAATGGGAGTGAATTTAAAATTTTAAAAATTGAGAACTTAAAAAAATAGAAAGATGAATATAAAATTAAAAATAGGCTTTTTACTTCTTATAGCGGTAATGAGTATATCATGTGAAGAATACCTCGTTGAAGAACCACCAACATTCATTTCAGCTAGTAATTATTGGCAAAATGAAGGCGATGCAAGAACGGGTGTAGATGGTGTTTATAAAAGTATGCTAGAGGTTCATAACAGATGGTGGCCAGTAGTTGATGCCTATACAGATGATCAAGTGAGTAGAAGTGCAGGTGGTGTTACTAATGCTTTTGGAACCCATACTGTAACACCTTCTGATAGATTTTTTGAACAGTTTAATGTATATCATCTTTGGTGGATTGGTATCGGTAGAGCAAATAATGTGTTAAAGTTTGTACCGGATATTGACATGGATGAAACAGAAAAGAATATGATTTTAGGTGAAGCAAGAGGACTAAGAGCTTACTACTATTATCAACTGGTAAGAGCTTTTGGAGATCAGCCTATAATTCTTGATGCTACGGTTAGTGATGCTGATTATAGCAAGCCTAGAAGTAGTGTTGATGATATTTATAATGAAATTATTATACCAGATCTTCAATATGCAGAAGAATGGTGTAGCGATGGATTGCATGATGGCCATATTACAAAATGGACTGCTAAACTCCTTTTATCAGAAGTTTATTTAACACGTGCGGGACATAGAAGAACCTCACAGGGAGAATTTGTTCAAGGTGATGCCGCTAATTTTGCATTAGCTAGAGATAAAGCTAAAGAGATTATTGATAACTCACCGCACGCATTAAACTTGATTGGTAAAGGAAATACACCAGCATTTGGTATGGCTTGGGATGATAGTAATCCCTTCACAAATGAATCTATGCTTGAATTATCTTATGTGCAAGTACAGTCTCTAGGAAATTGGTTATCTCGTGAGAGTAATGGTGTTGTTGGTGCTCAAGGTTATTGGGGAGAAAATGCTAATGCCACACCTTTAGTAGACGAAGGTTGGCCTGGTGATTTAAGAACAGAAAAGGATACTCATCCTGATGGATTATTTTTCCCAGGGAATCCACCAGGTGCAGGAACGTATTTAGTTACCCCAGATCTTTATGATGCATTTGAAGATGGTGATGAAAGGCTTTGGAGTATTATGACAAGATATGATTCCCCTTCAGGGAAACCTTATCTTTGCCAGCCTACTTTTAGAAAAAATATAGATATAGAATATTACCTTGGTTCAGAAGGTACCAATTTTCAATACACCAATGCAAACATTATACTTTATAGATATGCAGATGCTTTGCTAATTTATGCCGAAGCACAAAACGAAGCAGATGGAGCTCCAAATGCGGAGGCCTATGCTGCAGTTAATGCGCTTAGAAATAGAGCTAGCTTAGATGATTTAACTGCTGGTTTATCACAAATGGATTTCAGAACGGCCGTTTGGCAAGAAAGACGTGTAGAGCTTAATTCAGAATGTAAACGTAAGTTTGATTTGATAAGAACAAACAGGCTAGTTGCCGAGACGACAGATATTAATCTAGATTGGACTGCTGAACAAGGCTCTTTATTTGATTATAGAAACTGTTATACTGCTTTTTATAATAACAGACCAGTATGGCCAGATAATGAGTGGTTATTCCCAATTCCACAATCCCAAATGGATTTGAATTTAGTCAATGGCTGGGAACAAAATGCAGGGTATTAAATTAATTAAAAAAAAATCAGTTATGTTTTTAAAGTTTGTAAAAACATAACTGATTAAATAAATATTAATTAGAAATCAAGAGAAACTCGTGGAATACTCTTCTTATATTTTTAGAAGTCGTTTTATTATAGGCGGAATAAATCGTCTATAGTTAGGGCTTTTAAATTTGGTAGACACAAGCATATTTGTGTGTTAATTTGCTAGTAAAACTGTGAGTGCGAAAAAATCATGTGTTAGCTAAGAAGTATTCTTAATATGCTCAGTTTTTATTAATAGGTTCTTAACCATGAGAATATTGATTTATCTAAAAACCAATACCAGTATGAGCATAGCTTTAATAGCCTAAATGTTGGTGTATTTAAACAATATAAAAATATTGGTAAAATGTGATGTACTCTAGAGGTATTTAGGGTATGATTTTTTTGGATTAATATTTTTAAAGAGAATTCAATAATAATAACAATAATGAGTCTTTTATGTAAATCAAAGATTATTAAAATATCTACTTATAAAAAATGAATAATAGAAAATTAAATACATTCTCACTCTTTTTTTTAGCAGTTACATTGCTTTGTAACCCCTTGTTTTCCCAAGAAAAAGATGAAAAAGGAATGGAAGAAATGTGGGGAGACAATCAAGTAAAAGTTGATGCTTTAAAAAATGGTAAAGGTAAACTGTTTGATGAAGGTAATTTTGCAATGTTTATTCATTGGGGGCTTTTTTCAAATTTAGGAGGTGTATGGGAAGATAAAACCTATTATGGTATAGGAGAATGGATTATGAATCCCAGAGTAGCTAATATTCCACCCAAAGAATATATGGCAGCAGCCAAAAATTTTAATCCTACTGGATTTGACGCAAAAAAAATAGCAAAACTTGCTAAGGATGCCGGTATGAAATATATTGTTATAACCAGTAAGCATCATGAGGGATTTGCAATGTTCGATTCTAAAGTAAGTGACTTTGACATTGTTGATTCTACACCATTTGCAAGAGACCCTATGCATGAACTATCTGAAGCTTGTCATGAATTAGGTTTAGGGTTTGGTTTTTATTATTCTCATTATCAAGATTGGACAACTCCAGGAGGAGGGAATGGTCCGGATGTCGATGACGAAGGAAATAAGGTTGAATTTAAAGATTATTTCTATAATAAATGCAAGCCACAAGTAAAGGAAATTTGTACAAATTATGGACAAATTGATTTCGTTTGGTTTGATACTCCTGGTGATATGCCAAAAGAATATGTAGTTGAACTAGCAGAGATGGTACGTGAATTACAACCAGAAGCTATGATGGGTAGTCGTATTGGACACGGTATGGGTGATTATTCTAGCAATGGTGATATGGAAGTACCTACACAAAATATTCCAGGACTTTGGGAAACTGTTGATACTAATAATGATTCTTGGTCATACGCTTGGTACGACAACAATTTTAAAAGCGCTAAAGAAATACTAACTAGACTTATTGAAACTGTTGGACGTGGTGGTACTTATATGTTTAATGTTGGTCCAGATGGTAACGGTGTAGTGCCTCAGATGGGAGTGGAGTTTTTAGAAGAAGCAGGAACATGGCTTAAAAAATACCCACAAGTTGTTTATGCTGCGGGACCGTCTCCTTGGGGACATAAATTGCCTTGGGGCGATGTGACTACTAATGGAAACTCGTTATATCTTTCTGTTTTCGATTGGCCTAAAGATGGAAAACTGTATGTGCCAGGATTAAAAAATGATATACAATCGGTAAGTTTATTAAATGGTAATGCATCAAATAAAATTACATATTCGAAAAAACAGGATTGGATTATTTTAGATTTACCCGCTGTTGCCCCAGATAATTTAATATCTGTAATTGAAGTGAAATTAAAAACTGCCGCAGATAACATTAAAATAGATTCGTCCATTGGTATTTATCCTAATGCAGATAATATACTGCTAAGTGAATTTTCTGAAGTAAAAAATGCGGAAGAAAAAGAGGTAAGATGGATGGAGAAATTTGGTGAATGGAAACATGCATATCAAATTAGCAATTGGAAAGATAACGGAACGGCAACTTGGGAGGTAAATGTTCAAAAACCTGGGTATTACTATTTGGAATTATGTTATAGCGGTTCCGGTAGATTGGTTTGGAAAACAACAACAGACGAGGGTGTTATGGTGCAAAACCAACAGGGTGCTACTGAAAAGTATGTGTTTTATAATATGGGTATTTTAGAATTCAAAACAGCAGGAAAACATACAATAACAACATCTTTAGTTGAAGGTGATAGAGAAACATCAAGTTTAAAATCTTTGGCCTTAAAGCCAATCAAGTAGGTTTTAGAAAAAAATAGGGATACAATCATATGTGTTAAAACAAGTGATTTATTCATTTCAAAAGGTATAAAACATAATAGATAAAAGTTATGATTGATTACAGCAACATTCATAAACACGGCATCTATAATTTTATATTAAACAAATTTTAAACTAAATATATCAAAATGAAAAAAATTAAATTTTATTTAACATCATGCTTATTAATTACAGCATTAATTTCTTGTAGCAGTGATGACGACTCCACATCTATAGAACCTGATGATAATGGAATAACTGTATCTAACATAACTCTTAGTAAACAAAGTGTTTTCGTAGATGATATTATCAGCCTTGATTTTGATAGTGAAGGGCAAGAAAGTATTGAGTTAACATCAGCTCAAACGGGTATAGCTATTACATCGTTGTCTGAAACATCTTACGAAATAACTTCAAGCGGACCAGTTTCTGCATATATAGATATGACTTTTACTAGAGACACTATTACGGAAGTTCAACAGGTTTTAGTGAATTTTTTACCACATGGCGTTATTGGAAAAACGGTTGAAGCTATTGTATTAGATGATAGCAACACGAGTTATTTGTCGTTAATACATGGAGAACCTGATGGGAAAAGAATCATTAAAGAATATATTACTAACCCAGAAGATCCGACCAATGAAATATTACGTTTCTCAGAAACGTGGTATTATGCTTCTAAAGGCTTATCTTTTAATATTAGTATAGGAGGATTGGTAATTTATGCATCGTTTTATGGAGACACTTGGTCTGTGGAAACTGATGAAGGAACTGTTTTAAATGGAGTGCCATATCCATATGATATTAATGGTTTAGGAAGTTTTACAGATCCTGAAGGTATTTTAATGGATGATGTTGTTGCATCATATGGTGTTCCTGATGAGGAAAATAAAATTCCAGGAGATAATGGTATTCAAGTTTATAGTTATCCTACCGTATTTACAGCTTTTCTTTTTGATTCTGATGATGTAGAAGATTATGAAGGAAAAAAAGTTAAAGTAGTAACTGTCAATTAATCATTGAAAAATGATATAAAAAAAGCGTTTCATTTAATTATGAAACGCTTTTTTTATATGTTAAATTGAAGTTTTGAGCAATAATATGGTTGATTTGAGTAGTACTTGATAAACTTGGAATGTTAAGTTTTTTATTAACTAAATAGACCATTAGTTTTTTTTGCTTAGTGTTGATGATAAATTAAGATCATAGGAAATATGGGTTCATTAAAAAATTAAAATGAAACGCTACAGAGCATCAATATTAAACGGTTTTACTATGTTATTCATGATTCTTGTTTTTATGAGTAGTTGTTTAAAAACAACAGAAAGTAGTAAAGCAACAAGAAAAGCCAAGCTGATGCAAACTATTGAAAAATATTATAAAAAAGGAGCAATAAAAAATTATTTCTTCTTGTTAATTACACCTTTTAGTCTTTAATAATACTTTAGAAGATGTTAGTAATTCAGGATTCTAATTGAGTTATAATTTTAAGATAATTGGATAAAAACATAAAGATGTTTAATTACTTACTAGTATTAAGTTAAGCTATAGTATGCTCTGTTGATCTTTAATTTATAATCGATAATAACTTATGCGGGTATTGTAGTAAACATGCAAATAAGTCTTTTGTCTTTTATCTAACAGCGGAGTGGTCTTGTTTCTGTTATCGGACAACAATAATTAATAAACTATTTCTATAAAATGATAAAAGGGCTCTAAATATATTTAGAGCCCTTTTGTCATTTTAATTAAAATTTAGAATAATTTATTTATTCCTTAATTAATTTTATAGTTCGAGAACCAGAATCTGTATTTATATTTGCTAAATACAATCCGGATTTTAAATCACTTATATCATAATTATTTGTTGCTGATTCTAGCGTTTTAACTAATTGACCTGAAAGATTAAATATTTTAACATTATTTACATTTATTTTTGAGTTTAATTTAAAACGGTCTGTTGTAGGGTTTGGATATACTTTTATATCTTTTTTTGCAATAAAATCATTAGTTGATAAAACAACATCGGGGTTTGTTAAACGAACATTATAGAATCTTCTTCTGTAAAGGGAATTTGTGCCACCATTTCCATCACCTAAAGCAAAAGTAATCTCTTCGGTTACACCACTAGTAAACGATAAAGTACCTGGTAATGTTATTAAAAAGAAGTCAAGAGTTCCATTGCTAGAAGTCAAATATTCTGAACTTGGGTTAAGAAGAATATCTGTTGTGTTACCGTCTACAGTAATAGAAACATTACTTTCATTACCAGCCCATTGTCTAAATTCAAAAACAAGTGATGCATTTAAGTCTGCTGTAGACTGTAGTTTAAGAACTATATTACTATCTACACCTGCAATAGTTGCGTTAAATTGCTCATAATTAGTGCCAGTAGGTCCTGCACCACTTTTCGTGTAATCAGTATCTTTTACTAGTTGAATATTGGTTGCTGTAGTACCAACATCATATATTTGTTCAGAAATATTGGGTTCAACTATTCCTTGGGCAGAAAGTGTTAAGGACATAGAGATAGCAGTAATCATTAAAAGTAATTGTTTTTTCATAATAGTTGGTTTAAATTAAATTATTTAGTTAAAATTTTAAATTATATTTTAAATATAATTTCTATCACGAAGGTATTTTGATTTTGCTGTTCTTCATTGCTCAATTCAACTAATACCTTGCTCTTTTTTATCAAATTATACTTTTTTTAAGTTGCGTAAGTGATTTATAAATAAGTATATAGGTTATCTAATTATTTTAAATAAATCCATAAAGACTAAATTTCAATTAACAGAAACACTTTTTTTTTGTATCAAATTCAAGATTTGAGCAATGAAATGATTGATATAAGAATTACTTAATAAGCTTCAAAGATTAAATTTGCAATAGGTAGGAATCTTGAATATGCCTATGCGAAAATTAATATTGGACTGAAGAGTCAAAATAAAACGAATATTTAAAATGATATTAAAAAAAATAATTGCTTTATTAATAATTGTTCTGGGGGCATCATGTACTTCATCAAAGTCAATTACTCAGAAAACAACAGCTGCAAGTCTGCAGGAGGATAAAATATATTTGATAAGTGATGGGACTCCATTTAAACCTAAAGCATTCTACCCAAAGTTTAGTTGGGAGACAACTCCAGAATATATAATGTTTGGTGATGGAACTAGATTATTGACTCCTAAGGAAGTGAAAACAATAGCTGCTAAAACAGATTTTATTTGTGTTGAAAAAAATCATGCATATAGAGACTTAGAATTTGCTGAAATTGGAGCTAGAGAAGAAATCAAAAATTTTAAAGCCATAAAACCAGATATCAAAGCGCTTTATTATTTTAATTCTGCTTATGCGTGGCCATTTACATCCTACAATCAAAATTTTACTAAGGATAAAATTAAAGACTATCCAGAATTAGAAAAATTGTTGCTTCATAATAAAGAGACAGGAGAATTAGAACATAGAAATAATGTATTTAATTTTGACGTATTAAATCCTGAGTTTAGAGATTGGTGGGTAAAAACAGTTGCACAAGGGGTGAAAGATTCTGGTGCAGATGGTGTTTTTATAGATCAAATGCATGGTTTTGTTTGGAAGCGTGACTCTCAAAAGGAAGAAGTTGAAGCTAGCATGGGTGAGATGATGATGAACTTAAAAGCTGCAATAGGAACAGACAAAATTCTTTTAGGAAATAACGCATCTGCTGTAAAAGATGTTTTTCCTGCAATTGATGCGGCGATGTTTGAGCATTACAATAATAAAAAATTAAGCAAAGAAAACCTTCTTGAAGAATGGGGGGATATGTTAGCAAATGCTAAAGCAGGTAAAATGTCTATTTTTAGAATAGGTGTTGAGGCAGAAAAAGAAGAAGCAAGTCAAACATTAATAAAAGGATCAAGAGGTGTTTCTCTAGAAGAATTATCTCTTGAAAGATTAGAATATTATCAAGCATGTTTCTTAATAGGAGCACAGCCTTATTCTTATTTTCAGTACGGTTGGGGTTGGCGTTTAAATACGGGGCCTTTGGTGTATTATGCAGATTTGCATAAGTCTTTAGGAGCTCCTAAAGGAGCTTATAAGCGTGTTTCTAACAATGGTTGGGAGTTTACCCGAGAATTTGAGCATGCCAAGGTATGGGTAGATACCGAAAAAAAAGAGGCTAAAATTACCTGGTTAAAATAATAAATAAAAGAATGTTGGAGACCTGTAAGGATAGTGTCTTTTAGGAATATAAATATATGAAACTAATTTTATCATTTTTAAGTGTATTCCTATTTTTGAATACCCCAATTTTGACAGCAGAAAATAATGTTCTTGAAAAGAGGACTTGCAATAAAAAAATGGACAATTAATTGCGAGATTTAAGCAGTTACATTTCTGTTTTTTATGATTCAAAGTTAATGCTTGTAACTCTAAATCTCGCAACTTTATGTCTAGTCTAATATAGTAAGTCCACAATATTTGGTATTTTGAACTTGGCTTCTGGGTTAAGAGCACTTACATATCCAAAGCCTATGTTATCTTTATAAATGATGATGATATTTGGTGTTTCAACTGTATCTTGAACGCAAACACTACACATGAAAATTAAAACGATAAAATTTATGATGGATAGTGCCTTTTTTAATATTCATTAAAGATTAATTTTATTTAAGTTTTAATTTTATATTGATTTCCTGTCCTTTTTGTAGATTAATAAAACGGTAATCATCTCCATACTTTGATTCTTTTAAAATATCTAACTGATTAGATTCTATTTGAGAAACTTTATCAGGTAAATTTAAATCAAAACTCGTATTTCTTTCTGCATGAAGTAAAATAGTAATATACTTTTTATCTTTATCCCAAGCAACAGAAGTTCTCACTCCAACACGTGTTAGCAAATTTTGAAATGCTCCTTGGTCCCAATCGGCTGGTAATGCTGGTAAAATACGGAGCATGTTATTTGTAGAACCGCATAACATTTCGGTAATAGCAGCAGTAATCCCAAAATTGGCATCCATTTGGAATGGTGCTGTTCTACCCCATGTAAAATCAAGGGTAACTCCCATTTTTCGCCAATCGTTATGGTAGGTAAAAAAGTTTTTTCCTAAACAACTACGCATTAATATATTTAACGCTTCTTCAGCTTTATCTCCATCACCCAAACGTGCATATACGTTTGCCATGTGAGCTAAAGACCAACCTGTCTGAGATTTTAAGCCAATACGTAACCGTTTTTCAATGGCAACTTTACTTGCGTCGTAAAGTTCTGGATTAGATTCCTCCGTTATTTCATGACCTGGAAACAAGGGATAAATATGAGATTGATGTCTATGCTCATAATTATCTTCAAAATCAGGATGTATCCATTCTTTTAATGCCCCATCTTCATTAATTTGGTATTCGGGCATATCTGCCAAAAGGATTTTCCACCTTTTAACAGCTTCTTCTTCAACATCCAGAAACTCACAAGATGTAATCAAATTAGTTAAAACCTCTTTTGATATAGCAACTGCTATAGTAGAATTAATTTGAACTTTAATCCCTTCTGTTCTTCCAGTAATTGGATTTATAACATCCATATTTGCTGGTTGATTTTCAGGAGACTGGGAAGGGAAGAACATATTTTTACCGTCGGCACCTTTAACAATAAAACCTTCATAAAATAAAGCTACTTCTTTCATAAAAGGAATTGCTCTGTTTCTTAAAAAATCTTCATCACCAGTAAAAAGATAATAATCATAATAAAATGATGCCAACCAACCCGCAGCATCCGTCCAATTAACCACATGAGGTGCAGAATGGCGAAGTTTCCCAGAGTCTGGCGACATAAAAGGCGGTATGTAAATCCCCTCTGTTCCCCAAAGTTGTTTAGCATTGTATCTAAAATCATCTAAATGTGCATCAAAATAATCATAAAAAGCCATCATGGATTCTTTTAAATCACCAGGTAAACCTTGCCAATAAGTCATTTGTAAATTTTCATTAATTCCATATAAAGAACTCCATGGCGGACTGTAATCACCATTCCAAAGACCTTGAAGGTTTGCAGGATAACCTCCTGTTCTACTGCTAGAAATTAGCAAATAGCGTCCATAATCAAAAAGTTTTTGAGTCAACTCATTCGAAGGTGAGTTTTTATAAGCATCTAATAAGAGAATTTCATTAGGAGTGTCATGAGGTCCGTCTAGGTTCAAATTCACATTCACCCTATTAAATTTTTCACTATGTAATGGTTTATGTTTATTAAAAAGAACCTCATAATCACTTGTCATTTCCGCAAGCTCTTTCTTTAATCGAGATATCGCAATAGTACTTGTTTCATTCGCAAAATAACCAACTATTAAAACAACCTCATCAGCGCTATTAAAGGCTATAACACCGCTTTCATTTGCTTTATACCCTTCAGATTTCCGTTTAGAACTCACAGTTTGGTTCAAGGATTCTTGTTTACCGTTTTTAACAATTACCCTTAAAACACCTCCAAACTCACCCCCGTCGGTTCCTGTTGAATGAAATTCTACATAGCCATCTTTTGCGAAAGATTCATAACGAAACCCTGGGTCAAAAGAAACGCCATTTTGAGCAATGGCATCATTTATGTCATGGATATCCAAGGTGACTTCTCCACTAACAACATTTTTATTATCAGCTTTTATGGACATTACAGAAACGTTATCTGGTATAGAAACAAACAACCGTCTTGAAAATTGATTATCTCCATCTGTCCACTTAACCTCAATTTCTCCCGTTTCAAAATCCAATGTTCTTGAGTAATCCTCAAACATATATTCACTTTCTGTGGTCAGTAACAAATCAAAAGCGGGATGATAAATTGCATTTTTAGCAGAAAACCCTTTATCCCTTAACTTTTTTGTATAGTAGTTATTAGCTTCTAAATATTTACCTTCTAACATCAACTTTCTAACAGTAGGTAGTTCTGCAGAAACATCTGGCACATCTTCTATCTTTCCACCGTACCAAAGTTCGTTATGATTAAACAGCACTCTTTCTTCGCTTATAGAACCATAAACCAATGCGCCTATGGTTCCATTGCCTGAAGGTAAACCCTCCCTCCATTGTTCAGCAGGTGTAATCATGGTCATCCCACGTCTGTAGGTTTTATTAATTTTTTCTATGTCTGAAAGCTGTTCCGAATTGGTATTATTGTTACAACTAAATAGAATTAGCAACACGAACAATTGAGCCATTGCTCTTTTTGAAATTTTAGCTTTAAAGATTTTGCTTTTTATAAGTGTCATTATTTTTAAATTTTAATAGTGTTGCTAGTATGTTTTAGAATAAAATCTACAATGGGTTTTGGGTTTTCCAATGAATGTGGATGATGTCCAACTCCGGGTTTATGAATGATATTTAGGTCCCAACCCAAAGTCTTTAGTCTTTTTTTAAGAACTTCTGTGTTTTCTGAAACAGGAACCACGGTATCAACATCTCCAACTACAATTAGAATAGGCACCTTATTACTTGCAATATAATCCATATGGTCTATAGGGTTGCCCTTAAACAAAAGTGCTGTTTCTTCAGTGAAACCATAGGCATTTAAACAAGTTTCCCATGTTTTTGGATGTCCTTCTCCCAATCCTTTGCCTGCTGGCCAACTTTTAAAATCGCATACTGGAGCATCGCCATAAATACAAGCTATTTTTTTTGCATTTCTATTGCTCCAATTAAAAATAATCAAGCCACCTCTACTCATCCCTTCCAAAACAACTTTGCCATTTAATTGGTATTTGGTAGTTATAAATTCATAAAAACCATCCCAAATTTTGATGGCTTTATTATTTCCAAACAAGCCCGAAACATCAATATAAGCCACATGAAATCCTTTTTCTAAAAGAGCTAAATCAGTCTGTGGCTCGACATCCCAAAAACGGGCTCTCCATATCCAATCTCTATTTTTATTGGCTTTTTTGGGAAATACAACCTTAAAATTTACACCATTTAAAGTAGAGTCTAATAATTTGTAACCATGCCATTCATTATCATTAGTTTGAATTGTTTTTTTTATCTTATTTCTATCAAAACTTAAAGCTCCCAAATCATTGGCTTTTCCTCGTATCCATGGGCCTTTGTAAACATCATCTGTATTTAAATACGTTCTATTTGGTAAATAGGTTATTTCGGTAAATGGTTTTGCATCTTTAATTTGCAGCACTATTTCTTTTTCGCTATTTGTGATATTTTCCACTAAAGCACTGACTTTTTCATTATTATTTCCGTTACTGAAAAAAAATTGGTCTTTTAGATAATGAGTAGTACCATTAACTTTATATTTTTCTTCAAAATAAATGGACTGGTCAAAAGTTAAAACGATATGATTTTTATCTATGTAATAAGCGTGTTCTAATTTAGGGGGTGTGATGATTAATTTTGTTTTTTCGCCATAAAAATCTCTTGAAACTAAAGGAAATATCCGCTTTGCAAATTCAATATAGCCTTCATAGGAAAAATGGCAATTATCGTTTCCTGTAACGCCTGTGGTAGACATAATTTCAATCATATCATATTTTTCAGCTATTTGACGCTGTGTTTCCCGAAGTTCTGATTGATAATCGCCTCCACAACCTGGGTGGAGCTGAAATAGATAAATTTTTTCTAAACCTGTATAAAGTCTTTTCCAGTCAAAAAGTAGCGTGTCAAAATTTGTAGCATACAATTCTGGGTTTTTATCTTTATTGGTATTTGTTTCGCCTTGATGCCAAAAAATAGCTTTTACTTTATCTTTTAACCCTGCTTGGTCTAAGCGATAAGCTAACCTACCAAAACTGGTTTCCAACGACGGTTTTTCTGGATACAACATATTTTGCTCAATGGATGATGAACCACTGCCACCATTGACAATGCAGACAGGAACTTGGTATTTTTCAACAATCAATTTCATTAATTCCATACCCCAAACGCCAACACCAAACTTGTTTTTTTTGAACCATCCGCCAACGCCTTTCAGGTCTGGGGCATTACCGGTTGCCAATCCCCAACGCACTTTTTTATCATCATCATTGTAAGGTTCAAAACCCGTTTTAACGCCAAAACTTCTGCAAAATGGATTACTGTATGTAGATAAGCTGCTACTTGCATGCGAATTAGATTGCCCAGTAATTACGTAAACATCGCCGCAAACTATATTATCGGCGGCATAATATAAGCTGTCAATGCCTTTTTTTGTTACATATAATTCAAACTTAAATTCATGTAAACCAGAATGAATAGTGGTTGCTAGAGAGAATTCATTATTGTGGACTATAATTTCTTTGGTATCATAATGCTCATTAGATTTGAATATTTTTAGTTTGAGTTTTTCAATATTAGTTCCTACTATTATTTTTCCTGAAACTTTAACTTCAGCACTATCCAATTCATTCCTAGCATAAAGCTGGTAATCTTCTGGCACTTCTGAAAAATGAAGTTCTTGGGAAAACCCATGTAATGTTATAAATAATAAAATGATACTTGTAAAAAACGCTCTCATAATATTTATCTCGATTTTTATGATTTCTCGTTATTTGGTTAAATCACTTGCTTTATTAGCTGGTTAAATATTTTTTATTTTAGATCATTGGATTGCTTAAATGCATGTTATATTCTTAATGGAAATCATTTTTAAAGAGGGCATGCTCCTATAAAACTAAATTTCTGTTTTTTGTTCTCGAGTTAAAACTGTTTTGCATTTTAAACGTATTTTGAAGTAAAAAAGAACCAAAACAACAACAATAATATCATTGAGATTTTATCAAAAGTAAATAATATATATTATTATAATTGCATGTTTTTTTTTCTTAAAAAGAAGGCTTTAATAAAAATATGGATGGTTTATCAAGAAATTCGTGTTAATTATTTGCAAAATTAAAAATATGGGTTAAGTATTTTATTTTATGATTATCAGTGCGTTATGTGTTTTTTTTATATAAATAAAGCATATGTATGTTAATTTGAAAGTCTGTGTCAGAATGAATATGTGAATAATAAAATGTTATAATAGAGCAATATAATGATTGATAAGGGTAAAAGAATATGAAGAAATTATTCAATATTTGATTCAGCTAACCCTGTATGCAATTTATTTAAGATGTTATCAAGATTGGTATATGGATAAAGCAAATCCACCTAGGAATTTTGTGTCAATTAAAAAGCTACTTCGTAAAACAATCCTTTTTTAATTTTTCAAAATTAAAAAGAAATCAAAATGAGTTATAAGCAGATTTTAATTAAAAGTATAAAGTATATTATACTAAGCCTTATATCAATATTGAACTTAGGCGCACAAGAAAAAGAAGATTTTTTGTATAACTTATCTAAGCAGTGGCCAATGGCTTCTGGCCCCAACGGTAACTGGACACTGAAAACGGAAAACACTATTCCTACAGCGTGGAGTGTTAGTAATAATCAAAATGTTTTATGGAAAACAAAACTTCCAGAAGGAGGGCAAAGTGGCATTGCAGTATGGGGTAATAAGTTGTTTTTAACAATAAACAAACCTTTACCAGAAGGAACTCTTATTGAGAATACGGAGGGGTCAGATATTATTGGTTACTGTTTAAATACGAATACTGGAAAAGTTGAATGGACTTTAGATATTCCTAGTCCAAAAAAAATGCCGTATTCCGGACTGTTTTCCGATAATTCTACACCAACACCAATTACAAACGGAAAACATGTTTGGTTTATCAATGCAGGTGGGTTGATAGTATGTAGCGATATGGATGGCAACACTATTTGGAAACGTCCTTTTGAATCTAGAATGCGTCATGCAGCAAAACAGTGTGAGCCTATTATGATTGATAATCAATTGTTATATGTAATGATGCGAGATTCAGGTGATACATTACGTAAGCCAATGAAGGCTCTTCAATCTGGAAATAAAACAGACCCTGAGTTATGGCCATGGACTTTTATTAGAGCTTTTGATGCAGACACTGGAACCCCGTTATGGGTAGAATCAACAGGGACATCCGTTCATAATACGCCACAAATAGGATATATTGATAATAAACCTGCTATATTTCATTTAAGAGGCGGAGGGCATACTCCTCCAGAAACTCCCTATGGCTTTAATATGTCATGGGCGTCTGGGAAAAAAGCTGGAGAAAGTATTTGGAGTTATAAAACAAAAAATATATTCGCCTATACAGTAACATATTTTGATGAAAATTTTGCTTATGGTATTGATGATGGTTGTTTGTTGAAATTTAATTCTAAAACAGGAGTGTTATTAAATCGTTTTCAATTATTTGATCAAGTTGAAATTCATAAGTGGAATACTTCTAAAAATAAATACGAAACTTACCATAATGTATCGTTCGATTTAATAATTGATAAATATCGAAAGATACCAACAAATGAAACTACTATATTAATTGGAAAATATTTCTTGTTTATGACTCATGAAGGACATTGTATTGGTAGAGTAGACACCGAAACGGGTAAGGTTGTGTATATACAGGTGCCTATTCAAATAGCGAGAAATTCAAAAAATAAGGATGATATATTATGGAATACTCATATACCGAGTGATGGGATCAATTCTAGAGGTGTAAAAACAGGTATGGATAAGCGAGCACAACGAGATGGATGGGGCCATGTTACTTCTGGTAATCCTATCGCAATTAATAATTATGTGTTTTTTTCTACCATGATAGGGATGACTTACGTAATAGATTCCCAACAGGAAACATTTGATGATTCTGCGCTTATTTCGATTAATGATTTAGGTCCAGCAGGATCTACATGGAGTTTGAGTACTCTAAGTTATTCACAAGAAAAAATATTTCATCGAGGGTTGAAACAAGTGGTATGCATAAAAAAAATAACAGATTGAATAATTACTTTTAGAAGCTAAGAAATTAAAATGATGAATGAATAAGCCTATGAAATAATAAAATGTAACAATAGAGCAATATAATGATTGATATGGGAAAAGGAATATGACGTAATTATCTAATATTTGATTGGGCTAAACGTGATACAATTTATATGGAAAAAATCAACATAACAAAATCATTCAAAATCACAAAACTTTTTAAAATTAGTTTTCTAAGTTGTCTTTTCGTGTTAACGTCTAATATTAAATTATTAGCTCAAACTTCAAAACAAAAACCAAATATTGTAATCGTAATTACAGACGACCAAGGTAAGAATGATTTAGGTTGCATGGGGAATCCTTACATTAAAACACCCAACATCGATAATTTTTACAAACAGTCTGTGCGTTTTACGGATTATCACGTATCTACTACTTGTGCGCCAACGCGTGGTGCTATTATGACGGGTAGGCACAGTAATAGAATAAATGTATTCCATACCATTACTGGTCGTTCACTACTCTTCGAAGATGAGGTTACTATGCCGCAAGTATTTGCTCAAAATGGTTATACCAATGGTCTGTTTGGTAAATGGCATTTAGGTGATAATTATCCGTTTCGTCCAGAAGACAGAGGGTTCCATGAAGTCGTGCGACACGGTGGCGGAGGTATTACTCAAGGACCAGATTATTGGTTGAATGATTATTTTGATGATACTTATTGGCATAACAGCAAACTTCAAAAGTATAAAGGCTATTGTACGGATGTGTTTTTCAACGAAGCATTAAATTTCATCGAAGAAAATAAAGAAAAACCATTTTTCTGTTACATCTCTACCAACGCACCACATGCACCATATAATGTTCCAAAAGAATACTATGATATCTACAAGAACTATAGTGAAGAAGAGTTACCCGATAGATTTAAAAGATTCTATGGAATGATTACAAATATTGATGATAACTTTAAAATATTACAGGATAAACTAGATGCTTTAAATTTAACCGATAATACCATTCTTATTTTTACAACGGATAACGGAACAGCCGGAGGAAACCGTATTTATGATGCTGGATTAAAAGGTTCTAAAGGTAGTGAATATGAAGGAGGACATCGCGTACCTCTTTTCATTCGATGGCCTAATGGACAACTCACCGGAGGAAAAGATATTGATAATTTAGTTGCTGCTTACGATTTACTACCAACATTTGTTGACCTTTTAGGGCTTGATTATAATGCTGTAAAACCGTTGGATGGGATGAGTTTAAAACCATTGTTGGAAAACAAAACTGAAGATTGGCCAAATAGAACACTCTACATAGATACGCAAAGATTACAAAACTTGGTCAAATATAAAAAGTACTCTGTTATGGATGATGATTGGCGACTTGTAAACGGAAATGAGCTCTACAACATGAACACTGATAAAGGGCAAACCAAAAATGTTTTTGGTCAGCACCCAGAAGTGGCAGAGAAACTTGCTTTAGGTTACGAAAAATGGTGGCAATCATTTATGGATGAAGAGGTGAATGAACGATACGCATATATAAAAGTAGGTGCTCCAAAAGAAAACCCAAGCCGAATTTCGGCACACGATTTAATGACGGGTAAGCACGGGAGTGTCCATCATCAAATTGGAGCAGCCAAAGGAGCTCAAGCTTCAGGAAGATGGAAAATTGAGTTTGTTGAAGATGGCGAATATAAAATCAGTTTATGCCGTTTTCCAAGGGAAAGTGGATTGGAAATTAATGCCACATTTCCAGAACAAACTAAAACTTTTGAATTGGATTGGGTTATACCAGCAAGTACTAAAAACGATTTTAAGGAGGCGTATCTTTATGTGGCTGACTTAAGCGGAACGAAAAAAATTACAGAAAATCAAAAAGAGGTAACCTTTACAGGATTTATTCCAAAAGGAAAATACGATTTAGAGGCTCAATTAATTGATAAAGATGATAGAGTGCACCCGCCTTATTATATGTATATCGAGAAATTGTAAAAGCCTTAAAAAAATATAAAAGAATCCATTTTGCATTTTCTTTTGTTTACTTATAGCTATAAGTATTAAAAATCCGTAAAAACCAAAAGCTTAAGCCAACAAATTAAAATACCTTAATTATGAGTCTTATCAAAAGTTTCTATTTATGCATCATGCTTTTCAGCTTGATTAGTTGTGGAGAAAAGCCTGCTAGTCAATTTGTCGAAAACGAAGCAAACACTAAAACAAACATTTTGTTCATCTTCGCAGATGATTGGGGATGGGGAGATCTTAGTGCGCATGGTCATCCGTATGTAAAAACACCAAATATTGATAGACTGGTCTCAGAAGGCACCGATTTTCAGAGGTTTACTGTCGCAAGTGGAGTGTGCTCACCAAGCAGAACTGCTGTAATGACGGGACAATTTCCAGCAAGGCATAATGTAGATGGTCATTTTGCATGGGTGCCAGATAATGCCAAACGGAATATGCCCGATTGGTTGAGTTATGAAACGACACTTTTACCGAAGCTTCTTCAGGAAAATGGTTATGCTACTGCACATTTTGGGAAATGGCATTTGTCTAATAATATGGTTCTTGATTCACCTACGCCAGACAAATATGGTTATGACACTTATGGTGCATTCAATTGTTCAGGTGAGCAAATGCCTTTTTATAAAGATGCAGATAACGCAATTGCATTTATCGAAAAATCTCAAGAGGACAATAAACCATTCTTTATAAATATGTGGGTTCATGAGCCACATACACCGCACCATGCCTTGCCTAAATACCAATGGGATTTTAGAGGTTTAGAGGAAAAAGATAACATTTATGCAGCTGTGCTTGCACACGCAGATGATAGGATTGGAGAGGTTTTGGATGCTTTAGACCGTTTGGGATTGACTGAAAATACACTTGTTATTTTTAGTTCCGATAATGGTCCTGCAAGAAGTAGTGCAGAAGCTACAATAGATACTTATCTTGATACGGCTACCGGAGTGGGTTATAAAGGGGCCTCTATGGGTATAACTGGTGGTAGAAGGGGTTACAAAGCGGCGCTTTTTGAAGGAGGAATAGGAGTGCCATTCATTGCTCGGTGGCCTGGTAAAATTGCTGCTGGGGCTATTGATTCAGCTTCTTTAATGTCTGCTGTAGATTTATTACCAACCTTTTGTGAAATTGCTGAAGTAGAACTTCCTGAGGATTATCAGCCAGATGGCATAAGCCAAGTCGCTACTTTAAAAGGGAAGCAATATCCGTCTCGTACCAAACCACTTTTTTGGAAGATGGGAGGTAGCTGGCATATCAATCAGCAAAAGCCAGATCATTGGGTTTCGTATGCCGTTGTCGATCAAACTTGGAAGTTGGTTGCCAACAAAGACTTAAGCTACGTGGAGCTATATGATATAGCAGCAGACGTGTATGAGAAAAAGGATCTGAAAGATGAGAATAAAGATGTGGTTGAAAATTTGATTGAAAAAATTGAAGCGTGGCAAAAAACACTCCCAGAAAAGCCTAGCGAGAAGTTGTTTTCACTTGAAAGACAAAGCCTATAACGCTATCTGAAATTCCAAACATGCTTTTACATATTTAAACTTTTAGATAGAAGTCATCTTAACTTTTAAAAAATAATAAATGAGAACAATGGTATTATTCCTTCTTCTATACTTTACAGTTACTGTAAAGTCGAATGCACAAGAGAAAAAAGATTATACAAAGGAAACACAAGAGGAATATGCAGCCCATATGGAGTGGTTTAAAGAGGCTAAATATGGAATGTTTATCCACTTTGGACTATATAGTCAACTAGGTGGTGTATGGGAAGACCAGACAACTGATTGGTATTCTGAATGGATTCAAGCAACTTTTGATATTCCAGCGCAGGATTATGCGATGCTTACACATACATGGAATCCAAAAGACTTTGATGCAGATGAAATAGTAAAACTAGCAAAGGATGCAGGTATGAAATACATTGTTATTACCACCAAACATCATGAAGGATTCTGTTTGTGGGATAGTAAATATACCAACTTCGATATAGCCAATACACCCATGAATGGCCGAGACATTCTTGGAGAACTAAGCACTGCATGTCGTGAAAACGGCATTAAATTCGGTACCTATTACAGTATCATTGATTGGCACCACAATAGCCAACAACGTAATGAAGCTGTTGATGGGAATTTCGGTCATTGGGGACAAATACAAATGTTGCCAAGACAAAGAGAAAGATATATCAACTATATGAAAAACCAAATAAAGGAGTTGGTTGATAATTATGATACAGATATTTTGTGGTTTGATGGTGATTGGGTTGAATGGTGGAACAACGATGTTGGAATTGACTTATATAATTATATCCGCTCTTTAAATCCGGAAATTATCATAAACAACAGAGTTGGTAAAAGAGAGTCCTTTAAGAAGGATTTTGGTACTCCTGAGCAAAAGCATTTTAATTCAAAGGTTGATTATGAGTGGGAAGCTTGCTATACCTTAAATAAATCTTGGGGGTTTAAAGCAAACGACCATAATTGGAAATCGCCTGAAACTGTTTATAATAAACTTAAAGAGATAAATGGAAGCGGTGGAAACTTCTTGTTGAATATTGGTCCTGATGGGGATGGAAACATACCGCAAAAATCAGCTGATATTTTAAGAGAAGTAGGCGGAATGCTTAATAATGAGAAATAAAACTAAATGAGAATAAAAAATTTTGAAGACTCAATTGATTGATAAAGATGATAGAGTGCATACACCTTATTAATATATAGAGAAGTTGTAAAAGCGCTTAAGTATGAGTCAATTAAAAATAAATCGATGTTTATCCGTCAATACCAATTATAAAATGAGAACATATATCAATCTAAACAGATTAAAAGAATTTTTATTATTTTTTATTTTATTGATTCAGTTTGGATGTCAAACTAACCATACAATTGAAGTTTATGTTGCTCCTGACGGCGATGATAGGGCTGAAGGAACTTTAGAAAGCCCATTAGCGACACTTCCACAAGCAATACAAAAGGTAAGAAGTCTGCGGGAATTGGGCAATTTAAATCCGATAACTATATATCTTAGAGAAGGGCGTCATCAATTAAACGAAACATTGGTTTTGGGAATAAATGACGGAAACACTTCTGAAGTGAAAAAAGATAGTTTAGAAACTTATGGTGCAGGAGAATCAACTATGCCACCACACCTTACCATTGCGGCTTACCTTGAAGAAAAACCTATCATTAGTGCAGGAGTACCTATTAATAATTGGGCATTAGTAGAAAATACAGTACCAGGATTGCCCGCTGAGTCTCTAGGTAAAGTTTGGGTAGCCGATATGCCTAAAGGGATAGAAAAATTTTATACACTCTATGATGAGCAGGGACGATTAAATCGAGCTAGAAATAGTGGTTTTTTTCCGTCTAAATTAGGAGATAAAAAAACACTGTATTTTCCAGAGGGTGCTTTAAAAAATTGGGATAACCTTTCTGATGTGGAGATTAATATCAGACCCTCACGTGCTTGGATGATTAATATGCTACCTCTTGAATCTGTTGATGAAGCCAATGGAATAGCCAAAACAGCCGTATCCGCAACCTATAATATGGGCAAATTACAAGGTTGGGTTCATAATGAAGCAAAGGCTTCGGTTTGGGTAGAAAATATTATGGAGGCTTTGGATGAACCTGGTGAATGGGTAATGAATTCCGAAACACGTAAAATTTATCTGTGGCCTTCAAATCCAGCAGATAATGGATCACCAAAAGGTATTTTAGCACCTACTACTAGTGAGTTAATTCGAGTGGAGGGAGACATTGATTACGACGGTCCAAAAGATACTCCAGTTAGAGGCATTGTATTTTCTGGTTTAACTTTTGCTCATGCAGATCGCAGGGCATGGACAACAGACGAGGATCGTCTTGGCTGGGGCATGCAACATGATTGGGATTTATTTGATAGGTCTACAGCGATGTTGCGTTTTCGTGGTGCTGAGGATTGTAGTGTTATAGATTGTAACTTTTTTGACGCAGGTGGTTCTGGTATTCGTCTTGATTTATATTCCCAACGTAATAAGATAGAAAATTGTGAATTTGCCCACTTGGGTGAAGCTGGAATTATATTGGCTGGTTATGGAGCTGGAACAAAAGATGTCAACCATCATAATGATATTATAAATAATCATATACATCATTTTAGTGAAATTACCTGGCACTCTCCTGGAATTTGGGCGTGGCAAAGCGGACATAATCACATAGCGCATAATTATGTGCACCATAGTGGTTATGCAGCAGTGCTAATCACAAATAGAGTTGAACCGGATAGATCTTTAAATGGAGAAGGTGGACGAACGATACGCCAAAATGAAATTCCTCAAATTGTTAAAGACAGCACTAAAGAGACCTATAAAAGTTGGAAGGTTAGAGAGAAATACAATCACGCTCGTCATAATCTTTTTGAATATAATGAAATAACTCATGCCGTACAAAAACTTTCTGATGGTAATGCTGTTTATGTTTCTGGAGCAGGAACGGGTAATATTATTAGATACAATTTTATTCATGATAACCTAAAGCATTCCTTTCCATCTGCCATCCGTTGCGATGATGACCAACACGAAACCCTAATCTTTGGAAATGTTTTATATAATAATTATGGTTTTGCAGCTGGTATTGTCTCAAAGGGTGTAAATGATATCATTAATAATGTCATTGTTGCTCCTTTAACCGCTCCAAAATGGGGGTATGTAAGTTTTGAATGGGTTCGTGTAAAAGAGTCAAAAGTTCATCACAATATCATCATTTCTCATCCTGATGGAGGTAATGCTCATGGGGAGAGACCTATAGACAGAACAGAGGATGGTCATCCGTTACTCGTGGAAACCGATATGGATTCAAATTTATATTACCACCCGACCAATCCTAATTGGATGGATGCCCATTTTATTAAAATGCGGGTTGTAGGAAATGAAAAAAACAGCCTTTTTGCGAACCCTCTATTTATTGATACAGAAAATGGGGATTTTGGCTTTCAGCCAGATAGTCCAGCTATAAAATTAGGTATTGAGCAGTTGGATGTTTCAAAAATGGGAAGAATGAATGTAGAATCTGAGAATTTAAATAAACTATGAAAACAATAACTTTAAAAAAGGCTACTAGTCTTTTAATAATTGCGACACTATGCATTCACTTTGGTTGTCGAGAAAAGACTAACGATAAAACCGAAAATAAAACGATTGATTACGTTACCGAAACTTCAGGAGAGGTAGATTTCGGTAAAACGGATGTTTCAGCGTATACGCCCGAAATTCGAGAAAACATGAAAAAATTGTACGAAGATAAATTTGGCATGTTTGTCCATTTTGGACCTTATGCACAATTAGAAGGTGTTTGGGATGATAAAGAAGTTTCTGCAGAATGGATTATGAATCAAGCTAAAATTTCTATTTCCGATTATGAGAAAGCAGCAGCAGGTAAATTTAAACCAGTAAAATTTAATGCAAAAAAATGGGTTGATATTGCTGAAAATGCAGGCATGGAATTTATTGTTGTAACAGCAAAACATCACGATGGCTTTGCTATGTATGATTCTAAAGATCCTTATAATTTGGTAGATTTTGCTGGTTTTGGGCGTGATATTTTAAAAGAATTAGCAGATGAATGTAAGGAGCGTGATATGAAATTAGGCTTCTATTATTCGCAAAGTCAAGATTGGCATGAAAAAGGAGGCGCTGGTAACAGTTGGGATTTTGAAAGTAGGGTAAAACCTCAGAATGAATTTGATAGCTATTTTAATAATAAAGCTGCGATGCAAGTAAAAGAATTAACTACCAATTATGGCGATATTTTTATGATATGGTTCGATACACCCATTCAAATGACAGATGATCAATGCCAGGCTATGATGGATATTGTGAAGGAAAATCAACCAGGTGCATTGGTAAATTCCCGATTAGGAAACGGGTATGGCCACTTTGATGTTTCCATTGATAATGGGAAAACTCCAAGTGTGAGTAAATCAACTTGGTTGCCTGATTTAAAAGTGCCATGGCAAACACATGAGTCGGTTACACAGAGAGGTTGGGGATATACTTCTTATGGAGGAGAGAATGATCGTTCAGAAGATTATACAGACTTTATTTATAGTGTATGTCGCATAGTGGGCAACGGCGGCGTGTATTTGTTAAATGTTGCGCCAAGACCCGATGGAACCATTCCAGAATCACAAGTAAATAGTATAACTGCTATTGGCGATTGGCTGAAAGTAAATGGAGAAGCGATTTATGGTGCTGATCCAAGTCCGCTAAAATTCCCACCTTTTGCAATTACCAGTAAGCCCGGGAAAATATATCTGCATGTAAAAGATTTTGAAAATAGCAAAGTAGAACTTAAAGGAATTCTATCTGAAGTTACCAACGCTTATTGCCTTGCAGATACATCTAAACAAGCGCTTTCATTTAACCAGAAAGACGAAAATTTGAGTATTACAGTACCTAATGAACTTAAGCAACCAAGAGTTACTGTAGTTGTATTAGAAATTGAAGATGAAGAGGCTAAAGTAATTAATGAAATCATCCAACAAGAAGACGATGGTACTATAAACCTTCCAGTCGCAAAATGTGAATTTTCCATAAGAAGGATAAGTTATGATTATGAAGAACAGGTAACGCATCGCTGGGGAGAGAATACCAAGCAGGGTTTAATTTGGACGGTCAACATAACCAAACCAGGAGTCTATAATGTAGTGAGTGAGGATAATGGGAATGATGATTATGTTTTTGAATTGCGTACACCTACCGATTCACTAGAGATTAAGCCTAAAGGAAATATCGGAGAAATGACGCTTAAAAATCATGGGGAGATCGAAATTAATCAGAATGAGGTTATCACAATTTCAGCTTATCCAAAAGAAATAATTGGTATGTCTAGTCAATTTAAATTGAAAGGCTTAAAGCTTATTCCTGTGGAATAGTTGACGATAATTAAATGCGTTTTTTTTAAATCATATGAGCTTAATATCAAACAAATGAGGACAATTTTAATAACATTATTTGTATTAACCCATATTGCTGTGTCAGCCCAGAAAATAGAACCAACATGGGAGTCAATGGCAGAAAACTATCAGGTTCCAGAATGGTTTCAGGATGGGAAAATAGGTGTTTGGTTTCATTATGGTATTCCTTCATCGATCGATGAAGATCGTCCAAATGATGGGTCTCATTATGGGCGCAGAATGTATGGTGATAAGGACTTTACAGGACCTGCTACCCAGCAAAGCGAAATGACAAGAATCTTGAGTGAATGGCATGTTCAGCATTATGGCCCTTTTGAAGAGTTTGGTTATGAGGATTTTGTGCCTCTTTTTGAAGCGGAAAATTTTGATGCTAATGCTCTTGTTAAATATGTGAAGGACTGTGGTGCTCGTTTTATCATGCCGGTTGCCACGCATCACGACAACTTTGACATGTACGCCTCTTCCCATCCATGGAATTGTGTTGAGATGGGGCCTAAACGGGACTTGATGCAAGAATGGAAAGATGCAGCCTACGAACACGGATTGAAGTTTGGTGTGTCAACACATTTGTATTGGTCCCCCCGGTTTTTTAAAGATGCACGTCAATACCAAAAATTAGGAACACTGGCATGGACACTTTTTAATATGGATTACGACCCCAAAGATTATGCAAGTCAAGACAGTTGGAACGAGCACTGGTATGATCGCTGCTGGGAGCTGATTGAAAAATATGATCCGGATATGTTCAATAACGATTCACCTTATCCCAACATAAAGAGCGGAAAGGGATTAGGCGTTAAATTATTTTCCGATTATTTAAATCGTGATTTAAAAGAGAATGGTGGAAAGCAGACTACCGTCTTATCCTTTAAAAATGGGGACATGAATAGGGCGGCTTTTACCTACAATCTTGAAAGGGGCAGTGCTGGAGATATAAAGCCAGAATCATGGATGTGGGCAACAGATCTCTCAGGTGGCTGGTTTTACCGTAAAACTGCCGTTAATAGAATGAGTGTGCCTGTGATGGTTGGAAATGCCGTTGATGCCATCAGTAAAAATGGCGTTGTCATGCTCAACATAGCTTTACGCGGTGATGGTACCATACCGGATAATCAGGCCGCTTACCTCAATACTTTTGGTGAATTCCTGAAGAATAATGGAGAGGGGATTTATGGCAGCCGACCATGGAAGGTTTTCGGTGAAGGCCCTCTGGTGATGAAAGATGGTCGTCAAGGAGAGAATATTAAAGAGTTTTCCCAAAATGATATTCGTTTCACAACCAAGGATGGAAAATTATATGCATTTGTCTTAGCACCTCCAACCAAAGATGTAATTATTAAAACATTGGCATCCGGAGGATTGCTCGATAAGAAAATCAAAAACATTGAATTACTGGGAAGTAAAGAGAAAGTTAAGTGGAAAAGGACAGGAGAGGGGTTGTCCATCAAAATGCCTAAAACCATTTCGGAACAACCAGTGATTGGTTTCAGAATTTCACTTATATAATTTTTTCAGAATAGAAAGTATAAAAAATCAAGATCATATAGTTATCCTAAGTCAGGAAGTGAATGATCATTTTTAGCTTCCTCTAGACACCGTATTTTTCAACTATCATAACATTCTAACCATCATCAATTTTAAAAAAATGAAAAAATTAGCTTTATTAGCCATCCTTTTGCTTTTCAATATTGGAATTATATTCGGACAAGACCAGTATATTTTTGCTTATGGGGGTGTGCATGTCAAACAATTTGTCAAGGAAATTATAAAACTAACTGGCAAGGAACGCCCGAAAATATGTTTTCTTCCTACGGCTTCAGGGGATAATGCAAAAGCCATAATTGGTTGGTATGAGATAGTACATGATCTATCTTTAGAACCAATGGTGCAGCGCACCTTTGAGATAGGTTCTAAAAATCAAAAGGTTTCTTTTGAGGACGTTTTACTAAATGTAGATGCTATTGTTGTTGGAGGAGGAAACACGGTAAATATGATGGCAGTTTGGAAAGCACAAGGAATAGATGTCGTTCTTAAAAAAGCTTTGGAAAAGGGCATTGTATTAGCAGGCAATAGCGCTGGATCGCTTTGTTGGTTCGAAAAAGGAATAACCGATTCTCGGCCTATAAAATTGGGTGTAGTTGAAGGGTTGGGGTTTTTAGAATATAGCAATTGTCCACATTACGATGCGGATGAAGCACGTAGGAAACTGTATCATGAATATATTGAAACTGGAGTGTTTCAGGCAGGGTATGCTTTTGGAAGTAACTCAGGGATTATATTTAAAAACGGAAAGCCATTTAAGGTGGTGTCTACAGGTGAAGCACACAATTCATATTTCGTATCTCTTCAAAATGACAAATTAGTAGAAGAAAAACTTGAGGCTATTATACTAAAATAGAATGGTGGGTGAATATAATTGATTCGATCACAGGAGAATACAAACCAAATGGCAGCTCACATTATAGTCGCTAGAAGTTATGAATTATAAAAAGATACACATGCATCAAAGAATTTTATTCAAGATTAATTCGAAGTTTATTATAACAATGGTAATTGTTTTTGCAGCCGCAATAGTACGAGCTCAATCCAACTCAGAGCCATTAAAAGAATTGCTGGACAGCATGGTTTATCAAGTTCCAGAGGTTTACTGGGAACCCAGTAAAGACAAAGGGGATATAAAAGCATTATTTTATGAAACCCTTCCTTACAAAGGAAAATCCACAAGAGCTTTTGCTTATTTAGGTATTCCAAAAAGTGACAAACCAGTTCCGGCAATGGTTTTGGTGCATGGTGGAGGAGGAAAGGCTTTTTACGAGTGGGTAAAAATATGGAACGATCGTGGGTATGCTGCAATTTCAATGAGTTTGGAAGGACATATGCCCGACACAAATGGAGATGGGAAATTATCTCACGATTATAGCGGACCTTCCCGAGTTGGCCGGTTTGATGATGTTGATTTACCAATAGAGGAGCAATGGATGTATCATGCGGTATCTGATATCATGATTGGACATTCACTCTTGGAATCATTAGCTGAGGTCGATGCAGATCGTATTGGTGTTACCGGTATTTCATGGGGTGGTATTTTAAGTAGTCTCATGTCCGGGTTGGATTCAAGGTTAAAGTGTGCTATGCCTGTTTATGGTGCCGGCTATCTCTATGAATCATTGGGACATTTTGGAGAGCATGGGGATAAGTCACCTGAGTTCGTTGAGAAAAAGAAATTCTGGGATCCTTCACATCAGTTTTCTACGGGTTCAGTGCCAACACTATGGGTTAACGGTGATAGCGATGGACACTTTTCTATTAATATAACTTCTCACTCATTTAAAACGACGAGTGATCATGCCTATCTCACTATTCATCCTGGTATGAAACATGGGCATGGTGCAGGTTGGAACCCCAATGAAGTACCAGAAATTTACGCTTTTGCTGATTATATATTAAAAGGAGAAGGACAAAGTTTAGGTCGCATTATTGAGCAACCATCAACTCGGAATTTAGAACTCGTTTATGAGTCTAAAGAAACAATTATGGAAGCAACAGTTTATTATATCACCGAAGCGTTGACCTACCGCAAACTTGATCCCAAATCAAAACATTCAAGACCAGATACTTGGCTGAGCATGCCAGCAATAGTGGACATTTCAAAAAATGAAGTACGCGCTAAACTTCCTGAAGAAGCGCTTACCTATTATGTGAACATAAAAGACTCACAGGGTTTTATTATTTCTTCAGTTTTAGTAGAATTAAAAAATTAAAATGAGTACTTATTGCTTTTGCAATGGTAATATTTACTGGTAAAATAGCATGGTTAAACGTGCAGTCTACAGAAGAAGAAATAGAGCATGCATATGAAGTCTTTGACTCGACTATTTTTTCGGAATCTACGTCCAGGAATACCTTCATGGTAATTGGCAATACTCAGGTCCAAACCTTTGATACTAAGATAAGTATTCTTGCATCCATGAATAAGGCAGTGGTAGACGCTCATATTGATTTCGTTAACATGGTGGGTGAAGTGAATATAGGTGCTACTGTCGATCAGTTTAAGGCAGTAAAGTATGTGATGGACAATTCACCGGTTCCCGTATACGTGACGGCGAGTAACCATGATTTGGTATATGCCAACGGTGATTGGGAATCTGGCATAAGTGATGACTAAGTTCGGCTCTGTGAAATGTTGAATACCGAAACTGAGTATACAATATCAAAAGTTTATAGCTGTTTTATTACGTAGTCTCATACCAATCGCATTGGAACCAACTTTATTAATCGAACTCAGGTTTAAAGGTCGAAAACGGGATATTTATGAAGATGACCCTATAGAAACTACAAACCTATATTTTGAACATCCTAAAATTGTTAAAAAATTAAAGATAAGAATAACAGAAATTATTAAGAACGGCAGAACCATTCGCGGAATATCGCAAGACTATGTAAGATCTAATTGGGAGCAACTTACTTGAATGAATCCTTAAAAAACAGTATTAAGTAATATTAGAGCAATAGAATGATTGATAAGTGATAATGAATATTAAGTTATTATTTAATATTTGCTTTAGTTTAAACTTATAAGTTTTAGTATCATGTTGTATACTACAATTCTTTAAGTAGTTTCTAAATTATTAATCTTATAAATATTGATATGAAAACATTAAGGTTGAATAAAGTTATTGCTCTGGTAAAACAGTATAGCTCATGTTACATGGACTTGCGGAATATTAACCGAATATCTATTATGATTGCTATGGTGTTATTTTGTGTAGGCGAATCTAATGCACAGCTAAAAATTTACTACATCCGCCATGCAGAAGGAGGGCATAACGTTAGAAAGAATTGGGAAACTTATAGTGAAATACCAAAAGATAAATGGCCTGCTTATGTTGGTAACCCCAATATGTTTACCCCCATGGGAAAAGGCCAGCTTAATAGAGTGGCTGGTAAACTTAAAAGTTACAAGTTTGATTTTATAGCCTCCAGCCCAATTTGGCGTACGCGAAATACGATTCTACCCTATATGATAGAAGTGGGAGCCAAGGGAGAAGTTTGGCCTGAGCTTTGCGAATATTGGCAGAGCGAACTAATCATTTCCTCTTCATTACCTACTCCAACAGTAAATATATTGGGAGAAGGGGCTCCCATAGAGTTACCCTCGGAAGAAACCCCTTATTTCAGTCTTCGTGAGGATGGTCTAAACGAAATCAAGCTACCTCCATTCCCAAAGAACCCCCAATTGGATAATTTGGTAGAAACAGCAGCATCCCAATTGGTTATTCAGCATGTGCTTGATATGATACAGGAGCGCTTTGGTGGTACTGATAAAAGTATCCTTCTGGCTGGTCATGGATTTAGTGGAAAAGGTATTCTAAGGATGCTTACTAAGGATACACTTAACGATCTTCCTGCTATCACAAATGCAGGGATATGGATGGTAGAAGAGCAACCCAATGGGGTATTTAAGCTGATGATGTTCAACGATGTTCCTCTCGAAAATATCAAGACAGTTTCTGTTAAAAAATAATCAAAAATTGAAATACCTCTTTTTAAAATAAAATAGTCTTTTCATTACTCACTAATTAAATTATTAAAACGGAATCAGAATGAAAAAAAATAAGTTTAATTATGTCCTTGTTTTTCAGGTAATCTTTTTACTAGCTTCCATCAGTTCATGCAACTCAATCAAGGATAATAAAAACCCCAAGCAGCAAACCGAAACAGCGTTTGTTTCACCATTAAGTACCATATTAAACAGTACAAAAACAATTGAAACCTCTGGAGATTTAGAAGTGGTTCGTGGCGATAATATTCCATGGAAAGGAAATGGTGCATTGACTTGGGAAGTAGAAATTGCTGAGAAAGACGACTACGAGTTTTATTTGGTGGCAAATGTTCGTTTAGAAGGAAGTGGAAGTAAAGTATACTTAAAAACTCAAAATAAAGAATACGCATTTAAATTAGCTCAAACAAAAGGACCTTTTCAAGGTGTTAATAACATACCAAATTATAATATCCAAAACTTCCAACGGTTTAAACTTCCAGGTAAAATTTCATTGGACGCAGGAGTACAACAAATCACGATTTCAACATCTGGTATTGAAAATGAGGACGTTCTTTTTGACTTGCGTTCTGCTGAATTGTTGCCAGTTTCAAAAAAGGCAGAAATAATCAATGAGGAAATTAGAGCAAAAAATGCGAGAGCTAGTTTTGATTGGATGAACAAGTCAGGTTATGGTTTGATGTTTCATTGGACGTCTCGTAGTGTTCAACAAGATGGCTCTAGTAAATCTTTTGAAGATGCTGTAAATGAATTTGATGTTGAAAAGTTTGCAAACATGGTTGAAGAAACCGGTGCGGGTTATGTCTATTTTACTATTGGTCATGCTGAACGCTATTGTCCAGCGCCTATAAAAAGTTGGGAAAGAATTCATCCTGGGCAAACTACTAAAAGGGATTTGATAGAAGAAATAGCCAATGCATTAAATAAAAAGGGCATTCGGTTTCTTTGCTATATAAATGCACCAGGGACTTTTAAGTTTTCTACTCATGACGATAATAATGAAGAAACTAAACAAGCCTTTGTTGCTAATTTTACCGATATCCTTACCGAAATGGGAAACAGATATCAAGATAAAATAGCTGGGTATTGGTTTGATAGTTGGTATCAAATTTTTCAAGGATATCAAGAGGTTCCTTTTGAAGCGTTTTATAAAGCCAGTAAAATTGGAAACAAAGACCGAATTATCTGTCTCAACCCATGGATTTATCCAGATGTTTCTCCTTGGCAAGATTACTGGTCTGGAGAGATTCAAAACCCAATTGCTCCGCCAAAAAACGGATATATGGAAAACGGCCCTTCCCCAAACCTGCCGTATCAAGCATTGTTAACCATGGAGCCATTTGTATGGGTTCAGAATAAACCAGAAATCGCTGACCCAAAATTTACTTCTGAGCAATTAAGTACTTATATAAAAAAATGTAAAGTCAATGGTGGGGCGGTTACCATTAATTTAGCTATTTATCAAGATGGTACAGTTGGCAAAAAAGCACTTCAGGTTATGAAAGAGGTTAATAAAAATATAAAAAACTGAATATAAATCTGAGTTTTATATTTATAAAGTCAAGACTCAATAAATATAAACTATTAACCAAACTATTATTATGAAACAGATCTTTTACATGTTAACCTTTATTTTTTTAACAACTATAAGCTGTCAAAATAAGGTGTTAAAAGTTCCAATTGAAAATATTTCATCCTTAAAGAAATCAGTATTTAATATTAAAGATTATGGAGCAGTTGGAGATAGTCTTACAATGGATACAAAAGCCATTCAAAAAACTATTGATGCTTGTCATGAAAATGGAGGGGGAAAAGTATGGGTTCCTGCAGGAAACTACATAATCGGAACCATTAAGTTAAAAAGTAATGTAGCACTTTCATTGGATTATGGAGCGTCACTTCTCGGGAGTCAGGATATTATTGATTATGTAGACCTCCCAAATACAAGAGAAGGAAATGCTGAGTGTTTAATCTTTGCAGAAAATGCCTCAAATATTAGTATTGAAGGGTTAGGTATTATTGATGGAAGAGGCACACCAGAGGCTTTTCCTAGAAAAGAAGGTTCGCCCCGACCAAGGTTATTAAGAATGGTAAATTGTGATGGACTAACATTTTCAGGAGTTACTTACAAAAGGCCTGCATTTTGGGGACTTCATATTATTGATAGTAAAAACATTCATTTTAATGGCGTTACTATCCGATTTAGAAATAATGGTTACAATAATGATGGACTCGATATTGATGGTTGCGAGGATGTACTTATAGAAAATTGTGATATTGATGCAGGTGATGATGCCATTTGTTTAAAAAGCTCTTTAAATCCATGTAAAAATATTGTAGTAAGAAATTGTAAGGTTTCTAGTAATACAGCCGCTCTAAAATTTGGAACTTCATCACGTGGAGGATTCATAAACGTGAAGGTTTATAACTGTTATTTTTATGATAGCCCAATGGGAGCCATTAAGTTGCAATTAGTTGACGGTGGACGCTTAGAAAATATTGATATTTCTAGAATTGTTATGGAAGATGTTGGAAACCCTATTTTTATTCGTCTAGGAAATCGAGGAAGGAATTACGATAAAATTTTAGGAGAAATTCAGAAAGCAGATGTTAAACCAGAAGGCGTTCCTGTTGGAGTATTAAAAAACATAAGAATTAGTGATGTGGTCGCCCATGTAAAATATCAAAATTTAGAAAGAGAAGCTTATAAAGGGCATACAGAATTAAGCCCAGAAGAAGAGCGTGAAGTGAGAATATCTAGAACAGGACCTATAATGATTGCTGGAATTCCAGGGCATTATATAGAGAATGTTGTATTAGAAAATATTGAAATATCTTACCCAGGAGGAGGAACGGTAGAAGATACTAAAAGGGTTATTTCCGAAGATATAGCCCGTTATCCCGAACAGTTTTTCTTTGGAATATTGCCAGCTTGGGGGGCTTATGTTCGTCATTCTAAAAATATTACATTTAAAAATGTAAACATGATAACACGTAATTCCGATGAAAGAGAAATGATAGTATTGGATGATGTGGATGGATTTATTAATGATTAGATTTTATTAATTTATTGAATATAAAAATGAAAAGATTATTAAAAAAAAGAAAAAATTTAGTTTATATAATGTTAATAAATCTTGTATTTATTTTTTCATGTAAACAAGAGCCTTTATCAATCAAAGAATCTTCTTTTGTAAAATCGTTGGAAACTGGTAAATATATTCTCCCCGCAGAAGACAGTTGGTGGAATTGGTGTATGGCTCCAATTTATGATGAACAAGGTAAATTACATGTGTTTATGTCAACAATACCTAAACAAGGTAGTTGGATAACAGATAGTAAAATTGTTCATTTTACGGCCAACAGTCCAGAGGGGCCTTATACGTTTGTAGATACTACATTCGCTAGCAACAATGCCACTTATCACAATCCTCAAATTTCAAAAGTAAAAGACACTTATGTTTTGGTATATTTGTGGAAACCGAGTAATACGCCTAATTTTAATCAAAGCATTGGCATTGCCACAGCAAAATCACTCAATGGACCTTGGGTAGAAAGCCCAAACAATCCAATAATTAAGCCCTCACATATTCCTGGAACTCCAAATGCTAGACATGCTTCAAATCCAACATTCGTTGCTGATAAAGATGGGAAGTATAGAATTTACTACAAATCTATTTCTGATAAAAAACCGTATTTAAGAACTATTTCTTTAGCTATTGCTGATCATATTGAAGGGCCATATGAAAATTATGAAAAAAACCCATTAATAAGTTATGAAGATTTGGGCTTGGATATTGAAGACCCTTATGCGTTTTTATATCAGGATAAATATTATATGATTGTAGAAGACCGAATGGGTATAAAAGATGCCCTGGAAGGGAATCAAATTCCAGATTCTTTAATAAAAAGAGGGGGTAACAGGCCAGGTCTAATTTACAAGTCTGATGATGGTATTACATGGGAAAGACCAGAAATAGGGTATCAAACAAATAGTTATTATTTTAATGAGGAACTTTCAAGAACCGAACGCCCGCATATTTTATGGAAAGATGGTGAGCCTGAAGCCTTATTCTTAGCAAATCATGATAGTAATGAAGCTGGGTTTTTTCTTAAAATAAAAGATTGGAAAGCAGAATAAGAATGTTTGTATTTAGTCGAATAAAGTATTTCTAAATCCTGTACTATGAATGATTCATTTCTAATAGGTATTAAAAATTAGTAAGTATGTGTTTTCTACTTTAATAAGGAGTTTATATAAAAAAAATAAAATATGAAAAATAAAGACGAATGTTGCGATCCATCTTCTGGTTGTTGTTCACCAACTTCTGGCCAATCAAGGAGAGACTTCATAAAGCTCTCTGCTATGGCAGCTACAATTTTAGCCCTACCTTCTATGGCCTTTAATGCGATTAGTCAAACTAAAGGAGGGCATTTGATTCCAGCGGATAAAAAACTATCAGCAGAATGGATTAAATCCCTTACAGCAAGAGGTGTACCTGAAGTTTTTACTGCTTCAAAAGACGAATTAAAATACATAGGTATGCCTGTTGGAGGCATAAGTTGTGGGCAACTTTATATTAGCGGCGACGGCAGACTGTGGCTTTGGGATATATTTCAGTCTAATTACGAGCGAGAGGGGCCTGCCATCCCCGAGGCAACAGATCCACATAAAAAGTGGCGTCTAGATCAATTCTCTATGGGAGGGCTTTATGCAAAACCTCGAACATCATCCACTGAAACCGATAGGTTTAAGGTTGAAAATGGATTTGCAGTTAGGTACATGCAAAATGGAGAACCAAAGTTTATAACATTAGATAACCATGGTTTTGATACTATTTCTTTTAGAGGTGAATACCCAGTAGCTAAAGTTACTTATAAAAAAGAGGGTATTCCGTTTACAGCTAGCTTGAATAGCTATCCTATCTTTATTCCATTAGATGTAAAAGATTCTAGTATGCCAGCTACAGTCATGACTTATGAATTTACAAATGAAGATTCAAAAGATCTTACGCTCGATGTTGGTGGATGGTTAGAAAATAAAGTTTGTCCAGAAGTGACCGATGTAGCATTCGAACGGACCAACAATGTTATCAAAGATAACAACAAAACAACTGTATTTATGACGGCTTCTGGTGAAGGTTTAAGCACGAGAAAAGGGTATGGAAACATGGCAATCTCATTGCTTAACGATTCTAAAGATATGCATGCAGTAGCATCGCTTCGTGCGAATGATTACAAGATGGAAATGTTTGATAAAAAAGGAAGTAACGAAGAACGTTTAGATTCTAATGAAACCCTGGTGGGTGGTTTATCTACTACTATCAGATTAAAGCCTGGTGAAAGCAAGAAAGTTACTTTTTTAGTGAGTTGGTATTTTCCTTATTATAACGAGGTTTCCGGGAGTAGTATCGGAAAAATCAATGGAATTGATAAATTGAAACGTCATTATGCCAAGTATTTTTCAGATTCCAATGAAGTGGCTCAATATATTGTAAATGATTTTAACAGGCTTTCGGGAACCACCTTAACATGGAACAAAACATGGTATGATTCTACTTTGCCGTATTGGTTTTTAGATAGGGCTTTCATATCCTTAGATTGTCTTGCTTCACAAACGAGTCATTTGTTTAATAATGATCGTTTCTGGGGATGGGAAGGAGTGGATTGTTGTACCGGAACTTGTACGCATGTATGGATGTATGCGCAAGGATTAGCACGAATTTTTCCTTCTATAGAAAGAGATAACAGAACTCGAGTAGACTATGGAATTTCATTGAATAATGAGGGTGCGATTTCTATGCGTGGGGAAAATTTTGATGTTTTTTCAAAATCAGCATACGCCGTTGATGGTCAACTAGGAACAATCATTCGGGTGTATCGTGAGCATCAAGTATGCGCCGATGACTCATTCCTAATAAACATCTGGCCAAGTGTCAAGAAGTCTATGCAATTCATTATTAAGCAAGATGAAGACGGCGATGGTTTACTAGAAGGTAGGCAACCACATACACTAGATGCAGCATGGTATGGACCCATGGGTTGGATAAGTAGTATGTATTTAGCTGCTTTAAAAGCTTGTGAAATGATGGCTCTAGAAATGAATGACCCTGCATTTGCTAATACCTGCAACGAGATTATTCCTAAAGGACAGAAAAATATAGTAGATAAATTATTCAATGGTGAATACTTCATCCATCTACCGCCTGATTATGAAAGCATCAATACAAATGATGGATGCCATATAGATCAAATCTTGGGGCAAAGTTTTGCGCACCAAGTTAACTTACCTGATGTTATTCCACAAAGAGAAACAAAAAAAGCATTGGAATCACTTTGGAAATATAACTTCGCTCCAGATGCAGGACAGTATGCATTGGATCATGAAGCCATTAAAGGAGAAAGAACCTATGTCATGCCAGGTGAGGCTGGTTTAATGATGACGACATGGCCTCTAGGTGGAGATGATAAAGCGGTTCCAGGCATGGCTGATCGAGTTGATGATAAAGAGTTTTGGATTGGACCAGGAGGGTACTTTGACGAATGTATGAATGGTTTTGAATACCAGGTAGCCTCCCATATGGTATCGGAAGGTATGCTTACAGAAGGATTATCCATTATGAAATCAGTACACGATCGCTATAATGCAGCTAAACGAAACCCCTTTGATGAAGTGGAGTGCTCGAGTCATTATGCACGGTCTATGGCTTCATATGGTGTTTTTATTGCGGCTTGTGGCTATTCTTATCATGGACCTAAGGGAGAACTGGGCTTTGCGCCAAAAATAAATCCAGAAAATTTTAAAAGTCCTTTTACTACAGCTGAAGGGTGGGGTACGTTCACTCAGAAAGTAGAAAAGAAAGAACACTCATGCACAATTGCCTTAAAGTATGGTCAGTTACGTTTGAAGCAGTTTTCCTTAGAACTCTTCGAAAATAGAAAGCCAAGAAAAGTAGCCGTCAGCTTAAACGACGAGAAGCTTGATTATAATTTTGAACAGTCAGGGAACAAAGTCACCATTGAGTTTAAGTCTGATTTAATGATAAAAAGTAGCATGGTTTTAAAAATGGAAATAACATTAGTCTAAAATGATTTTAAACACTTAATATGATGATAAAAAGGAAGAAATTCTTTTTTCAGAAAACGACCCCAAGGAATTAAACTGCATACAACCGTTTTTGAACAAGCTGATTTAATGAAGTATTATAAAACATGTGAAAAACCTAGACTTTTGAAAGAGTAATTAAAAATGGATAGAGCGGTTTATGCCATAGACCAGTTTGTGGGAAATCTAAAAAAATTATTGGTAGATATTGGAGGGAATGAAAAGTCCATCATTGTGTTTTGTTCAGATAACGGCTTGTTTTTAGGCGAGCATGGTTTAGGAGGCAAAAGTATGTTGTATGAAGAATCTGTTTATGTGCCCATACTAGTGTATTCTCATTTTTTCTCTAAAGAAATAAAAGGAAAAATGGTCAATGAGTTCGTTTTGGGTTAAGACATTTCTGCTACTATTTTAGATATGTGTAGTGTTAAAGTTGCTGAAACTTATCAAGGAAAAAGTGTGTTACCATTAATTTAGGATAAAAAAGTAAATTGGAGAAAAGATATGTTACTTGATACCCACGTCATGAAGCGGTTCGTAGAGAGAAATATAAATACATACGTTATTTCAGTAGAGAAAATGATAGAATGAAATACTTGCCAATTTATCAGAATGCAGTCGAAGGTAAAAATATGATTTCCATTATGTAGATAATGAATTTAATGAAGTTGATTTAAAAACGGATGAAAATCTTGTAATATCATCTAAAAAATCAGGTGATATAGATTTTAAGATAAAGGTAATTCCTGTTAAAGAATTACACCATAATTTATTTGGTTTGAATAAAAAACAGAGCGACTTCCTGCTTATGATTACTATTTTAAAAAATAACTAATTACTATATTTTATTATGAATTGTTTTGTTAAATTAATTGTGTTTCTGATTATAAATGGAGTTGTAAATTCGAATCAAGCCAAATCACAAGCAGGCGTTAATCAGCCAAATATAATCATACTATTGACCGATGATCAAGGATATGGTGATCTTGGTAGACACGGCCATCCGCTTTTAAAAACTCCAAATATGGATCGTTTATATGATGAAAGTGTGCGTTTTGATAATTTTTATGTTAGTCCATCATGTTCGCCAACCCGTGCATCATTAATGACTGGTATGCATGAATTCAAGAATGGAGTAACACATACCATTGTTCCTCGTGAGCATTTAAATATAGAAGCAACCATTCTTCCACAATTATTGAAAACTGTAGGCTATAAAACAGGATTTATAGGTAAATGGCATCTTGGTGGAGGTGAAGGCTACTCTCCAAAGGAAAGGGGTTTTGATATTGTTCCTAAAGTTCCAGGAAATGGAAAAGATTTTTCTTTACACACATTTATGAATGGCGAGGAGCGTGAGGCATTCCGTGAAGATATTTATTTTGATGAAGCCATGAGTTTTATCGAACAAAATAATGACGATCCTTTTTTTCTTTACTTAGCTACTTATGCCCCACACACGCCGCTTGTTGCACCTGAAAAAGATATAGCGCCTTATCGAGTAGATGGTGTTTCTGAGGCTGAGGCAACTTATTTGGGTGAAATTGCCAATGTGGATAAGAACCTTGGTAAACTTCTGAAATTTTTGGAAGACAAAAAACTAGACGAGAATACTATTGTTATTTTAATGAACGATAACGGAGTAACTATGGGGCTGGATGTATACAATGCTGGAATGCGTGGTTGTAAATGTACGATTTGGCATGGTGGATCACGAGCCATGTCATTTTGGAGGTGGCCCAATACATGGAAACCGCACGTTGCTAATAACCTTACTGCGCACCTCGATGTTTTGCCTACGCTTTGTGATATAACAGGTGTTGAAATTCCGGAAGAAATACAATCTGAATTAGATGGATTTAGCCTGGTTCCATTATTAGAAAATGAAGAACCTCAATCTTGGCATGATGACAGATATTTATTTCAGCATGTGGCACGCTGGCCAGCAGGACTTGCAGCTTCTCATAAATACGCGATGTGTGGTGTGAGACAAGGATCTTATTTACTATTGCAAAGTGCTCCGTGTTCTGATGATGCTTTATGTTTGGAGCAGTTGAGTCAATGTACCTTTCTTCGCGCAACAAAAGCAGGTGGAACATCAGAAACTTATACAAAAGCAAATGCACAATTTCATTGGGGAGTTAGTCCTCAAGATACATGGGTGCTTTACGATACCAATCTCGATCCTGCTTGTCAAAATAATCTATCAGAAACAAATCCTGAGCTTGTCAAGAGTCTTTCAGAAGCCTACGATAACTGGTGGGAGGCGGTTTATCCTGAAATGATAAGACTAGGTGGAGACAAGGGGGAGTTCAGGCCAGTAGGTAATTATGTTCGTAATAAATAAAAAATAGAATTTATGATACTCACAAAAAAAACACAAGCATATCTTTTCTTTGGGATTTTAATAGTACTGAATTCATGTAAAAATGTTGATTTTCAGAAACTACCCAAAGAGTTGTACAATAACCAAAGTGATTACTCATATATGTGGTGGATGAAAACCATTAAAACTGGTAATCAGGTTTTTGCTATTAAAACGAATAATTATTCACTTTCGTTTGATTATAAAAATCTTTCTATCCAAAACTTTAGTATTAATAATAGCGATAAACCAGCAGAACACGTTTTAAGAGAAACTAACGCTGAAAGTTTTCCAGAAAAGAACCCGTTTCAATTCAGTTTCGGTTTGAAAAGGAATGGAGAAACAATTTGGTGTACAAATACAAGTGGGCAAGATGATGATTGTCAATTGGTTGAGACTGGAAAATATTTTCAGAGACGTTTTATTACCAATTTACCTGATTTAAAAGGCTGTGATCCATTTAATAGTGGTCTCGAAATTTCTTCATGGCCAGACCGGATTGCTTTTATTTTAAAAGCAATTCCATCATCCGATTTGAATAATTTAGGAATTGAAACTCAGTTTACTTTTCCTGAAGAATACAGTGTATTATTGGACTATGGTCATGTTAAAGCTTTAAAAAATCCTGCTGATGGAAGTGGTTATGTTTTTCTGAAATCTGAGGAGTCTACAAGCATTTCTGTTAATGGTACCAGCGTTAAGGTTTCAATGCAAGAAAAAGCATCTTGTCTAAAGGGAGAAGAATTAAATTCAGGAATAATTATTTATCCTGTTGCTAAAGATATTGACTTAAAAGTTAAGGAGATTTTAGAACTTGAGAGCCAGCCCTTGGTGGTTAAAGCCACTCAAATTACACCAATAAAACATGATTTGGAGGTTGTTTACGATACAGATAAGGCTTGGTATAAAATTCTGCTCAGAAGTGATAAAATCAAAAGTAAAGAAGAACCAGCAGAACCAGGTGAAGGAAATCCCGGGCCACAAACAGAATTGAATAACCGGATGGAACGCGTTGAATTTACTGTAGAAAATCCAACAGCAACAGAAAAAGTACTGCGTTTAAATTTTGAAAAAGGAAGACTTACTGCAAATGGAAGCGCTGTTTTTGGAACACCTGGAATCTCTGCCGTTTTTAGAGATATGGAAGGAAATCCCGTTGGAATCCCAATCCAACTATCAAAAAACTGGCATACAGGAGGACGTTCTGGTGTGGATTCACATTATTTTAGAGGTACTTGGTATCAAGGTTTGAGTATGCTAACTATTCCAGCAAAAACAACCTTATCACTTGAATATACTAGTGTTAACTCATTATGGGGAGGTGTTCCAGCGGCTTCGCATGCCCAACTTTGCTTAATAGGTTGGGGACATAACCAACAATGGGATGAGTCCGCTATTGGTGCCTGGGGCGAAACCATTACTTACGAACCTGATTTGGATCAAACTGGTGCGCCAGTTCTAGATTTTAGACCCCTTTTGGTATCAACACCAAACGGAAAAAAGTGGGCATGGACCGGTAATTTGGGGGGAGCCGATTTTTTCGATTACACGAAATTGGATGGTAATCGTGGTTGGCATAGCCGAATAAGAACGGATTATAAAAGGTACAGTCCCAATTATACAGAAGTTACTTATGCTGGTACAATGGACGATAATACTATGGATTTTGAGTATACAGCCTCCATTGGTCGCTCAGATGATATTACACGTGGTATTTATAAAATCAAATTAAAGGTTTTAGAAGATACTGAATTTAAGGACTTCTCAATTATGGAGATGGCATCTTCTAGGTATCATCATGTAAAATCTAAGAACCTTGCATGGGGCAATGAAACTGGACTAAAAAAGGAATGGAAATCAACAGTTGGAGGAGTACCTCGTTACATCACAGAAAAAGTTCCTGCAGAAGGTAAATATATTTGGTTTTCTTTTAATGATTCAGAGTACACAAGTAAGCAGTTGGAACGTTTTAAGCTTGCAGAAAGAGGGTTTATTATACGTGACTGGAAAGCAAAAATAAATGGTATTGATAATGTTTTACCCTGGTTTTCAGAATACACTACTGATAGTGGTGATTATGGTGATAAGAGTAGCATCATAAAAATTGTGCCTCCTAAGGGGTGTACATCATTTAAAGCTGGTGATTATATTGATGCTACAGTAGAACTTATTATTATACCTTCTAGTAGTGATGATTACTATGGTCCAAATAAAAATTTGGCTACTGCTCTTAATCAAAAAGCTCTTTCGTGGGAAATGACCTATCGTGAAGCTATTGGTAATGATATAGATGTGATAGTTTCAAAAGGCACTTTAATAGATAATTACCCAATTAAAATTGAAGCTGAAGATGATATAGCTCAATTTTCTGTAATTGGAGGTCTTGGTTATGTTCCTTTAACCATCACAAATATTAGTAATTATCGAAATCCTAAATTATTCAGGAAAATAAATGGAGAATGGGTAGAGGTTAACCAAGAGGTGTATGGGAATGATTTTTGGCAAACTGAGTATAATCCAACAAATAGCACTTGGGATATTACTTATAATATTAATTTCGATTCAGATAGTGATGAAAGAGTTAAGGTGGAATTTAAGTTTTTAATTGAATGAAAGCTTTTTTGAGTTTTCTAATTTTTTTGAAAAATTATTCTTCTTCTATCTCAAAACTTTGTAGTGCGCTTATAGCTTGGCCATCCAATGTAATCCCTTCTATTCTTATAAGATAGGTTCCTGAGACATCGCCTGTATAAAAACTAAAGTTGGATGCATCAGAATCACTAATATTAATGTTGGGTAACCAGTGTAATGTGGTTCTATAATCTGCACGGTCATGCTTAGGTTCAGGTAAAGCATAGTTAGTACTAAAAAACTCTCGAGTTTTAGAAAACCCGTTAATTTTAAAGTTGGTTACATTTGGATAGCGTTCTACCTTTTTACTGTCAATGCCTTCTAACACTGATGTATAAGAATAAAATGCAACAACACCATTACCACCACGAGAACCATACATAGCAGCACCGCTTGCTCCTTTAAGCACATCAACAAACATGATTTCACTTGACAATAATGTGTTGATAAATATATAATCTACTGGAGTGCCGTCATAAAGAAAAAGCGGATCTTGACTTCCGTTTAGGCTTCCTATCCCTCTAATATTTACAGTCTGGTCTGGATAACTGCCAGTAATCTGTACACCAGCTATGTTTCTTAGTAAATCTATGGCACTTAGTACACTTCCAATTGCTATAGAATCTCTGAAAATTCTGTTGTCGGCATCTCCATAAAGGGTGAAATTTCTTAATTTTTCATTTATTAATTCTTCACGTGTTTGTTTAACTTTAGCATTGATAATAACCTCGCTGAGTTGGGTGGCCTTAGGGTCGTATTTAAAGTTTTCTATTTTTCTTTTGTAGGCCTGCTCTAAATACTTTTGAGGAAAATTGTATTTTATGGTTTCAATGTAAGATTTAGTTTCTTTATTAAAAGAGGGTTTTGGGAAATCATCTTCTATGTAAATGGCAAGGTCATTTTCTCTTGCTTTTTTACGTATTTCTGTCGGTTTTGCTAGTATCATAGCTTCTAGAGTATCCTGCAATATAAAAGGGCCAAAACTGAATTTACCTTGATAACCTGTGGGTTGTTTTGCTTGATACATGCTCTTATCAAGAATTGTAAAACTGACAAGAGCTGATTTTGGTTGATATTCATTTTCGAAACTAGTGGTTTTGCCGTTTACCATAATTCCTTTCTCGGGCTCAAAATCTAGTGTTTTTGATACTTTGCTATTCAACATATCTTTCCAAATAAACCTACGCCATCCATGGGTAAGCATCAATGCATCCAAAAGATATAATCTTTTCTTGGTTTTTTCTTCAAAAAAATAATTGGCATTAGGAATGGTACCACCAATATCAGAATTCAATAAAAGCCAACTTTTTATACTAGTGCTGTTTTTAGAAAGCCCCGAATTTGTAATCACGCTTGCTGTGAAATTTCCTTGTAATGATTTATCTTCTTTATCGGTAATATTTAGTGCTACCGAAATTGCTTCGCGAGATTTATATCTTTTAGAATTTGTTTTTACTGAAAAGTTTATATCGTTATCAGGATTATTAATAAACACTAACCTTTCGCAAACAGGCTCGCCCTCTGCTGTAAATAAGGTAAAGTTGGCAACGCCATCTTCCATTTTACTGGTTAATAGTTTTAGGGAGTATTTTAAATCCTTCTTTTTTTCAATATGCTTGTAAACAGTGCGTCCTCTAATATGGCCAATTAGCATCGTTCCTTCCAATCCGTTTTGGATATTGGATGCTACTTTTAAAGTAACATATTCGCCAAAGTTTTGAGTACTTAAAGTGTATCCTTTTTCTTTAACATCTGGCAGCAGATATTTTTCTTCATTTCCATTGACTAATATGCTGGCATAGTGGTTTTTATTAATATCTGGGGTGAAATTGGCTTTACCTAGTCCAAATTCATGACTTTCAAAAAGGGATATTGTATTGTTATCTTCGTCTATAATTTTACCTTGCAATGCTATCCCGTTTCCTTTGGAATCATTTATTTTAATACCCAAAACACTTGGTATGCCTGATACAAGGTTACCACCTTCTGGATAAAATGAAATCAGTGGTTTTTTTTGTGTTTCTGAGTTTGTTAATTCTTGTTTTGCTTGTTCTTCTGTATTTGTTTGAACAAAATTGGTAGTTCTAGGAACGTTTATTGAGATAACTTTTGAATATAAAACAAGCTTTTCTTCATTGAGCATGTATTTGGTGTAAGCACGTAACTTATAATTGCCTTGTTCAAAATTTTCAGGGATGTCTATAGCTCCGTCAGTTCCAAAGTCCTGAGAAAAAAGTTTCTGTTTTATTACGGTATTATCATCAGCATTCAATAATTCTAAATACACAAGATTGCTTTTATAAGAAGCGGTATGGGAAATTCCGTTTACAAGAAATATTTTAAACCAAATGGTTTCTCCGGTAATATAAAAATCCTTATCTGTTTGAATATAGGTTTTTTCTGGACTTTGTTTGCTATTATAGATTTCTAACTTGCCTAAAATCGCATCAAAAAAAGTGTTTTCTTGTGAGGTGCTTATTAAACTTTGAAATAAAAAGAAAACTGTAAAAATTAGTTTTAGATACCTCGTCATTTTTACTGTATTTATATATGCCTTGCTTAAGATACAACGTTTTAGACAGTGTTTGGTAATTTTTTAATGCAGTTCTTTATCTAGAATGTTTATTCTCATCAATTTTTTTTAAATTTCAAAAATATAATTACTAATTCACAGGTTTCAAAATCAGAGACCTTAAACTAGATGTTTTAGGGTCGCCTTCTACTAAAGATACGGTAATGGTATGCTCTCCAGCTGTTTTAAACTCTAGAATACCCATATTATAATGTATATATTTTTCTGTGGCAGCTTGTTGATTTTGAACCATTATACCTTCATCTGTAGTCGTTTTCCATACTAATCTATCTTCTCCTTTATATTCCAAATCCAAATAATAATAACCTGGTTTTTGAACATTAACAGTCCAAGATACAGATCCATTATCTTCCCAATTACTTACTTGAAAAACATGTTTCCATTCGCCAAATTTTTCCATCCATTTTACAGTATCTGCTTCAGCATTAGTAACCTCTCCAAATTCAACCAATAGATTGTTTTCAACATTTGGATAAATACCTAAAGGGACATCAACTTTTAGCTCACTCGCTGGGCTGTTTAATTTTAAGTCAATAACAGAGATTACATTATCTGGAGCCTCAATAGGTAAATTGATAATAGTCCAATTGCCATCTTTCGTAAATGTAATGTCATGATTTTTTTTATCATTTAATAAAGATAAAGACTCAATTTCAGCATTTAATCCAGGTAAATATAACTTCCCGTCTTTTGGCCACTCAAAAACAGAAAGATAAAGCGAGTTACCTTTAGTTGTAATGTCTCCCCACGGTAATTTATGTCCCCACGGCGAAGGTCCTGCAGCATAAACAACTTGTGGATATTTCTTAATCCAAGCACCAGTTTCTTCTAAAAACTGTACGCCTATTGCTGGTACTACACCATTAGGATCTGGCCCCACATTAAATAAATAAGAACCTCCTCTGGCCACGGTTTCTATTAATCTACCCACAATTACTTTAGGGCTTTTAAAATTATTATCATACCAAGCAAAAGACCATGAATCGTTATTGGTATCACAAGTTTCCCAAAGTCCAGGAATGTTTTGTGTAGGTACTTCCATGTCGCCTTTACTTGCATAATCTCCCATGCCATGACCAACTCTGCTGCACATCATTGCTGTTGGCTGAAGTTCTCTAACCATGTCTGCTAATTCAACCACATATTCTTTAGGCATGTCTCCGGGTGTATCAAACCAAACGAAATCTATTTGCCCATAATTTGTGCAAATTTCCTTAACCTGTGGTTTGCATTTATTATAAAAATAATCTTTAAAGGTTGCCGCCTTACCATTATCGTATGTACTTGGACCACCTGAGCCGCCTGGAGCTGTCCAGTCTTGATTGTGTGAATAGTAAAAACCAAAGCCTAAACCTAATTCATGGCACGCAGCAGATAGTTCTTTCATGGGGTCGCGAGCAAAGGGCGTAGCATCAACAATATTAAAGTCACTAACTTTGCTGTCAAACATAGCAAAACCTTCGTGGTGCTTACTCGTTATAATGATATACTTCATGCCAGCATCTTTCGCTAATTTTGCTATCTTTTTTGCATCGAAGTTTACAGGATTAAATTCCTTAGCGACTTGCATATACTCGTTAGGTGAGATATTTGCTACTCGTGGATTCATAATCCATTCTCCTATACCATAATAGGTTTTACCATCCCATTTACCAGCTAGATGTGAATATAGCCCCCAGTGTATAAACATTCCAAAATTACCTTCGTCAAATAATTTTCCTTTACCGTTCTTTAAGGCGTCTATAGAAACTTGGTCATCACCCCACATTTCATCCATTCCTTTAGGTTTCTTATTTTGAGAAAAAGACATGTTTGTTAAAAGTGTTGCAATAATAATAAGTAGGATATAATTCTTATTCATGATTTTTATTTTTTGAAAATTTCAAATAATTTGATATGCTTAATTTTTTAATGCAAAAAGAAGTTTGTCATTAATAATAGATGCTGCGAATTACTTGAAAATAAAGAGATTTTAATCTCTCTAATCTTACATTTTCTTGCTTGAATCAACCAATTTCTGCACGGGTGTTCAAAATATAAGTAAGTCTATTTAAAAAAAATGATGAATACTTTAATTGGGGGGATTTTTATCTCTCATATATTCTGATGGAGATACGCCATATAGTTTCTTAAATGATGTGGAAAAATGAGAATTTGATTCGATTCCGATTTGATACATAACCTCTGTTACATTGTAGCCATTGTTGTTTTTTAATAATTCTGCAGCGCGTTGCAATCTAAAATTCCTTAAATAAATACTAGGAACTTGACCGGTTAATTGTTTTAAACGTCTATAAAAATGTGTGGTGCTAAAACCAATTTCTTTTGATAATTCTTCTACGCCAAAATTAGAATCAGCAAGGTTTTTTTCTATGATTTCAATAGTGCTTTTTAGAAATTCTTCATCTCTTTTTAGTATCGTTATCTTTTTTGAGCTTTCAGGAAGTTTACTGTTTTTAGAAAAGTGTTCTTTTATTTGAGCTTTATATTGTATTAACTTAGCTATTCGTAGTTCTAAATGTTTTAAAGAAAACGGTTTACTTATATATTCATCTGCTCCAAATTCTAAGCCTTTAATTAGGTTTTTATCATCTCCAAGTGCCGTTAATAATAAAATGGGTATATGACAAGTGTCAGCATTTGTTTTTATTTTCTCACAAAGTTCATAACCATCCATTTCTGGCATCATAACATCACTAATTATTAAATCAGGTTCCTTTATTTTTATTTTTTCAAAAGCTTCCTTACCATGGTTGGCAATAGAGATGTTGTATTTCTCTGAAAGCGTACTCTTTAGGAAATTTTGAACATCTACTTCATTTTCAACTACTAAAATGGAATATTGTTTTTCTTTTTTAGTATCGTTTAAAACAAGTTCATCATTAATTACATCTGAGGGTAATGGTATCCAGTTTTTAATAAAGGATTTATTTTGACTGTCACTTTTATCAAAATAGGCATCTTTGATATTTTTTGATGGGATGCTTACCGAAAAACGGGTCTCAACACCAGGGGTGCTACTGGCGCTAATATTCCCATCAAGCAGTTTAACCAAGGATTTGCAGAATGCCAAGCCAATACCACCACCACCACTAATATTATCATGACTATTTCCTAATTGATAAAAGCGTTCAAAAATAGTGTCTAAGCTTTCTTTTGGAATTCCTTTTCCTGTGTCAATAACATCTATATTTATTATTTTTTCTCCAGAGACAAAGGTTATTCCTGCTTCAATACTAATATCTCCCTGGGAAGGTGTGTTCTTAAAGGAATTAGACAAAAGGTTAAAAATGATGCGTTCAATTTTCTCAACGTCAATTACAATGTCCTCATTTGGAGTATTTACTTTATAAAAGAAATTTATGTTTCTTTCAATGGCATAATTTTCAAAAGCCTCTGTTATGGGGTAAATAAAATCTCCTAAAGTAGTTTTTACAAGATTAAGATAAACATGACCTTCTTCTGCTTGTCTAAAGGTGATTAATTGGTTTACTAGACTCAATAGTCTTTCAGTATTTTTCTCAACTATGGCTAGGTATTTGTTGTTTTTCGGATCTGCATTATGCTTAAGCATGTGCTCTATAGGACCATGAATGAGTGTTAGAGGAGTACGGAATTCATGTGATAAATTTGTAAAATAGCGAATTTTACCTTGATTAACCGTTTCTATTCTTTCCTTGTCTAGTGTTTCGTACTTAAGGCGTTGTTTTAATCGTTCGTGTCTAAGGAAATAAAGCATGATTCCTGAAGTAATAGCTAAGGCTGAAAGAATAAATACTAAATAACTCCACCAGGTCTTATACCATGGTGGTAAGATCTCAATATATAAATCTTTTGTGGTTTCACCCCAAACATCATCACCATTTGCAGCTTTAATTTTTAACACATAACTACCTGAAGAAAGATTGGTATAGGTAATGGTAGCTTTACCAGATTCGTTGTCTACCCATTGGTCATTGAAGCCTTCTAGTTTATAAGCTAATCTGTTTTTTGAAGGTGTTGTGGTGTGTTGTACAGCAATATTAAATGATATGATTTGTTGATTTTCACTTAAAGAAATACTATCTGTTTCTAAAATAGACTTTTTAAGCACTACTTTGTTGTTCAGTTTTTCTCCAATTTTCACATGTTTATTATTTACTAATAAATGCGATATTAAAACTTTAGGAGGTTGTAGGTTTATTTTAATATTATCAGGTTTAAAAATGGTTAAGCCATTTAATCCGCCAAAATAAAAATAGCCCGTTTTGCTTTTAAAATAAGCAGCTTCTCTAAAGTTGTTTTGTATTAAACCGTCTCTTGCATCATAATTATGAGCAATGTTCTTATCAGTATTAAAATTAACTAAGCCCATATCTGTACTCAGCCATAAATGCGACTCGTCTTGTTGTAGAATAGCATAAATAACATCATCAGGTAATACGTTTTTTTTACTAAAATATTCAATTTTGGTAGGAAGTGCATTTTTGTTTAAATGCATTTTATTGAGGCCACCTCCAAAAGTTCCAATCCATAAATTATCTTTATTATCTTTAAAAAGAGAAAAAATACGATTATTACATAAAGGGAATTTATCGTTTTTATTGTCTGTGTATTTTTGATTAATAATAATGTTTTTACCATTAAATTTAGCATGTAAAAGACCGCCAGTAGTTCCAATCCAAAATGTATTATTTATATCTTTTAAAATACATTGTGCTCTTTCTGGTTTCAAATTGATAACAGACTTTAGATGTAATTCGGGGGTTTTACTTTTTTGAATGTCATGCCATGGGTTTTCTAAAAAAGAAATATAATCTCCAGCAAGTAGTAAATTATTATCATCTATTTGATAAATAGACCGTATTGTACATCGGATATCATTTTCAGAATTTTTGAGAAATACTTTTTTAAAGGTATCCGTTTTTTGATTATAAACGATTAGACCTTGCTCGGTACCAAACCAAATATATCCTTTTTTATCTTCATAAATACATCGTAATATATCATTATGAGCAATAGGAATACGGTTTTCTAAATTTTCAAATTTTAGTTTATCTATAGTTTCGTTGGAAACTTTAGAGGTGCTTCTAACCAAAGGTTTGTTATAACCAGAAAGCCAAAGCATTCCTTTAGAGTCTTCTAAAATAGAGGTTATTAAATTATCAGATATTGATAAAGGATCGAATGGGTTATTAGAATAGTTAATGAAGGTTTTTTGGGTTAGATCTAATTTATTAACGCCTCCATGAGCTGTTCCAATCCATAGCACTTTAAAGTTATCTTGATATAATGTTTTAATGTAAGGACTACTTAATCCCGATTTATTTTTAGAATCATGTGCGTAGTGTTTAAAGGAATCTTGTTCTGGATTGTATTTATATAACCCATCATTACTCGTGCCAATCCAAACTGAACCTGAATCATCTTCAATAAAAGCGGTAACTGCAGGAGATAAATTAGGAGCGTCTTGCGTATTTAAATGTCTATACGTTTTAAGAACATGAATTCTATTAGCCTCAAATGTTGTTTTAAGAATATCCGTTTTAGAACCAACCCAAAGAATGTTTTTAGTGTCTAAAAATATTTTAGTAATCTCATTTTCAATAGTATTATAATTGGAAATAGATATGTTTTCTATTGATTCTTGAAATGAGTTTTCCTTAAAAGACATTTTTTTCAACCCAGTTAAAGTTCCTAAAATCATTTCATTATCTTCTTTAAATAGAAAATCATTGATTTCTAGAGGTTCAATATGTGACTTTATAACATTATCGGAAACTTGAAAAATTCCCTTTTCAATATCAGTTGTGTTACAAAAAAATAATTCATTAAGGCCAGAAAACCAAATTCGCCCATTAGATTCAGATGCTATTTTATTTATAGAGAGTTTATTTAATAATGGGACGGTATAAAACTTTTCAGCCCAAGGTATGTACACGCTAAGCCCTTGATTTGTACCAATCCATAACACACCAGTAGTATCAATGTATAAATATGTAATAATATTACTTATAAGGTTGCCATTAGTGTTTGAGGTATTGAATGTCTTAAACTCATAACCATCATATCTAATAAGTCCATTTGGTGTTCCATACCATAAAAAGCCATAATGATCTTGTGTAATGGTATTTATTGAATTTTGATTAAAACCCTCTGTATTCGAAAATTTTTCAAAATTTTGAGAAAACACGCAATATGAATGCGTCATACTAAATAGTCCAATTTCAAGTATGAGTATTAGAATTAGTAGCTTAGTATATTTTCTCATAAATTAAATTCTCGCTTTTTAAATTAGCTTAGTTGATCAAATATATAATTAAAAAAGGAATTTATTCAGAGGTGCTACCTGTTCTAATACTCTTCTTTTTTTTGTGAAATCCTTTTTATTTTCTATAAGGAAAGACGCATATTTAAGTGGTTATCTATTCTGTAAATGTGAGTATTGTCATATACAACCTTAATTGTTACCCTAAATTCAAATAATTAAATTAAACAGTAAGCGGTTGTGTTATTCTTGCAATCGGCATGTTGTCTATAAACAAGTAAATGATTGAAATAAGCAAAATTATAAACAAACAATTGAAATAAGCAAAAGAATGTTAGATATGAGGTAGTTGAAAAAGAATAAAATCTTGTTCTTAGCGCCATGGTTTTTTTGCAATTTCTGAAGTAAAATAAACTGAATACAACTAACTTAATTTTTAAACCAAAAGTAAATGAAACAAAAAACAACTTTATGGAAATTTCTAAGCTACGAGCTTATTGATTTCAAACTTAAAACGAGTATCGCTCTGCTTCTCATGTATATAATGGTAGGTAGTACCGTTGTAAACGCGAGTGTCGTTATGGATTATAAATTGGATTCAAATGTACAGGATCCTAAAGTTACTGGATCCATAGTTGACCAGACAGGAATGCCTATGGGAGGTGTTAATGTGCTTGTTGCAGGTACTAGCAGGGGAGCACTAAGTGATTTTGATGGTAATTATGAAATTTCAGCTCAAAAAGGTGAAGTGCTTACGTTTTCTTATGTAGGCATGAAATCAATTTCTGTAACAGTAGGAAGTGAATCAACTGTTAATGTTAAAATGGAAGAAGATCAGTCTCAGTTAGATGAGGTTGTTATAGTAGGTTATGGTACCCAAAAGAAGTCGGATTTAACAGGAGCAATAAGTACGTTGTCAGGGAAAGGCTTAGATAAATTACAAGTATCTGATGCATCTCAATTGTTGTTAGGAAGAATGACAGGGGTTAACGTTGAGGCAGTAGGAGGTAGTCCTGGAGCAAATACAAATATTGTGATTAGAGGTGTTTCATCATTGTCAAATTCTAATCCATTATTTGTTATTGATGGTATGTTTACAGATAATATGGATTTTTTAAATCCATCTGATATTAAATCTATTGAGGTTTTAAAAGATGCATCTGCAGCAGCCATTTTTGGATCTAGAGCAGCTAATGGTGTTATCATTATTTCAACAAATAATGGTAGTGGGGTTGATGGTGTTTATGTTGATATAGAAACAAGCTATGGTATGCAATCTCAAATAAAAGGCCTAGATTGGTTAACAGGAGCAGAATATGCAAATCTAAGAAATGAATTAACTATTGCCGACACTCCTGAAGGACAACAACCTAATTTTTTGCCGGGCTTTAATGAAGATTTAGATCCTTCTGTTAACACCATTATTGAGGATATAGCAATTTCAGATGCACCAGTTAAAAATGTTGGAGCTAAGGTATATGGGTCTTCTGGAGTTGTGAATTATAATATTTCGGCAAATTGGTTTGATCAAGAAGGTATTATTATAGCCTCAGATTTTGATAGAAAAACCTTTCGAGCTAATATGGGCTTAGAAAAAGGAAAGTTAAAGATTAATGAAAGTCTTACGTTATCAAATACGTATAGAACGATAAATTCAATATGGAACTTAGGGAATAATATATTACCAACAATACCATTATATAATCCAGATAATGACGGTGGATTCGGAGGAGCAACAGAAGAACTGTTTGATTATGATGGAAATAACCATATTGGAAGAGCTCTTCTTCAAGACCGTCATCAAACAAAGGACAATCTTTTAGGAAACTTAAGTGTTAGTTATGAGTTTTTTGAAGGTTTTAATGCAAACGTAAATATGGGGCTTCAAGTTTCTAATACTTTAGATTATACTTTTATGCCTACTTTTTATATTTCAGACGCTATAAATGCATTTGCAAATAATGCTGAATTAATTGAAAACACAACCGATTATGTTAGTCAACTTATAGAAGGTACGATTAGTTATAAGAAATCAATAGAAGAGCATTCATTTGATTTGCTTGCGGGAGCTACTTCTCTAAAAGATCAGACTGACCAAGATGTTACATGGGTTTCGGGATTTCCTTCAAATGATATCAGACAAATAAGTGCTGCTAGTACTATAGTGCAAGTGCAAGGAACAGAAACAATTAGTACTTTGCAGTCTCTTTTTGGAAGGGTTAATTATAATTATGCAAGTAAATACTTTTTAAGTGCTACTATACGTAGAGATGGTTCATCTAGATTTTCTGAAGAAAATAGATATGGAACCTTTCCTTCAATATCTGGAGCTTGGACATTATCCAAAGAGAACTTTTTAGCAGATAATAATGTCGTAAACAACTTGAAGCTTAGAGGAAGTTACGGAGAGTTAGGTTCTCAAAATATTTTAGATTACGCATATATTCCTACTCTTAATATTAATAGTGATGCTGTTTTTGGTACCGGGCAAAATAGGGTTCCGGGTGTTTCTCAAACCGTTTTTGCAAACCCTAATCTTGTTTGGGAAACAACAAAGACCTATGATATTGGTTTAGATTTGACAATGTTTGATTATAAATTTACTTTAACTGCTGATTATTTTAATAAAGTATCAGAAAATATATTAGTGTCTCTTAGAATACCTCCATCTTCTGGAACGAATACACCTGTAGCTCAAAATGCTGCATCAATAAAAAATACAGGTTTGGAACTTATGGGTACTTATAGTGATCAAATTGGAGATTTGAGTTTTGATATATCAGCGAATGTGACATTTCTTAATAATGAAGTTTTATCGTTAGGTGAAAATATTGCTCCAATTACAGCAGGAACTGGGTCGACAGAAAATCAAACGCGTACAGCTGCAGGTGATGAAGTCGCTAGTTATTATGGTTATAATGTGATTGGTATTTATCAAACTGAAGAAGAAATAGCTAATTCTACCAATGCAGACCCTAATGCGCAACCTGGAGATTTTATTTATGAAGATCTTGATAACAGTGGCGCATTAACCACCGACGATCAAAAAGTATTAGGGAGCTATATTCCAGAATTTCAGTATGGGTTCACAATTAATGCAAATTATAAAAATTGGGACATCAATATGATTTTTAATGGTGTTCATGGGAATGAAATATATAATCAAGGTAAGGGTAGAAATTTATTGGAACTTACTAGTAATATGACGAGAGAAGCTCTTGATTACTGGACACCTGAAAATAGGGATGCCAGTTTACCAAGAATCGGAGGAGGAGCTAACAATGCCAGACCTAGCTCTTTTTATGTGGAAAGTGGAGCGTATTTTAGACTTAGAAATATCCAGATAGGATATACCCTTCCAGAAGAATTATTAGAGAAAATAAAGGTTAGAAAAATAAGATTTTATGCATCTGCCCAAAATTTGTTTACAATTACTAATTATTCAGGTTACTACCCAGAAATAGGTAGAAGTCAGGATAATGAACTTTTGGTTGTAGATAATAATAATTTACTCTTCTATTCTGGGGTCGATCAATCTGCATACCCGCCTTCAAGAACAATTATTATGGGATTACAATTTGGATTTTAATTTAAAGGCTTTTTAACTAATAAAAAAAACAAATAAAATGAAAAAATATATAGTATCATTTTTCTGCTTCATATTCCTTTTAGGGTGTGAAAAGGATTTACTCGATCAAACAAACCCGAATACATTAACTCCAGATAATTTTTGGAAAACAGAAGCTGATGCTACTTCGGGAATAATAGGAGCTTATAGTCCAATGTCTACTGTGTTTTACCATGGTAGAATATGGTATATCGTTGAGTTACAGAGGTCTGATGAAATTGTAAATCCAGGAACTATTGGTGGCGGTTTGTATCTTTTTAATGCAAATCCTAGCGACGGAAATTATGCAAATGCATTCTCAGAAATGTGGAAGGTGATTTTTAGAGCGAATCAGGTTTTACAAAATGTACCTAATATTGAAATGGATGCCACTTATAAAGATAATATTTTAGGAGAAGCCTATTTCTTGAGAGCGATAAATTATTTTGTATTAGTGAATCATTTTAAGAATGTGCCTTTGGTAACAATACCAGCTGGAAGTTTGGCAGAAACTCAACAACCACCAGTAGATTCAAGTTTAATTTATGATCAAATAAAAGCAGATCTTAATTCAGCCATTCCTTTATTGCCAACTTCTTGGGATGAAATTAATAAGGGACGTATCACGAAAGGAGCTGCTTCAGCACTTTTGGGAAAAACGCATTTGTACTTGGAAGATTGGGAAGAAGCAGTAAGCGAATTTAATAAGATAATAGCTGGTACTTATGGCAATTTTGACTTAATGCCAAACTATGGAGATAATTTCCTTGAATCTACGGAGAACAATATGGAGTCTCTGTTTGAAATACAATTTGATAATACAGGAGCTTGGAGTGCTGGTTGGGGTTCTGATGTGCCTTCAACGGCTAGATTTAGTTCTTTTGATCGAGATTGGACAACTTACTGGATAAATCCATTTGTTTTAGATTTGTTCTTGAAAGAGACTACAAATAGCGGTGCTATAGATCCAAGAGCTTTCGAAACCATTGTTTGGAATTATCCAGATGCTGAGTACTTTAATGGGGATTTGTTTGCAAATAAGTTTGCTAATGAAATTGCAAATCATGAAGCAGATCCAACTACAGTGAGAAGGCCAATAAGAGCAGCTAAGTATGTGGAACCTTTCAGCGGAGGACCAACACCAGCTTTTTTTACAAATGGAAACAATAAAAGGATTATTCGATTAGCAGATGTATTATTAATGCATGCAGAAGCCGAAAATGAAGCTAATGGACCAACAGTATCTGCATATACATCAATTAATAGAGTACGTGCTAGAGTTGATATGCCTAATATTCCTGAAAATTTGTCTAAAGAAGATTTTAGACAACGTGTGCGTGATGAAAGAGTATTAGAACTTTGTAATGAGTCCCAAAGACCTTTAGATTTACAAAGATGGGGAATGATTCCAAGTAGATTTGAAAACGATCCTTCTTTAAGAAATGAAAAAACTAATTATGTGCCAGGGAGAGAATATTTTCCTATTCCACAAATTGAAATTGATACAAACCCAGCTTATGAAGGTAAGCAGAACGAAGGATATCAATAATTGTATGAGTTAGTTTAGTTTTTTATTTAGTAATTCTAAAAAGGGAGCCATTAATTTTAATGACTCCCTTTTTTTTCCTATTTTAGATTGTAAATGATGAGATACCACAAAAAAAATAATAGTTTTAAAATAGCACTTTTTTCAATTTGTATTTTAATAGCATCTTGCACATCAAAAAGTGAAAAGAGTCAGACTGCTTTTTTAGAAATAACAGCAAACACTAGCAATATTTTATTTTCCAATACAATAACAGATAATGATTCTTTAACGTATTCTAAATTTCCATACATATATAATGGGGGAGGTGTAGCCATAGGAGATATTAATAATGATGGCTTGTCCGATGTTTTTTTTACAGGAAACATGGTGCCAAATAAACTTTACCTTAATAAAGGTAACCTGAAATTTGATGATATTTCAGATAAGGCGGGTGTTTCAGGAGATAGCAGATGGTACACTGGTGTTGCCATGACAGATATTAATAATGATGGGTTTTTAGATATTTATCTATCTGTGTCTGGAGTGGGTACTCATACTGAAAATCAACTTTTAATTAATAATGGCGATAATACATTCACTGAATCTGCATCGAAGTATGGTATTAATGATAGCTCTAATTCCATTCAATCTACATTTTTTGATTACGATAATGATGGTGATATTGATTTGTTTGTTGCAAACTATCCAGCTGTACCAATTAGTCAAGGTAATATGTTTTATGATGCAAAAATGAAGGAAAATAACCTAAGAGAAAGCGGTCATCTTTACAGAAATGATGGTAATGGGAATTTTTCAAATGTCACACAAGAAGCTGGTGTTCAGAATTTTGGACTTACTTTAGGTCTCATTGCATCTGATTTTAACAATGACGGCTGGCAGGATTTATACCTTTCAAACGATTTTAATGTCCCTGATTATTTTTATATAAACAATCAAGATGGCACGTTTAAAGAAGTGCTTAAAGAGGCAACCGGACATGTGTCCATGTTTGCTATGGGTATTGACGCGTCTGATTTTAATAATGATGGTTTAACAGATTTAATACAGGTAGAAATGTCTCCAGAAGACTATGTTCGCGCTCGTGTTAATATGGCTAGTATGAACCCTCAACAGTTTGAAGAAGCTGTAAGTGTTGGATTTCATTATCAATACATGCAAAATAGTTTGCAGTTGAATAATGGTGTTAATGAAAACAATATTCCAATAATGAGTGAGATTTCAAGATTTGCAAATATGGCTTCGACAGACTGGAGTTGGTCAACACTTTTTGCAGATTTAGATAATGATGGCTGGAAAGATATTTATATTACCAACGGAATGAAGCGCGATGTAAATGATAATGATGTTAATAACAAAGTAAACCCTACGTCTTTTAAACAAGCTTTTAATATCGAAATTACAGATTACCCTAGCGAACCAATAGCTAATTATGTTTATAGAAATATGGGAGGTATCGAATTTGAGAAAAAAGGTAATGATTGGGGCTTAGATTTTGAGGGTTTTTCTAATGGTATGGCTTATGGTGATTTAGATAATGATGGCGATTTAGATTTAGTAATCAATAATATAGATAAGCAAGCGTCTTTGTTTAAAAATGAAACCACAGGTACTAACTATTTGAGAGTTGCTTTAAAAGGACCTGATAAGAACCCTTTAGCGTTGGGAGCAAAAGTCAGTTTGTTAAGTAATCAAAATACACAAACGCAAGAAATGACTTTAACAAGAGGTTTCCAATCTAGTATGGAACCTATTTTGCATTTTGGCTTGGGTGCTAACCCCGATATAAATAAAATAAAAGTATTATGGCCAGATGGAACTGAACAGGTTATTAAGAACCCAAAATCAAATCAATTATTGGTTTTGGAGCATTCAAATAATACTGGTGAAGTTTCGAGAGTAGCGCCAAGTACTTCTTTGTTTAATGATATAACGACGGCTTCAAAAATAAACTTTAAGCATTCTGAAGATTTATATGATGATTATCAATCTGAACCTCTTTTGCCTTATAAATATTCTATGCTAGGCGGTGCTCTTGCAGTTGGAGATGCAAATGGAGATGGATTGGAAGACTTTTTTGCAGGTAATGCTACGGGAAGTAAAAGTATGCTATACCTTCAAAATAATGATGGAACGTTTACAGAACTGGACGGGCCATGGCTAAAAGATGTAAATCAAGAAGATATTAGTGCTGTTTTTTATGATTTTGATAATGATGGTGATCAAGACTTATATGTTGCTAGTGGAGGTAGTTTAAATCAAGATTTAACGGATCGTTTATATCTTAATACAGAAGAAGGTTTTATAAAATCAAAATCGTCATTACCACAAACAGCTATTTCTACAAAAGCCATCGCAATTTGTGATTTTGATAAGGATGGTTTAATGGACTTATTTGTTGGAGGGCGTAATGTTCCTGGAAAGTATCCAGTTCCTGCAACAAGTGTGCTTTTAAGAAATTTAGGAGGTAAAAATCAAGATTTAAAATTTGAAATAGTTAAATCTCCATTTGGTGAAGATTCAGATAAAATAGGAATGGTTACTGATGCGGTTTGGGCTGATTTAGATGGTGATTCTTGGGAAGAATTAATCTTAACAGGAGAATGGATGCCTATTACAGTATATCAAAATAATAAGGGACATTTGACTAATAAAACAGAAGACTATGGATTTGAAAATACCAAAGGATGGTGGTATTCATTACATGTAACAGATGTTGATAATGATGGCGATTTAGATATTGTAGCCGGTAATCTTGGGTTGAACTATAAATATAAATCTAAACCAGATTCCCCTTTTGAAGTGTATTCTGCCGATTTTGATGAAAATGGTTCAAACGATATCGTTTTTACATATAATAAAAAAGGAAAACAAGTGCCTCTTAGAGGTCGTGAATGTTCCTCGCAACAAGTACCTGCTATTGCTAAACGTTATAAAACATTTAGAGAATTTGCTAAAGCAGATTTACAAGATATTTATGGACAAGGACCACTAAGTAAGGCATTGCATTATAAAACAGATACTTTCGCACATCTTTGGTTTGAAAATAAAAATGGAAATAGCTTTTTGCCACATGAATTACCTGTAAAGTCACAATTATCATCAGTAAATAGTATAGCATCAATTGATTATAATAATGATGAGTATCAAGATTTACTTTTGTTTGGAAATTTATATCAAGCCGAAGCAGAAACGCCTAAGTCAGATGCTGGCCTAGGTCTTGTTTTAATTGGGTCTGCAGATGGCTTTTCCGATGTATCACAACAAGAAAGTGGTTTGTTTTTTAGAGATGATATAAAGAACATAAGGTCAATTAAGCTTACAAATGGGGAAATAGGATATTTGTTAGGAGCAAATAATAATACGCTTAAACTCATATCATTTAACCAAGAGGGCTCTAATTAAAATTATTAAAGATTGAAAATTGGCAAAATTATTCTTACTCTCAGAATGGTAGATAATCTATTCAAAATGAGTGATGTAATTTTGCTGTTCAATTTTAACTCATATCTAGATATTTAATTAAGTAGTATTTATATACTATAATAATTGTTGATGTTGTGTGTCATACAAAAAACAATTCGAAATCAAAATAAATATGAAAAAAACAATTTTACTTTTCATTACTTCTCTAATCCTTTTTGGCTGTAAAGAGGCTCAAAATAAAAAGAAACATCAAAGTTTATCAGAAATAGCTGAACCCAAAGGAGTTGAAAATTTTGCTTATAAATGGGGACAAATGGCATTGACCGCCCAAGCCAATGATACTGAAAAATTCAAACCAAGACCGACTATCACTTCTCGGTATTTGGGTTTGATATTTGTTTCTGTATTTGATGCTTGGTCGATGTATGACGAAAAAGCTGTTCCTGTTTATCTTGAAGGCGTTGATAAAAGACCATCAAAAGAACAGACCTTAAAAAATAAAGAAATTGCCATTAGTTATGCCGCATTTGGAGCAATGAATGAATACTATTTTTCAGATAAACCATTGTTTGCGGAATTTATGAAAGAATTGGGTTTAGACCCAACGAACAAATCATTAGACCCTACAACGCCTGAGGGTATTGGTAATTTAGCTGCAAAAGCAGTAATTGAAGCTCGAAAAGGAGACGGCTCTAATCAATATGGTGAAGAAGCTAGTTCCAATGGTGAACCATATTTTAATTATGTTGGATACGAGCCTGTTAATTCTGCTGATAAAAATGTTGACCCTAACCGCTGGCAACCTAAGTATTTTTCGGACGGGAAAGGTGGAAAATTTACACCTGAGTGTTTAACACCATTTTGGGACAAGGTTAAACCTATTGCCTTAAAATCAGGAGACCAATTTCGACCCGGACCTCCTCCAATGATTGGTTCAGAACAACTGGAAAAAGAAGTTCGAGAAGTTATAGAATTACAATATAACCTAACAGACTATCAAAAAGCATTGGTAGAGTTTATGCGAGATGGTCCACAATCTGTACAACAAGCGGGGCATTGGTTAAAGTTTGCTCAAGATGTTTCTCGAAGAGATAACCATACACTTGATGAAGATGTGAAAATGTACTTCTTTAACCAAGTAGTTGCTATGGATGCTTTCATAGCTTCTTGGGATTCAAAAATGTATTATGATTATGCCAGACCCTATGCATTGGTTCACCAATATTATGATAAACAAAAAATAAAAGCTTGGGGTGGTGAAGGAAAAGGTATGATTGAAATAGACGGAAAAAAATGGAGACCCTATTCGCCAGATACCTTTTTATGTCCTCCATTTCCGAGTTATACTTCAGGGCACAGCACGATTAGTGGAGGTTGTGCAGAAGCTTTGAAAATGTGGACTGGAAGTGAGGAATTTGGTTCAGAGGCGAAGTTAGTTGCAGGAGCGATGACAGAACCTGATAATTTAGGCGATACAATTACTTTGAAATTTCCAACATTCACAGAGACAGCAGAAATGGCAGGTATCTCAAGGGTTTTGGGTGGTTATCACATTCAGTCGGATAATATAGCTGGACTAGAATTAGGAAGAAATGTGGCAAAGGAAACATGGAAGTTTTACAAAAAACATATAGGAGAAGAATAACGACACACAACAAAGTACTGTGGTAAAAAACAAGTAAAAACTCATTAATTTTTCACTAAAACACTTCTATAATTATTATCATAGGTTAATCCTGATTTTGCTATGGCAAAAGCCTGTTTTAAGAGCTTAT
>NZ_JAWQUN010000019.1:0-89030 GCF_033447105.1 Formosa sejongensis
TCCTTACAATCAAGGTCGGTTTTAAATCGATCAGAAAACTCTAGAAGATTTTGACCTGTAAATATGTTCATGTTTTAATGTGTTTCTTAGGTTTAAAGATAAGTATTTATATACTGACCTCTACATTTTTATATCATTTAAAACAACACCTCTTAATATAGAACTAAAGTAAATATCATTAGTGCCAGAACTAAATTCTGAAAAAGACTGGCTATAATTCATAGGTACTATTTTATCAAATTTTATAGTTACAACTGGCTTTTCCATATCTCTACTGTATATTTTTAAATTACCAGACCATTCTCCTTTCTGTTTACTCATCCATTCTAAAAAAAGGGTATCTACACCTGTATTTATTCCTCCAGAAAGATTTATCTCTACAACTGTTGGTTCCTCCTCTTCTACATAATAATTTGGTGAAATATTATAGTCACATTGACTAAGTGTAAATATTTTTTCTGTTTTACTATCTTTTTTTATTAGTAATTCTATACGACCGGTAACATTAGATTCTAGCATACTATTATTCTATTTTTATTTATAAACATTTTTCTATTTGATCTTGTAACTTTATAGCTGATGGAAAACTTTTCAAACCTTTGGAAATATCTACTGTGATCGAAAGGACATCATTCACTAACGATGAATTATTTTGTTCACCTAAATTAAAATTCACTATAGCAATTGATTCTATGAAAGCGTCTTTAGCCAGATTGTCTACAGCTATTTTAGCCAGTATTTCTTTTAATAAATTCAATACTTTCGAAGCATAAAATTTATCAAGATCTTCTGGAATTCCGTCATGCATATACCCTATAGAAATTTCTTTCCCTAAAGCCTCTTTGACCTCTAACTCTAAAGTATTAATATCTTTTTTAAGTTGAAGTACTGTCGGAATTTCACTAGCATCTGGTATAAAAGGAATTTTTCCGTCTGATAATAAATAACCATACTTATTAATGTTACTCAATGAAATTGAAGAAATAGAATGAGATTCGATGTATTGAAATTGTGCATCGCGATCGTAAATATCACATAATAAAATAACATGTTTTTCTGAATCATAGTTTACAAAAAAACCAGAAGCACTATCTGAATGTGTGCTAATTGTAACCTTAGGCATACGTGGTTTATCTTCCTTTCTTTCTATGTTTGCTATTTCTTGAAGTATCTTTAAAACCTGGTTTGTATCTAATACAGGTAATTGTAACATTGTTTTAAAATCCATGGTTGTTTGTTTTAATTTAATACAAAGTTGGACCAATACAACTGATTTTTTCTAACCGTTTTCAGTGATATTGTAATACTAAGATAAAATAAAAACGTTCTATTTAGATATTTTAAATAATTTTCTAAATAACATAAAGGAATCGTTAGAGTAAATTACTGAACAGACGCACAATGATTTTATAATTTCTTTAGATCCTAAAATTCCAGATTGGATAAAACGAGATCAGACTAAATTGTTTCAGATTCTTATTAATTTGTTAGGAAATGCATTAAAACTTACGATTGAGGGCCAAGTAGAACTGGTTGTTTCTCTTTTTAGAACATGTAGAGGACAACTTGACTTTAAAATTTGAAGTCAAGTAACAGGGAAAAGAATTTCAGAACTAGATCAACAAAAAATCTTTAAAGAATTTAGACAATTAAAACATCAAGGCTATTTTCAAGCTTCTGGTTTAGGACTAACTATTGTACAAAAAATTGCTTTTAGACATGGTCTCAAAAATTCAACCTGAAAGTGTTTTAGATAAAGAGTCTAATTTATATTTTGAAATGAATTTCGGAATTTCTAAAAAGCAAAATTGTAATGTCGATGTTTGCGATAATAGTATCAATCTTTTAGTCACTAAAAAAACGTTGGAAACACATGGTATTTTAGTAGAAGTTGCCACAAATGGTTTAGAGAGTATAGAAAAGATAAAACGAACAGATTACGACATCGTGCTCATGTATATTAACATGCCTATTATGAATGGTATTGAGGCGACAAATGAAGTCCGAAAACTAAATAAACCCGTTATTGTTATTGCCCTTACAGCAGTAACCCATGACGAATAAGAAAATCGTTTTGGAAATGCTCAATTTGATGACTCTATAGTAAAACCTTATAAAATAAATGACTTTCTAAAAACCCTTGCTTCCAATTTAATAAAGAAAACCCATTAGTACTTATATACTAATTTCATGTTTACTCCTTCTTATCTATTTTAACATTAAAACTCGGTGCCGTATAATCTTTTGGCAAATACTCTGCAGGTATCGTTGTATTATTTCCATCTCTTGCAGCGCGATAATGCGGCGAAAGGATTTCAATACCTCTTTCGTTACAAACGTTCTGAATATTCTGATTTAATTGAGAATAAATATGCGCTTGTTTAGACGCTTCTTTGGTGTACGCATTAATTTGATAGGCTACATAAAAATCATCTAGACTCGTCTGTAAAACAAAAGGAATGGGTGTTTTTAAAATATGATCTGTTAGCAAAGCAGCATCTATAAGCGCTTGATGAATATCTTTCCAAGGTACATCATAACCTATTGTTACCGTTGTATGTAAAATTAAGCCTCTCTCGTTTGCATCGCTACTGTAATTTATTGTATTCCCAGACAATACTGAAGAATTTGGAATGGTAATTATTTCGTTTTTTATGGTTCTGATTCTTGTAACCAATAAGGATTTTTCAACCACATCCCCACTAACATCAGCTATCTTAATTCGGTCTCCAATTTTAAAAGGTCTCATATAAGTAATCACTAATCCTGCAACCATATTCGCGATGGCCGTAGACGATCCTAAAGAAAATAATATCCCTACAAAAACAGAAACGCCTTTAAATATATTAGAATCTGAACCTGGTAAAAACGGAAAAATAAGCACAAACATAAAGGCATATAGCAGAAATTTAACAATGCTAAATGTTGGTATTGCCCAATCTGAATGAAAGCCTGAAATTTTAAGATTTTCGACTTCTATCTCTTTAAAAACATATCTAATCCCCTTAATAACATACCGCATTACGAGGTAAATAACCAATATGCTAAAAAGATTAGGAAGGTAGTCCCAGATGGATACGAATATCACTTTAAACGGCGACCAAATTAAATGAAATAAGGTGCCAGCCCAATGACGAGAAATAGGAAATATGCTAAAAACAATGGGTAGTGTTATATAAAGAATCAATATAAATATGAGCCAACGTAATACTTTCAATAGGAAAAACACCGCATTAAGTTCTTGTTCGGCTGTTAAAACAGTATAGTCTTTATAAGATAAACTTTTTAACCATTTATCTTTTTTAGATTCTACCCAAACCATTAACCTATGATGTGCTTTTCTTAAGAGCCAAATAAGAAATCCTATAAATCCAATGACCAAAAAGGCAACACCAAATCTGATTAAAATTTTAGATAATTTTCGTTCTTCTTTAACGCTAGAGATGGCATTTTTAATATCGTTCTTATAATCAATAGCTAATGCTTCTAATGGTTTATTATGCCACATGGCATCCGATTTAGACACGTTCATTATAATTATTTCTCCGTAAACAATATCATACGTGCCTTCCGATGCTAAGACAAGAATGGAATCGGGCTCGAAGAAATCATCATCATATAAAGCTTTAATTTTTGAACTGATATTTGTCGCTCTATCTTTTGGTGTAGACGCACCAATTTTAGAATAAATATAAAAAAGGGTGTCATTTGCTAGACCACGAACAGGATATCCTTTTGTGCTTTTAAGTATAGAATCGCTGTGTTTCCTTTTATGTTCAATTAATTGTTCTTCAGCGACTAAAATAGATTCTATTTCGGTTTTTAATTCTGAACCATTAATAAATTTAGAATTTTCCTGATTTACAGTTTCAGGACTTACTTCTTTATTTTCTGTCTGCGCATTTAAGCTGAAGGAAAATAAGACCAAAAACAACATAAAAACTTTAACTACTTTAGCCATAAAGAAAGCACCTTGTTTATATAAGGAACTTAACGATTTCGGGTCACCGAAATGAAGTAAAATGTTGGTTAGCATGTCGATTGGTTATCTAGCGGTTATATCATTTTAAAGTTAACTCTATTTCTATTAAAAAACAGCGCTCTATTTTACATATTATATTGTTTTATTTATTCTAATATCGAACATTTTTTCAAACCGTTTTTAGTGATATTGTAATAGCCCAATAAAGTAAAAACGATCTATCTAGATATTCTTTTTTATTATTTTTTTTAAAATTTTTAACTGAATCAATTTAATAAAAAAACTCTACGAATACCAAAATATCCATAGAGTCTTAATCAAATAACAAAACAAAAATTTTTTATTTTTTATAATTTCTATAATTATTCATGTTTAAATAATCTAGAAGATGTTGAGGGAAATCTGTTTGGATTACATTAATATACTTCTTATCAAAACATTTCTTAAAGCCTGAATATTTTTCAACTCTTTCCATATCATCATAATCTCCTAAGGCATTTACCCAAACTCGCATACCTTTATCGAATGCCTTTTTCAGTAATTCATCTGTGTAAAATCTATCATCTACTTGGATTACGGTAATATAATCCCATTTCAAAATATTTTCAACATCTTCTGCAGAATAAGCCCTTGGCATAATTTTGACATTTGGATTTAAGGCATACACTTTAGGTACTTTTTTATAATCATATAAATAGAAAATAACCTCTTGTTCCATTTGGTATTTTTCGATTAATTTATACGTATTTAGAACAGCCTGTTCAGAACTTGTTTTAAAATCTAAGTCGATTAATATTTTTCCTTTTGTCAGTTGAAAAACCTCTTCTAATGTTGGAATTTTATCCTTGGTAATACTGTCTCCTTTTTTTAAGTATAAACTTTTTAAATAAGACCAGTCTAAATCTTTTACTTGACCTGTACCGTTAGTTGTTCTGTCTATGGTACCATCATGCATAATTATTAATTCACCATCTTTAGTTTCTCTAACATCTAATTCTACAATATCAACACCAATTCTGATCGCTTTAGTTATAGCTGCTATAGAGTTTTCCGGATATGTAATACGATCTGCTCTATGCGAAACAACCATTACATAATCTTGATTATTGTAGTTTGTAATTAAACTATCTAACTTTGTCGTCTGTGCGTAACTTGTTAAGCTTATAACTGTTATAGCTAACAATAAAAATATATTTTTTTTCATCTTAGTATCCTGGGTTTTGTGGAAATTCAACATCACTTAAATCAATTTGAGCTTGGGGTATTGGTCTTAAAACATGGTAATTTTTAATATTGTTTGATCCGTTAGGATTATAGGTTTTTACACGTTCTTCTAACTTTCCTGTTCTTGTTAAATCCATCCAACGCATGGCCTCTCCTCCTAATTCTCTAGCTCTTTCGTCTAAAATAAAATCTAGAGTAACATCGCTTGCAGTTATAGCCGTTAATTGGGTATTGGGTTTGGCTGCTCTATTTCTAATAGTGTTAATATAAATTGCTGCTTCGGCTTGTTTACCTTGAAAGAATAAGGCTTCAGCAACTAATAAATAAGTATCAGACAAACGACTCACAAAAAAGTCTCTAAACCCTGCTTGATCTTGAAAACTTGCTCGCGTTGGGTCGTCGTGTTTTTTCATTCCCCAGTGCATTTTATCTATATTTGGCGCAATTTTAGAAAACGTTCCATCTTCTGCTTCCCAAACTACAGTATCTCCAATTGACATGCCATCAGGTATTGATTCTGCATTATTATAGGTCCAAGTGTATCTAAAGGTTTCATCAAAACGAGCGTCATTTTCATCAAATAAATTTCTAAAGAAATCTGTTGGTCTAAAGCGTGTAAATGGTCTACCTCCTTGAGTAACATCTCTGCTTAAGCCTGGATATTGATCGTAAGCAGGTGTAAAAAATAAATGACCTTGATTACCATCTCCGTTGCTTAATGGATCTGTTCCGTATTGTACAGAAAAAATAATTTCACTGTTAACTTGATTGTTATAATCAAAAACCTCTGCATAGGTATTTTGTAACTGATAAGGGCCTTGTTGGATAAGTTCAAGTCCGTTCTTTTCTGCAGCTGAGTAATCTTTCATTAGTAAATTAATTTTTACCAATTGATGAAGTGCAGCACCTTTAGTGACACGACCTATTTCTGAAGATGTCCAATCCAAATTACTAACCGCAAATTCGGTATCTACTTTCATAAACTCCCAAATCGTTTCTTTAGATGTTCTTACGCCATCTGTTTCTACACCTTTGGTTTCGGCTTGCTTTAACACCACATCACCAAATTGAAGGGTTAACCAGTAGTAGTAATGTGCTCTTAAAAAGCGGACTTCTGCTTTAAATGCTGTTTTTTTAGCTTCAGATAAATCTGCAACTGCATCTATCCGATCTAAAACTGTATTAGCAGCATTTATTCCTAAATAACAATCGGTCCACATGTTATTTATGTAACTCATAGATGAATTTAATTCTGAAGTATACATGTCCATGGCTTTGTATCCGCCATCTTTACCATGTCTAAAAAGATCGGTACCAAATGTGGTAAGTGTAAAGCCTGTTTGCGATCCATAGATGTCTCTTAAAATAGAGTATGTACCATTAACTCCATTTTCTATTCCTGTAACGGATTTATAAATAACATCTGGAGTGGCTTCTGAAATAGGTTCTTCTTCTAAGCTACAAGAGGTTGTAAATAGAAATAAACCGAAAGTTAGTAACACTAAACTTTTATATTCTTTTTTCATTTTTTTAGTAAGTTAAAAGGTTAAATTTAATCCCATTGAAAGGGTTTTAACAGAAGGATATAAGGCTCTTTCACCATTAGATTCAAATTCAGGATCTAAACCATCGTAAGACGTAAAAGTGAAGGGATTATCTGCAGTAACATTAAAGGTTAATTCTTTTATTTTTAATTTTTCTAAAACTGGACTTGGTAATGCATAGCTTAATACAATGTTACGCACACGTACAAAACTGACATCTTTATAGGCTAAAGTTGAACCTAGGTAAACACTCTCCTGACTCACGTTAGGTCTAGGATTTTCGTTTGTAGGATTTTCTGGAGTCCAATAATCTACATCTAGATTATTATATCTTCCTGCTAAACGGTTATTATTACCATACCATTCTGAATAGGTTTTAACATTTTGTCTGGTGTATAATACAAATGAAAAACCAAATCCTTTGTAGTAAATTCTGTTGGTTAAACCACCTATCCAATCTGGAGTAGACGATCCTAAAACCATACGGTCGTTGGCATTAATTACACCATTTTCATCTAGATCTTGAACTTTAATTTGACCCGGTTCGAAACCATAACTTGCAGCTAGTTCGGCTTCATCTAATTGCCAAATACCTAACTTATTATAATCGTAGAACACATTAATTGGGTTTCCTAAAAACCATTCATTACCAACATCGTCTGTACCATCACCATAGAGCTCGGTTATTTCATTGGTGTTTTTAGAAAAGTTTAAATCTATGTTCCAGTTAAAATCAGCTGTACTAATAATATTATTTATAGACAAGCTTACTTCAATTCCTTTATTTTGAGTAGAGCCAATGTTTTCAAGTACGGTAGAGAATCCTGAACTAGAAGGTAAACTACGAGGTAATAAAAGGTCGTCTGTATTTGCGATATAGTAATTTATAGAACCACTTAATCGTTGTTTCCAGAACTGAAAATCTAAACCAACATTAAACTGTTTAGTCGTTTCCCAAGTTAAATTAGGATTGGACACCGAGTTAGGTATAAAACCGATAACGCCATTATCGCCAAACATATATTGTTTTTTTTCTAAGACACTAAAGGTTTGATACGGATCGATTCCTGTATTTCCTGTTTCTCCATAACTGACTCTAAATTTTAAATCGGAAATAAAATTCTTAGAAACATTATCGAAGAACCCTTCTTCTGAAACTCGCCATGCTAATGCTGCAGATGGGAAAAAGCCCCATTTATTTCCTTCAGAAAATCGTGAAGATCCATCGGCTCTTGCGGTGGCAGTAAACAGATATCTGTCGTCGTATTGATAGTTAATTCTACCAGTAAATGACACTAAATCCCAATCTTTATAATTACTACCTACACTAGAAACTTCTCCTGCTGTTGCTAAATTATGATACGCTTGAGAATCGTAAGGTAAATTTTTAACATTGCTATAATTGGTTTTGGTTGTTTGCGTTTGAAAACTTTGAACCCCTGTAGCAGTAAACTGGTGTTTCTCGCCAAATGTGTTTGAGTAGTTTAAGATGTTTTCTAAAGTGAAAGAAAATGCGTCAGAATCGCTTATTCCTGCAGAAGATAAACCACCTTGATTATTTGTTGTTTCGCTCCCGTAAAAATAACCTCTGTTACCGATTTCTAAATCTGGACCAATATTTAATCTATAACTTAAATGATCGTTAAACTCATATTCACCATAAATACTAGCGAAAATATGAGTGACATATCTCTCGTCTATAGAGTTTTGTAAATCTGATAACGGATTCACTCTTTGGCTTTCATCGTTTGTTGGTCTATAACGTATAGAACCATCGTCGTTATAAGCCGTCCCTAGCGGACTTAATCTTAAAACATTATCATACAAATCATTTTGAACAACATTTTGTTTAGAGCGACTTAAGAAAGAAGATACACCTATTTTAAATTTATTCATTTTATGATCTAAATTAATCCTAATGGAACCTCTCTGATAATCTGCATTATCTACAACTCCATTTTCTTGATAAAAATTTAAGGACGTTGCGAATTGCGTATTTTCTTTTCCTCCAGTAATTGATAACTGATAATTTTCTTTACTTCCAGGATGATAAATAAAATCTTGCCAATCTGTATCTGTACCATTTTGTATAGACTCTAAAGCGATATTATCAAAAATGTCTTCATCATCTGGATAGTTTCCGTTTTCGGATACCGTGCGGTTTGCTTCTCTTCTAAGCTGAGCAAACTCTTCGCCATTCATTAAATCTAGGTTGTTTATAGGCGTAGTAATCCCATAATACGTGCTGAAAGTCGTTCTTGTTTCTCCAGATTTACCACGTTTAGTTGTAATTATAATAACACCATTAGAGGCTCTAGATCCATAAATTGCCGTTGCAGAGGCATCTTTAAGAATTTCCATAGATGCAATATCATTCGGATTAATCTCTTCAAATCCAGTATTTAGTGGAATACCATCTAACACGATTAACGGATTATTATTTGCACCAATTGAGTTGTCTCCACGGATACTAATATTTACAGAACTTCCTGGCTCGTTACTGGAATTATAAACATCTACTCCTGCAACTTTTCCTTTGATTGCACTTAATGGATTTGAAACCGGAATTTCTGAGAAATCCTTTTCATTAACCGAAGCTACCGCTCCCGTAAGGTCTCTTTTCTTTTGTTTTCCGTAACCAATAACAAGAACCTCGTCTAAACCAGTGATATTCTCTACCATTTGTACCTGAATATAGGATGATGCTTTAAGTTCTTTTGTATTGTAACCTATATGGGTAAACACAAATATGTCGTTAATAGACTGTGTTTCCAATTCAAATTTTCCATCAAAATCTGTTATGGTTCCTTTCAATGTTCCTTTTAATAACACGTCTACTCCTGGAATAGGCATATTATTTTCGTCGGTCACTAAACCTCTAGTTAATAATTGCTGTTGTAATTCGCTTTGCTTTTTAATTCTAACAGAGACTGTATTGTTAGAAATACTATAACCGATTTCCATTTGTAGCACCAACTGATCTAAAACACTAGATACACTTGTAATTTTATTAGAATACGAAATGGTTTTTTTTATGTCCCTTACTTCATCAGGAAAAATAAAATTTAAGGACGTTTGGCTTTCTATAGACTCGAAAACTTCAATAATAGTTGCGTCTTTTATGTTTAATACAACCTTTGTTTGATTTAAATTATTAGGTATTAATGGTATTGCATTTGATATTTGAAAACAACAAAACAACAACAGGGCAATTGCGAATTGCGATCGTTTTATACTTTTTTTTGAAACAAAACACATATTTTGAATATATTTGATATTTAAATTAATTTTCACAGATTAGTTTTTAATAGTGCTCGGTATGGGTTGCAGCCTTTATCGAGTTTTTTTTTTGGAGGTGGTAGTCGTTATCACATAGGCTTTAATTTTTACAGGGTTTAGCTATTAATTCTATTGTTTTATTATCTATATATTTAAATTCGATATCGTATATAAAGTGTAAACTTTCAAGGATATCGTTTAGGGATTTGTCTTTGTAAGTCCCGCTAATTGTACATTCCGAATACGTTTCAGAAGTGATTTTAATAGTCTTACTATATTTCTGATTTAGCATATTAACCACTTCAACCAAATTCGCTTTATTGAAAACTAAAGAGCCGTCAATCCAAGTGGTATAATTTTTGGCTTGTACATGTTCTTTGATTAAACCTTCAGACAGGCTTGATAATTTTACTCTTTCGTTTTTAATTAAAACAAGACTGTTTTTTGTGTCGTTTTTATTGGTCACTTTTACTTTTCCAGAACTCACAGTGACTGAAGGCGTAACATTTTTGTAATTAGATATTACAAATTGAGTTCCTAACACTTTTGTCTCAAAAGCATTAGAGGTTACAATGAATGGTTTTTCTGGATTGGATTTTACTTTAAAAAAGGCTTCACCTTCTAGAGTAACTACTCTAGCGTTTTTTGCAAAAGCTTTTGGGTATTTTAGTGTGCTTCCTGAATTTAAATACACCACCGAAGAATCATTTAAAAGAACTTTAGTTTGTTCTCCTCTTTGGGCAACAACTTCTATAAATTCTGTTTTAGATGATATGATATTAAAAAGTATAGAAGACGTAATACATAATAATACTGCAGCTGCTATGTTTCTAAAATTAAAGACTGTTGCCTTTTTCTTATGCTTTAAAATATTTGAGTAGATTCTGTTTTTTACGTCTAAATTGTACTTTATATCCGTTTCACTTAAGCCGTCTTTTTGAAAACGTTCTAGATAGCTCTCTACGACGAAAGATTCTCTTTCAGAGGTGTTATTATTAGTGTAACGATGAAGTAAATCTTTAAATTCGTAATCGGTCATAAGTACTCAGTTTCTTACTAAGTATCTATTTTTATAATTACACCTACGCGATTTTTAACGCTTAACGATTGCTTAAAGTCTTTAACGCTGAATTAACGTTAATACAGTATTGAGTAATGATGAATTAAGATTAGCATTGAAATATTTAAGTTAAGATCGGAGTTTGATCTTAATATTTTGAGTGCTTTATATATTTGATTTTCCACTGTACTAACCGATATATTTAATCGCACAGCAATCTCTTTTGGACTGATATCTTCATAATAGCGGAGTTTAAAAATCTCCTTACATTTTAAAGGTAATTTTTCATCTATTATCATACTAATAAGACCTAGAGTTTTATCATCGTAATTAAAATCTGAAGGAAGGTCATCTTGTAAAAAGAGGGATTCAATGTGTTCTAAATCTACAGATGTAATTTTTCTCTTTTTTAACTCATTAACACATTGATATTTTACCGCTTGATAAAAATAAGCTTTTACATGAGAAATTTCAACTGAGAATGATCTTTTCCAAAAATCTAAAAATACATCTTGTACAATATCTTCAGATGCAGAACGATCTTTCAAAATATTATATGCATAAATATACAACCCACTCCAATAGGTATTAAAAACTAGATCGAAATCAAGCTCAGCCTGTTGATTCATATAAATTATATATTAACTTTTTTTCAAAGTTAACAAGTTCTAAAGCACCTTTAATATTAAGGTTATGTAAAATATTATTCGGACAAACACCTATAACCACTGTGTTTTTAACCTATCTCATACTTCGAAATTTAAGTGAATAGATTAGTATTGAACATAACTTTACCAAATACAATTCGGCTTTAAAAACCCAAATCAGTGTTCAATTATATTTGAATAATGTGCTTTTATTGATAAGACCTATTTACAGAATGAAAAATAAAAAAACGTGCATTTTACGGGGATTCAAATTTTATTTTTAACGTTTTTTATGTAAAAACAGCTTTGCAATACTCACAAATCTGCGTTATTTTTAGATAACTATACTCAAATAGACTCAAAACACTTAAATTTATTTGGCAATTTTGATATTGATTACGTATTTTTTTATCAAAAAAACTGCACTAAACACGAGAAATAAGACAACAATATCCTTTAATTTAAGAATTATTAAAATCACTGATTTATAAATATTTAACAACAAATTAGACTTCCAAATTTATTAAGCTTAAGATTAATTGAAAAAAATCATAATTTAATAAATCTCATTTCTTACCATTTAGATAAAAATTAAACAAAAATATAGAGGTTCCATAATATATATTTTTTTAAATTAGTCATACAAAAGCAGTCCCATAAAATTTATGTCATGTTGTTAATATATACTAGTACAGAATTAGTACAACAAATTCCTCTTTGGCCTTCAATTCCATTTTTTATTATTTTATTAGCTATAGCTATTGGACCTCTTGTTGCGGAGGAATGGTGGGAAAATAATCGTAATAAATTATTGTTTTCAGCAGTTTTAAGTATCCCTACAATTTATTATTTGGTGAGTATGGAACTCACAGAACATCTTAAACACCAAATTTTAGGAGACTACCTACCTTTCATTGTTTTATTAACATCATTATTTGTAATTACGGGAGGTATACATCTTAGCGGAGATATTAAAGCCAAACCTTGGGTTAACACTTTGTTTTTAGGTATTGGATACCTATTAGCGTCATTTATGGGAACAACTGGTGCTGCTATGCTACTTATACGTCCAGTAATTTCAATTAACCACCAGAGAAAATATAACATACATACCATTTTATTCTTTATTGCTGCTGTTGCCAATTGTGGAGGACTTTTAACTCCGTTAGGAGATCCACCATTATTAATGTTATATTTAAGAGGAGCTAGTTTTATGTGGTTTTTCAACCTCGTTCCAGAATGGGCATTTACAGGAGCACTTCTACTTATAATTTATTTTATAATGGATACTAGATATTACAAAAAGGAACCTAAATCAAATCTTGAAGCTGATGCACGAGAAATAGAACCTATACGTATTACAGGTGCAATAAATTTTATCTATTTATTAGGCGTAATTTTATCTGTTGCTTTCATTAACCACGATGTAATCCCTGAAATGGCAAAAGAAGATGCTCCTTTTTGGCTAAAACATTTACGCGAAATTGTGCTTGTTATATTAACTGCAATCGCATACTTTACAACTCCTCAAAAAACACGTGATAGAAATAAATTTTCATGGGGACCTATTGTAGAAGTCGCTGTTATATTCATTGGTATTTTTATAACCATGACACCAACTCTAATCTTTCTAAAACAACACGCCCCAGGTATGGGACTTACAGAAGCATGGCAGTTCTATTATGCAACAGGGTTTTTAAGTGCATTTTTGGACAACACACCAACTGCAGTTGCTTTTCATAGTGTAGCTTCAAATATTGTTATCGCCGAAAATGTTCCAATAGTTGCTAATGTAGCCGAACACATTTTAAAAGCCATTGCGACTAGTGCTGTTTTCTTTGGAGCATTAACCTACATTGGAAATGGTCCAAACTTTATGGTAAAATCTATTGCTGAAGATCATGGTATTAAAATGCCTAGCTTTTTTGGATATATGTTTAAATTTTCACTTATTATTTTATTACCAATATATATTATTACGCAACTTTTATTCTTATAAAAAGGTTGCTCCCTTTTGAATTTTCATCTTTATATTATATAAAAAACACTTTCGTTCTGTAGAGACCTACCTAACGAAAGTGTTTTGTTTTTATACAGATTCTAATTTAATTATGTAAAAACATAAAAGATAGAATAACATAGAAAAAACAAGGGATAACTATGTATAGCAATGGAAATGCATAATGATTGAGAAACTTCCTTTATAGCGAATAAAACACACCATGATTAGGAATTATTAACCATAAAATTTAATACAAATCTGATGCAATAATGAAGCTTGAAATCCAAAAAAGAGTAAGCTATTTTTATTATTTTATGAATCAATTTGATTTAAATTTTTAGAATTACACACAACTAGTGTATATAAAAATTATTTACAACCTGTGCAACACCTAACTTTCCTTATTTTAAAGGAGTTTAAACTATTTCTTATTAAGTAAATCCATTAAATCAACATCATTTCCTAAAAGTACTTCTGTTGGATTAATACGTCCTTCCATAGAATCGTTTTCTAATTTTAGAACACCTCTTGGGCAAACTGCAGCACAAATACCACACCCCACGCAACTAGAGCGTACAATATTTTCACCTTTCTGAGCATAAGCTCTTACATCGATTCCCATTTCACAACTGTTAGAACAGTTTCCACAAGAAATACACTGTCCGCCATTGGTTGTAATTCTAAATTTAGAAAATAAACGTTGCTGAAACCCTAAAATAGCAGCCATTGGGCACCCAAATCGACACCAAGAACGGTTTCCCAAAATCGGATAAAATCCTGTTCCGATAACTCCAGAAAAAATCGATCCGATATACAAGCCATAAGCAGATCTTAAAGTTCCGCCTTTAATAAAAAACAAATGCTCTGTAGTTCCTGTAAAATGCATAATTAATAGTAACGCAATAACTACCGCGTAACCAATAGCACCCATTTTGGCATCTTTACCTAATTCTTGTCTTTTAAAGTACATCACGGCAGCAAAAACGACTGTTAAAAACCCAATCACTAAAGAGATAAAGACACCTCTTGTTAACCAGAAATCATTTTTATCATAACCTAAATATGAATATACCATAGCAACCGTCATCACTATAGAAAAGACTAAAACGGTATGAATTAACCAACGTTCTAACTTCCAAGCAGACATTTTTTTAGAGGATAGTTGTCTAAAAGAATCACCGGCAGTTTCTGCTAATCCACCACAACCACAAACCCAAGAACAATACCAACGTTTACCATATTTGTATGTTAAAATAGGTGTAATAACAAAGATAGATAGTAAACCAAATAACAACAATGCCAAACCAATATTTCCTGTAGAAAGAAACCCTTTTACAGACCATTCATCAAAAATATAGTAGTTAAGTGGCCATATACTTTTAAGATCGTAGTATGGCAAACCGTTATTCATAACGTACATAAATTCAGGAATCAAAAAGGCAAAACCCAATTGAAAAAACATAACCGATCCTGTACGTAATTGCTGGTAGCGATTATGTCTGTATTTTAACATAAACTTATACCCGAAAGCTAATATGGCAACCGTATACAATACACCATAAACAAACCACTGACTCGCATCTCTCCCACTTAACAACTGACTTAAAGGATCGAAAAAGCCAATTAATCCTGAGTTCGCTTCTCCGTTGGTTCCTAATCCTAAATATTTAGGAAAAAAGTACAGTACAATGTAAAACGTGGTTAATACAACACCAAGCATCCACCCTAAAATACCACGAGAAGAAATTGATTTAAACCAAACACCATCGTTTTTTATCCCTTCCAATTTATGAAGATAGGCTTCTCTAGAATATAAAATTACACCTCCAAAAATAGATCCTAAGGAAAGTGTTATAAATACCGCTTTATTAGGAAAATTAGTATTTAAAAGCGCTAAGATGAATATAAATAGTCCCACCGAACCAATGGCAAGTGCAATTTTTTGTTTATTAGTAATATCTAATGCATCGGGATTAGCCAATGACATACTATTGTTTATTTTATTACTCATTTTATACTGTTTGTAATTGGTTAGTGTAGACTTGTAAAATCTCGCTTTCAAAGTGAGAATAGAATTCAGGATCAAAATTAGCTTCTGGAAGATGTTTCATCACATAATCTAGATCTCTATGTTCTGTAAGCCAACGATCGAACACGTCATGACGCATACGAATTCCGAAGGTGTTAATTCCTAAAAACGCATTGGTCTCTTTATGATAAGCTACAGTAATACATTTCGTGTCGTCTGCATGTTTCCAATGGAAATGGTGTTCGTATTCTGGTTTATTTTTATCGCCAAACACCCAACCATACGTTTGATATTCGATATCTAAAAATTTTGCCGAGTTAAACCAATGTCCTGGCTTATATTCCATTTTATTACCACAAATAGTTTGTGCTAAAACTTCACCCATCATACGGCCTGTATACCAAACGGCTTCAATTGCACGCCTGTTTCCAATAGCTTCATGTTGCTCTGCACAATCACCAAGGGCATAAATATTAGGTATATTGGTTTCTAAAAAACGATTCACTTTTACACCTCTGCCTATATCTATTCCGGAATCTCTTAAAAAGTCAATATTTGGTGTAACTCCTGCAGTAAGACCAACTACATTACACGGAATTTCTTCTCCTGTTTCTTCAATAATTACAGATTTCACTTTACCATTTTCGTCAGAAATAATTTCCTTCAAATTTGTAGATAACCTAAGATCTATATGGTGATTTTTAATATGTCGATTAACCATTTCACTTTCACCATTTGGTAATACACCATTCCAAAAACTATTTTCTCTGACTAAAAATGTTACAGGAATACTTCGGCTATTCAACATTTCGGCCATTTCAATACCAATTAAACCACCGCCTACAATAACAGCTCTTTTACACACGTCTTTATTAGGAGCATATTTTTCTAAACTATCTAAATCTTGTTTAGCATACATGCCCATAACACCTTCTAAATCCTGACCAGGCCAACCAAATTTATTAGGTTTACTTCCTGTAGCAATAACAAGTTTATCGTATTCAAGACGATCGCCTTCAGCAAAATAAAGCGTTTTCGTTTTTGTATCGACTTGTTTTACAAACCCTTTCTTTAATTCGATTCTGTTTTTTTTCCAAAACCAATCTTCGTAAGGTTTGGTGTGTTCAAATTTCATGTGCCCCATATAAATATACATGAGTGCAGTACGAGAGAAAAAGTATTCAGTTTCCGAAGAAATTATAGTGATTTTTTTGTCGGAGTTTTTTCTAATATGTCTCGCTAGAGTTACCCCAGAAATTCCGTTTCCTATAATGGCAATGTGTTCCATAGATTAATTGTTATCTTATGTTAGGTCGAACTTAAAGGTAATAACTTATAAGCGGCTTCTTATTTAGAAAGTATTTAAATTATAGAGAGTTTGTAAGGTTTAAATAAGTCTAGACCCTCTTATTACTTTAAAAATTCAAAATTATTTTAATTCAAGATATACTCACCATGGATTTTAAAACGATTTTAAAATAGCACATCAACTTTTATCATGTTGTTCAAATTTTAGCAAAATTTTGAAACTGTTGTATAATGATTTATACTAAATTCGAAGTTTTGAAAATCCTACTATGAAATTAATCAACTGCCTATTATTCTTATTACTGTTTAGTATCCTCTCTTGCCAAAATCAAACACAAAAAATTAATGGTGTGAGTTTTGTTGCCTCTAGACACGCTGTTAAAGGCAATAATATAGCACCTCTTGTCGCTATTCATGCTAACTATGCTGCTGTTATGCCTTTTGGTTCTATTAAAGACCTTAATCATCCAGACATTATATATAATAGCGACAGACAATGGTATGGAGAAACAAGAACTGGCTCTAAACTATACATAGAGGAGCTACAAAAGCAAAACATAAAAGTTATGCTTAAACCTCAAATTTGGGTTAGACAAGGTGAGTTTACGGGGAATATTAGCATGCAAAACGAAGCCAATTGGATTATTCTAGAAGATTCATATTCTAAATTCATAATGGAATATGCGAAATTAGCAGAAGAAGCTAAAGTGGATATGTTTTGTATTGGAACAGAATTGGAGCAGTTTATTACTGCGAGACCTGAGTATTGGTATGCGTTAATAAAAAATATTAAAAAGGTGTATTCTGGAAAATTAACCTATGCCGCAAATTGGGATGAATTTAAGGACACACCCTTTTGGGCTGAATTAGATTATATTGGTATTAATGCCTACTTTCCTGTTAGCCCTAATAAAACACCTAGTTTTGAAGATGCTATGGACGGTTGGAAATCTCATAAAATAGTGGTTTCAGAATTTTCTAAGCAATACGATAAGTCTATTTTGTTTACAGAATATGGTTACAGAAGTGTAGATTATAGTGGCAAAGCACCTTGGAACAGTGACAGAAATATGATTCAAGTTAATCTTGATGCTCAGGTAAATTGTACCAAAGCTTTATTTGAAACGTTTTGGGGAGAAGAATGGTTTGCTGGTGGATTTGTTTGGAAATGGTTTATAAATCATGAAACTTCTGGTGGTGTAAACGATTCTAGATTCACACCTCAAAATAAACCTGTTGAAAATTTGATAAAAGATTACTATAATCAGTTTTCACGATAATGACTAACTAATTTGGCAGAAATTTCATCAATTAACTTTTGTTAAAAACCTCTCGTGCAACTATTTTTTTATTACCGTTACCTTCTTAATTATTTTTAATTTGGAAGATGCTAAACTCAGAATATACTTCAAAACATTTTACTATTTTTAATAAATTCAGCATGTCCTGTTCAACAGAATCTTTAATTATAACGCTTCTATATTCTTCACGATTAACAAAATAAGATAGTAAAGCCATAACATTACGACTCATATAAATATATTTACTATTTTGTAACATCAAGTCTCTGTATAATAAGGAATGTGGAAAGCTTCGCAATTTCAAAATCAGATGTGAACTTATAAATTAAAGGCATTATTCTATAAGCCGTTCGATAAACAATAGATAATTTTTCATATCATAATGAGTATAACATTAATAACTAGTAATCACTTAAACCAACTTAAAGAATTGGCTAAAAACCTTTCTGATGATCAATTATCAGAACCCTTAAATGTATTAGACAATTCCACAATAGGTGCACATGTAAGACATGTTTTAGAGTTCTATCTCTGTTTATTTGATTGTGTACATTTAAAACACTTGAACTATGATGATCGAAAAAGGGATAAAAAAGTGGAGACTAGCACAGAAAAATGTGTATTGGTTATCGAACGTTTATTAAACGCGTTGAATACCTATCAAACAGATTTTGAGTTAACACTTTCCGCAGATTATAGCACGGATTTTACAGATCAAGCTGTTTCTGTACAAACCACATTTTTTAGAGAGTTATTGTATAATATCGAGCACTTAGTACACCATCTGGCCATTATAAAAATAGGAATGCAAACATTAGAACTAGAGGAAACTATATCAGATGATTTCGGAATTTCATCATCAACCATAAGAAATAGAAAGGTATGTGTACAGTAAGTTATGTACCATTAAAAAATGGTTATATACTCACCTCGAATAGAGATGAGAATCCCGATCGTAAAACAAAGTTGCCAAGCAAAATGCAATTAAATAATGGTGAGATTATTTACAGCCCTATAGATGTTTTAAAAGGAGGATCGTGGATTGCAACAGATGAACAGGGAAGGACAGCCTGTTTGCTTAATGGTGCCTTTTTAAAGCACAAACCAAATCCAACATACAGAAAAAGTAGAGGACAAATTGTTTTAGATTCCTTTGAAGCAAATGACTTTAAGAACTATGCATTAACTGTTATTTTAGAAAACATAGAACCTTTTACATTGTTGCTAATAGAGCCCGATCATATTCAAAAACTTGTTTGGGACGGTACTAAAAAACATATAAGTGATTTACCAACAAAAACGCCATACTTATGGTCTTCGGCAACTTTATATACCGCAGATGAGCATGCTAAAAAAGAAAACTATTTTCTAGAAGAACTAAAAGGAAAGGATAGTAATGTAGATCTTATGCTTCACATACACGGTAAAAACGAAATCACGCCTTTTATATTTAGCCATTCTACCGTGCAAACAGTAAGTATCACTCAAGTCATTTGTAATGAAAGACAAACAAGTTTAAACTATATTCTTAAAAATAATACCAATGAAACAACTGATTCTCTTTCTCTTAATTGTAGCTCACTTTTAGGACAAGTAACAGAGCATAACAAGTAAATTTAGAAGATGATATCGTTTTAAAGTGTTTAATTTAGTTTGTTAAAAGAAATAGAAAAACGAAATAAACATGCTATGTATCAATTTTAAAATGAAAATAACTTATTCAGAAAATCTGAAACTCAGAAAATCATAACACCTATTTTAATACACTTTAAAAAGTTGTATAAGGAAAAACCAATCTTTTAAATAAACGAACAGTAATTGGAAGAAACATTAAAGAATAGGCGAAAAATTAAGTGGTCATTAAAAACCAAACCTTGGTATATAAAATTCACTAATGTGGAGTATTGGCCTAGTTGGTTCTTTTATATTCCGGTGTGGATTCAGCATGGATGGCTTGCCATAAAAACAAAAAATTTATTCTTCTTTTTAAGCACAAACCCTGCTATCGATGGTTTTATTCTTAGTGATTCAAAATTTAAAACTTTACAGTTAGTACCAAATGTTTTCAAGCCCAACATGTTGTTTGTTAGAATTAATACTTCTGCTAAAAAAGTCTTTGAAGGCATGGAAATCGCTAACATAAACTTCCCAATTATTCTAAAACCGGATATTGGTTTTAGAGGATTAAAAGTTAGTAAAATCGATACTATAAATATGCTCGAAAGTGCATTAGCCGATTTGCGAGTGGATCATATTATTCAAGAATATATTGAAGCGCCTTTAGAAATAGGAATTTTTTACTATAGATATCCCAATGAAAGTAAAGGATATATTCCCTCTTTTACAATAAAAGCGTTTTTAGAAATTAAAGGTGATGGAAAGCATACTTTAGCTGAATTGATTAATCAGAATCCTCGTGCCATTTTACATAAAGACAAACTAAACAAAAAGTTTAATAAAACTTGGAATACGATTATTTCTGAAGGAGAAATTGTAACTCTGGAAAAGATTGGCAACCATAATAGAGGAACACAATTTATTAATGGTAATGATTTGGTAGATGATGCTTTATTAAAGGTTTTCGATAATTTAAGCCATAGTATGAAGGACTTTTACTTTGGTCGTTTTGACATTAAGGTCGCATCGATAGAAGCTCTTAAAATGGGCGAAAATTATAAAATTCTTGAGGTAAACGGAGTTGGTGGAGAACCGACTCATATTTATGATGCCAATACAAGCATTTTTAAAGCTTGGAAAGATTTATGTTTTACCTGGCGCGTTGCTGCTAAAATAGCCTTAATAAATTTCGAAAAGGGTATTGAAAAACCAACATACAGAAATGCTAAAATAAAATGGAATTTATACACTTCTTATAAAACAAAGCTATATTCTTAATTCGGCTTATTTAATTCAATAGCAAAAGAGTATTAATCAAGACGCTTTTATTGCATTTAAATAAATGCTGAGTTCAATAAAGCACTAAAGTCCTCCCCCTACTACTATAAAAACCACAAATATTCTTGTATGTAAATTACAGAATTTACAGCTTAATGTATGTGATTTTAACTGCATTAAAAAAAGAAAACAACTTTGCTATCGAGTCGTATTAGGATAATAATTTTCATAAAATCTCTGTGAATATTCGTAACTATAGTCTTAGAACTACAGATCTCTGAGAATTCATTTCAAGATGTACTTTAGCTTCATTTTTTTATATCCAAATAATATATTTACATCTATATTTTAGATTTTTTATTTATTTATATAAGTTGATTCTTGCATTCAATTTAAAATATTCTCACTTTATAAGTAATTAATTACTGTTCAGCGATTTAAAATGATTTATCAGATATTTTTTACTAATCTTATCAAAGAATAATAACTCCCTAGAGTATTTAATTCACTAAAGAATCTTACAATTAAATCAAATATGAAACACATTTACAAGATATTAATTCTTTTATGTTTTGCAAATAACCTAGGCGCACAAAGTATTCGAAAGAATTATCAGGAAATGACGGTTTACGAGAAAACCGAATTGGTCAATGCATTTTATGAATTAAGGAACGGTCCAGATTTATTTAATGACTTGGCTGTTTTTCATAGTCAGTATTTTAATTTTGATAATACTATTGATCCTACACGTCGAGATTTACACTTCAATCTTCCTGACGAATCTGAGCGTGAAATATTTTTGGCATGGCATAGACGCCAAATGTTCGAAATGGAACAAGCTGTTCAAGATATTAATCCTAAAATAAGTTTGGCCTTTTGGGAAACACCAAGCGATCAAGCATTAGATTCACCATTATGGGACGAAAATTTTATGGGTAGTTTTAATACGAATTGGAATTTGAGAAGAAACTTAGCGAACAACGGACCGATGCCTACACCTTCAGAGCTTAATTCTTTATATAACATTTCAAATTTTTTCGAATTTTCTAATGAATTGGAAAGAAAAAATGTTCACAGGGGGGCGCATGTCTGGACAGGAGGAGCCATGCCTACGCCTCTATCTCCAAGAGATCCTATATTTTACCTTCATCATACTTTTATAGATTTTGTATGGTACAACTGGGAAGAAACGCATCAAAATTCTGCATTTTTGACTACATCTATGTTAAGATATGACGGTACTTATGTTTTTGACGGACAAACTCTACCTTTGGTAAATCCAAACGACATAACAGACACTAGATCGTTAGGAGTTTTCTATGGTTCTGGTGGTATCGCAAAACTTAATAATTATATTGTAAGTAATACACACAGGACCGAAGAGCTATTTTATTATCAGTATTTAATAGAAGTGGATAATAATTTTATTGTTCCAATGGGTACAAATTGTAGAATAGAATCGGTGAACGAAATTAATCTATTGCCAGGTTTTGAAGCTGCTTCAGGTTCTACTTTTGTTGCCGCCATAGATGATAATAATTATATTGCACAAAAGATGTCTAATTCTGTAACTAATGTTAGACAGCAGAAAGCATATAGCTATGATGAAAATATTAATACAACAATTGTCTGGGAAGAAGATAACAAGGATGACACCCCGATAATTATAGACACTTATCCAAATCCATTTTCAGATAAGATTACAATCAAGCTCAATACGAATACTAATTGTACTGTATCTGTATATAATATGATGGGAGGTTTAATCAGACAGGAAGCATTTCATAATACTAATACCATAATTATTAATAAATTGTATGGGCTATCCACTGGTTTTTATGTTATAAATGTTGTTGATGCAAATGGAAATATTCTATTAGCAAAGCGCGTTATTAAAATGTAATTCTCATAGAAACTTAAACTAAAAACAGGATTATGAATGAGAGAAATAGGTTTCTTTCTTACTGTTAGTTCGTTTAAGTTTTTTCTTAATCGCTTATTGACACATTTAATTATGGTCTAATTTCAAACTATTTGGATCTCTATATTTGCAACATGGAGGCAAATTGTTATAAACCTTATTATTTGCCTTTTCTAAATCGGTGTCATGCCCTACATTCGCTATTGCTTCTTCGACTTCAATAAGTGTACATTTATTTTCGTCTAATATCAAGATTAGTTCCTTGGAAGGAATGTTCCAATTTACATATTTCACCCCTTTTACTTTTGTTGCTGCTTTTTCTATACGTGCTTTACACATTCCACAATTCCCCTTTACTTCTATGCTTATTTTCTTGTTTTTCTCCTTATTCTGAGCTTGTATTTGCATTCCAAAAAAGCACGTGACAGCAATTATGAAAATATTTTTTAGACTGATTGATCTTTTCATTATTTTGATTTTTATTGAATTAATATGTAAATAAAATTACGAAAACTAAAGCTATATATTTAAGTCTCAATAATACTTTAAACCTGAATCACAATAGATTACTACAAATAAGCACATCCTCTTTTAATCCTTATTTCTATTTTAACTTGTATCTAAACCCAAGATAATAGGTTTCACCTAATACAGGTGCGTATAATATAATACTATCAAAATAAGGTCCAAAGGGGTCTTCTGCATCAATGATAGGTGATTTTTGGACAACATTTCCAATATTCTCACCTCCTAAATAAATATCTAACTTTTCATTAAGGACTCGAGTAAAATTGAAATTAATAATACTGTAGGAATTAGAATATGGGACAAGCTGAAACTCTAATGGATTTGTTGATGTATTAGGCAATCTTTGTTCACCTGTCCAATGCAAGGTAAAATCCATTCTCCATTGTGATCCTCTATACTTTTTGAGTGTTTCATAACTTATGTTAGTAAAAAAACGATGCAATGGCTGTAATGGTTTTTGCAAGATACCCGATTGGTAATCTGTTTTTACATTATAATTTTTATAGGTTAATCTTATATCTAGGTTTTGAATTATTTCATAATTCAAATCTACCTGTAAACTTTTTGAAATACTCTTTCCATCCAAGGGATAAAAAGACACCTCTTGTGGATCTTCCCAATCGGTAACTACTTGTTCCTTAAAATTAGTTATATAATAATCCAGTGAAATGTCCATTGCCCTATTCCATAGGTATAATTTTTGAATAAAACCAATACCAAAGTTCCATGCAATCTCCCGATTTACGTTATAAGAATAATCAGTACTATCCATAATATTAATAACTCTAGACGAGGCAAAAAGCTGTTGATTTTCAGCGAATATATTTGCCATTCTCTCCCCTCTTCCAGCAGATAATCTTAGACTGGCTTTATCCCAAAGCGAATATCTTAAATGTAAACGAGGTGTAATAAATGTACCTAACCAATTATCTGTATCCACTCTAAGTCCAGCTACAAAGCTCAGTTTCTCAAGGTTATCATAGGTGTACTCAAAGAAAGCACCAAAAGAATTCTCTTGTCTTTCTAGATTTTGGTTATTTACTTTTTCCTTAAAATAGTCGGAAGTAAAACTAATACCCGTTTTAAATTTATGTTGTGTACTTCCAATGATACTATTAAAAATAGCATTAGAATAATAAGAAGTTTGTTCAATATCATAAATATTGTATCCATAATAAGAGTTTTGGTCGTGATGGGTGTAAGAGGTTTGATAACCAAAACTTTGATAAGGTAAGTCTGGAAAAACATAACCCAACTTAGCAGAAAGGTCTAATCTTTTAGATTTCACCTCACTTCCCCATGCATTGTTGGTAAATTTATCCGTTGCTGGATTAAAGTTTTTTTCTCCTGTTTGTTTTTCATCTAATAAAAATTGGACATTAAAGAAACTTACCCATCCATTGTCAGGGTCCATAAATTGCCATCTGTTCATAAAATTTAGCTGATTACCCAAAGGTGTGTCCAAAAAGTTATCGTGGTTTCGATCTATCTTTTCATTTCTAAGATTAGTATGAAAATATATACCGGTAGCTAATTTATCAGATATGATTTTATTATATCGAGTATTCAGTTCGTATCGGCCGTAATTATTGGCATACATATTTAAAAAAAATTTCTGATCTGTCAAAGGTTTCACCAACTCACTATTAATTTGTCCCGAGATACTCTCAAAACCATTCAGAACGCTACCAGAACCTTTAGTAATTTGAATACTTTCTATCCAAGATCCAGGAATGAAGGATAATCCATAAACTTGTGAGGCTCCTCTTACGGAAGGCATGTTTTCCTGAGTAAACAATAAGTAGGGACTATTTAATCCCAACATCTGTATTTGCTTGGCTCCTGTAACTGCATCAGAAATATTGACGTCTACTGCTGGATTCGTTTCAAAGCTTTCTGATAAATTACAGCATGCAGCCTTTAACATTTCCCTGCTATCTACTGTAACAACATTTTGAACATTAAACAACGATTTTTGGATAGGTTTTATTTTTTTGCGCAATATAACCTCCTCTAATTCTATATCGGGATGTAGCCATATTTTCCCTAAATTGGGTCTATTAACTGTAATGGTATCTGTTCTGTAACCAACATAGCTAATTACAATTTTTTTGTATTCATTGCTAAAAGGAAGACTAAATTCTCCCTTTTCGTTTGTAGCAGTACCAATAGTACTATTTAACCAAATAACATTTACCTGAGGTAGGATTTTTTCCTTTCGTGATGTATTGAATTCCAAAACGGTACCGGTAATTTGTAATTGACTATAAATATGAGAACTGAATAATATGAATACAACCAAAAAAGAAATTTTCATATCTAATTTTTTAAAATTGATGGTTATAGGATAGCGAATTATTTCTGAACTAGGTTATACACAATGCTAATATAAAGGTAATATTTTTTGAATCAACTGTGTAACAAGATTTAAGTAAGTTAAATTTAGAAGACCTCCGCATTATAATTCGCATCTTATGATTTTCTTGCCTTATTTTTTCGAACTATTAATGGTTCAATACTATTTAGTATATTACATTAATATTTCAGGTTAAAGTATTTACACATTTATTAATTACCTAACAATATGAAAATCGGCATATTTACAGCGTTGTTTATTCTCTTTGCTATTTATGAGAGTATAGATAAAATCTCATGGACTAATACTACTAACATTAGGGTAATAAATCACAGTGAAAAACATTTTTCTAATGTCATGTTATTTTCCATGAAGTTTGAAGACCTTAAACCTAAGGATACTTCAGCATATAAAGTTCTTGATTTCGACATTTTAAGTGACGATCCATTAATTTACTGTTCAATAGGCGATACTAATTTTGCTAGATATTTAAAAATACCCGTAGATGGTGTAAAAAAAGTATCCTACGTCATCGATAGCATTCAAAATGATATTTTATACATAAGCACAACATATGAGGAATGATTGAAGGCAGAAATTAAAATCATGATTTTAGTTTAAAAACATTTATTTACAACAAAATACACTGTATTGAATTTCAAAAAACACCCGTCAATTTTTTCAAAAATCAGATCACTCTATTAATTTGAAAGCTATTATTTAAAATTTTGAATTATCAAACAAAGAAGTATAAGTAGACCAATCAAAATGAAAAAATATCAATTAAAAACGATAATACAATAAGTAGAAAAATTTTGATTCCTTTAGCTTTTTATCAAAACAAATTTCAAACATTCCATATCCTTTCAGTTAGCTTATTTTTTTGATATCATAATATTTATATTATTCAGCAACTATTTTCCCATCTAAAAGATTAATAATTCGTGAGCCAAAAGCGGCATTGCTTTCCGAATGTGTTGCTTGAATAATGGTGACACCTTCTTTGTTTAATTCTGCAAACAACTCCATAATTTCAATGCCTTGCTTAGAGTTTAAGTTTCCGGTTGGTTCATCTGCTAAAATAAGTTTGGGTTTTGAAATTAGAGCTCTGGCTATTCCAACTAATTGCTGTTGGCCACCACTTAATTGCGATGGAAATAAATCTTTCTTCCCTACAATATTAAAGCGATCTAAAATATCTGCGACTAAAGCTTTACGCTCAGAAGATTTCACGTTTTTATAGAGTAATGGGGTTTCTATATTTTCTTGTACGGTTAATTCATCTATAAGATGATACGCCTGAAAAACAAAACCTATATATTCCTTATAGAGTTTTGTTTTATCTCTTTCTTTCATGCGATGAACGGGTTCTTCTAAAAACACGTAACCACCATCTGTGAAATTTTCGAGCATACCTATACAATTCAGTAAAGTTGATTTTCCTGAACCCGATGGCCCCATAAGAGAGATAAATTCCCCTTCTGCAACATCGAGATTTATGGTATCTAATAAGCTTATTTTTTTACCTCCAGATTTAATTATTCTAGAAGCTTGATTGAGTCTTAAAAGCATAATTTTTTAGTTTTTATTATTTTTAATTAATCAACTTTTGAAATTTTCACATCTCCAATGGTTAAGCCTTTTTCAATTGTGGCATCACCTTTATATTGTATTTCAGCTTCGCCATAAGCTGTAATTTTGATAACATTAGAAGCATTTATTTTAAACTCAGCTTCACCATAAGCGGTTATTTTAGTGGTTTTATTATCGATTGAAAACAGATTGATTTGTCCTTCCCCATAAGCCGTGATTTTTTGATTGTTGATCCTTCCTTTTTTAATTTCTAAAAAACTTTCACCATAGGTATCTACATCAAATTCATTAAAATCTACTTCATTAAAGACAATTTTAGATTCGCCATAAATTTTAAGATCGAAACTTTCTGCTTTAATGGGGCTATTAAACAAGGTAGATCCTTCCCCTTTAATAGTAAGCTCTTTTAATTTTTTGTAAGTAACAGTTATGGTTAGTATTTTACCCTTATAAATAGGGACAGACATTTTTGTACCATCTCTATCCATATTATCGGTTTTCGTTACATTTTTTGCGTCGTCTAAATAAATATGAAGCGTTTTTCCTTTAACTTTTATGTTTATTTTGTCTTCAGGGACTAAGCTTTCTTCAATGGTAACAGACTCTTCAGTGCCTTCTACAAATGTTACATGGATATGAGGACTAATTTCAGCCGAATCGAAAGCATCTACAGTTAATTTTGTTTGTGAATAGCCTAATTGCATGATGGTTATCAGACCAAGTAGTATGTAATATTTTAAATTTTTCATGATCGTTTTATTTATTTTATTATTCTGTTTTTAAACTTTTTACAGGATTTGCAATCGCGGCTTTTACAGCTTGAAAACTAACTGTTACTAGTGCAATTAGAATGGCAACTATGCCTGCAATTAGAAAGATCCACCAATTTATTTCTATGCGATACGCATAACCTTGAAGCCAATTACTCATAACGTACCATGCAATAGGAATGGAAATTAGTATAGAAAGACCAACTAGCTTTAAAAAGTCTTTCGATAATAGTTTTACAATACTAGTGACACTGGCTCCCAAAACTTTTCTCACACCTATTTCTTTACTGCGTTGTTCTGCTGTATAAGCGGCTAGACCAAAAAGTCCAAGACAGGATATTAAAATAGCAAGCAAAGCAAAGATTTGCGATAGTTTTCCAACCAGTTGCTCACTTCTAAATCTGGCATTAAAGTTTTCATCTACAAAAGTGTATTCAAAAGGAAAGGCTGGATTATTTTTTTTCATAACAGCCTCTACTTTAGATAGTATATCAGGCGTTGCGACTTCAGCATTTGTTTTCAAGTAAAAATAGCGCGCTTGATCATAATGATTATAGAAAAGCACCGGATCGCTAGTTTCGTACATATCACCATATTGAAAATCTTTTGCAACACCAACTACAGTATAGGTGTCACCTCTTGTAATTTGTTTTCCAAGAGCAGTTCCTTCTCCCATTAATTTGGCTAACGATTCCGTTACAATAACACTCGTACTGTCTTTAGCCGTATTTTCGCTAAAACCTCTACCTTCGAGTATTTCCATACCTGTTGTATTAAAGAAGCTAGAACTGATATATCTAAAAGAAATTAACACATCTTCCGTATTTGTGCCATCTGTCCATGTTAACCCAGAGCCATTATTTCCGTCAGAAAGCAAGTTCGAATTACATAAAGCAACATCTTTAACTGTTCCTGTATTTATTAGATCTTGTTTTATGGCTGTGAATTTTTCAATCATATTCCCATTGACTTTCATAGAAATTAGTTGGTCTTTTTCATAACCCAATTCTCTGTTTTTTACATGCTGAATTTGTTGATACACGAGAATGGTACTAATAATAAAAACAATAGAAATTGTAAATTGTCCCACAACCAGCCCTTTTCTAATAAATGAAGCAGAACCATGTGTTGACTTAATGCCTTTTAAAACTTCAACGGGTTTAAATGACGATAAATAGAAGGCAGGATACAAACCAGCTAAAACACCACAAGAGATCGTAATACTTAATATAAATAATATGTGCATTGGGTTTGATAGTCCTAGCACCAAGTTTTTGTCTATTAATAAATTAAATTGAGGAAGTAATATGATTAATAAAAGGATGCTAACAAATGAAGCAAGAAATGCCATAATTAAAGCTTCAGAAATAAACTGAATCATTAACCGTGATCTGCCAGATCCCATAGCTTTACGAACACCTACTTCGTTGGCACGTTTTTCACTCCTGGCTGTAGATAAATTCATGAAATTTATACAGGCTATTAATAAGATAATAAGTGCAATAATGGAGAATAAACGCACATAGGTAATTTGTCCACCTGCTTTTTTACCATCTACAAATTTGGATTTTAAATGCCAGTCATTCATGGAATGCAAAAAAGCTTGCGTATCACTGTCTTCCGTTTTTTCTGGAATGAGTTGACGGATACGAGCATCAGCCGTTTCAAAATTAGCCTCTGGTGATAGTTCGACAAAAGTATCTGAAAAATTACTGCCATATTCCATCATCCATTCTGCTCCATCTCTATAGCGTTCAAATGGTGCGACCCAATTAAATGGGAAAGTTATATTTTTAGGTAAATTTTCAATGACACCTGTAATGATATACGTATCTGTATTATTCACTTTAAGTACTTTTCCTAAAGCCTTTGTTTGCTTTCCATAAAGTTGTTCGGCGGTTTCTTGAGTAATTACAATGGCTTCTGGGTTATTAAAAGCTGTATCGGTATTACCTTCAATGAACTTTAAACTGAAAATCTTAAGAAAATCCGCATCGGCATATCTCCCCATTCTATTAATGGCATTATCACCTACAGTAAACATAAGCTCTTCGTTACTAGAACGAGTAGCTCTAACAACACCAGGAACCTCATCTTTTATGGCTTGAGCTAGTGGTCCAGGAGTAGAGTAATAGGTACGCCACTCATTATCATACTTCTGATTTGTAGGAATGATATAGACTTGATCTTGTTTGTCAAAAGAATCAAAATGAAGTTCATCTTCTACCCAAAGAAAAATTAAACTAGCACAAGTAATCCCGATGGCTAAACCAAAAATATTTAGAAAACTATAGCCTTTGTTTTTAAGTAAACTTCTAAAGGCTATTTTTATATAATTGAATATCATTATTTTTTGCTTTTATGCGTATACTAGTTATATAGTGAAGATAACGCCAAAGATGTATTCTTTTTAATGCCAAGTAGTTAGTGTTACCCTTAAATATAAAAGTGTTCGATTTTGATACACACTTTGTTCGTAATCGAACACTTTAAAATCTCAAAATAATCGGATACTACTTATTCTTTTTTATCAGCTGATAAACAATCTATTCCGAGCGTAAGGAATCCACTGGATTCGCGTTCGACGCTTGCAAGGTTTTAATACTTATAACCAATAAAGCAAAAAACAGCATGGCGCAACCACTTAATAAAAACACCCAAAAACTAATGTTTGTTTTATAAGTAAAATCTTGAAGCCAATTATTAATTCCTAACCAAGCAATTGGTGATGCAATGATAAAAGCGATTAACACTAATATTAAAAACTCTTTACATAACAAAGTGTTGATTTGTAATAATGAAGCACCTAAAACTTTACGAACACCTATTTCTTTAACACGTCGATTGGTTGTGTAAATAACGAGTCCGAGTAAGCCTAAACAACTAATTAGAATAGACAATCCTGTTGCCCAATTTAAAAGTTTAGAGACTTTACGTTCACGATTATAAAAACGTTGGATATTTTCATCTAAAAATTCAGCTCTATAATCGTCTGTTTCAGAATAAACGGATTTGTAAGTATCTTCGATTTTTGAAAGCGTTGCTTTTAAATCATCAGAAGATTCATTTTGAAAAGCCATATGAATGGCTTGAAACTGACTCCAGTCTGGTCGATGCCAATCACCTCTTAGTGCCATTGGCTTAATGTCACTTCGTAAGGATCGCTGATTAAAATCGGACATGACGCCAACAATAGGGACATTTTCATCATCTATCATGATTATTTTTCCAATGGCTTCTTCCGGACTTTTGAACCCTAAAAATGTTCTACAAGTCTCATTGATTACAAGTTCTTTTATAGTGTCATTTCTATGTCCACGGCCAGCCAATAATTCTAATTCAAAGAGTTTTAAATAATTTTTATCACCGTAGATAAATTGTAATTCAGCATTAATTTCTTTCTCACCATTATTGTATGTCATTCCAGAACTATGAATAGAAAACGAAGCAGGTGCTTGTCCTCCAATACTTATTTCTTTTATCTCTGGTATGGCTTTTAGTTTTTGGACATAAAGTTCTTTTTTAGAAATTTCACCCTCGGCTCTTGGGCTGTAAACAGAAACAATAGCATCTGTTTTAAAACCCATATCTTTATTTAGTAAATAGTTTATTTGCTTACCAACAAGTAAAGTGGCTATAATGAATACTTGAGCAATGGTAAATTGAAAAACAGTTAAAAACTTTCTCAGTTTCAGTTTCTTTTCACCGGAAGCTAAATGATTTTTTAATACCGAAACTGTGTTGAATTTCGATAATATTAAAGCGGGATAGAAACCTGACAAAAAGGTGACTACAAGTAATAAAATGATGATACCAATAATAATCAATGGCGTTTTTAAAAGTTCTAAACTTAAGCCTTCAGGTACAAAATCTGAAAATAAATGGATTAACCATTTAGACAGGATTAGGGATAGAATAGCCGAAATAAGAACCAATAAAAAAGTTTCTCCCATAAACTGACCAATGAGTTGTTTTCTAGAGCTTCCTAAAGTTTTCCGGATGCCAATTTCTTTGGCGCGTTGCGATGCTTGAGCTGTATTTAAATTGATAAAATTGATACAGCCTAAGAGTAATAAGAATAAAGCAACTAATGCTAGGTTCCATAATAGAGACAAGCTTGCTTGGCCTTTACTCCAGTCGTAAATACCATAATCTTCATTAAAATGAATATCGCTTAAAGGTTGTAATGTGAATATTTGTTCATCACCATATTTTATGGATTCCTCATCCCGATGTTCTTTTGCTAGTCCGTCTAAACGTGCTTGGATAGCAGGCAGATTAGACGACTTATTTACTTTTACAAATAATTGAGAATTAGAATTGGTATTGCTCCAATTTTTTTCTATAAAATTATCCTTCAGTCTTGTTTGTAAAAGGGTTGGTTGGGATATAAATTCTTGAAAAATAAAATCAGTTCGGTCCTTAAAATTTTCAACAATTCCAGTGACTGTCACTTGAAGAGAGTCGTTGTAAACAAGGGTTTTTCCAATAATTTCAGAAGGCGACATATTTGGAAAATAATCTTCAGCACGTTTGTCTGTAAGTATAACTTCGTTCGGGTTTGTTAAAATATTTTGATTATTCCCAGCCAGGAATTTATAGTCAAATAAATTAAAGTAATTCTGATTCGTAAATATCACAAAGTCAGGCCATTTAAATTCTAGGTCTTTTGCCTTATTTTCAACTTTTGAAGGTCTTTCAATGTAAAAACTACTGACGGTTTCAAAGTTAGAATCTTCCGCAATAGCATCTTCAAGAGCTAATGTAATTCCGGAGTTGTGGAAAAGGCCTTCAGGAGATTTAAAGTCGGTAACCACGCGATAAATACGGTCGCTATCTTTATGAAAATTATCGAATGTGGCATCGTAAAAAATCATTAGTCCGATAACAAATGATGCACTTAATCCAATGGTGAGTCCAATGATATTAATCATTGAAAACACTTTGTGTTTCATAAGATTCCTCCACGCTATTTTAAAATAATTACGGATCATGATTCGTCGTTTTAATTACTGAAACAACACTTCGACAAGCTCAGTGTGACAATTCAATACAAGTTAATTTATTCTGTTCTTAAAGAATTAATTGGATTCGCGATTGCGGCTTTTATTGCTTGAAAACTAACAGTAATTAGAGCAATTAGTAACGCCCCAATTCCCGCTAAAATAAAAACCCAAACACTAATATCAATTCGGTACGTAAAATTTTCTAACCAATTGTGCATCGCTAAATACGCTAACGGAGTTGCTATTACAAAAGCGATAATAACTAATACCACAAAATCTTTAGTTAATAGTTTTACAACAGTCTGCACACTTGCTCCTAATACTTTTCTTATGCCTATTTCTTTTTTCTTTTGTTCGGCATAATAAGAAACTAGACCAAAAAGACCTAAACAACTTATTAAGATTGCTAAAAAGGTGAAAACAGTACATATTTTACTTAGACGTTGCTCTTGGGCATAAAGATTTTCAACTTCCTTATCCACGAAAACATAAGTAAAAGGAACAGCATCAATATTTTTTTTCCAAGTTGATTCTAAATTTGATACTAATTGTTTATAATCGTCTGTTTTAAATTTTACAAATACCCAGTTCGGTTCATTGTCTAGATGTAAGAACAAAGGAACTATTTCATCTTTAAGCGTGGTAAAATGATAGTCATCTACAACGCCAACTATTGGATATTCGTAAACTACTTCATCATGAGTTTGTAGGAGTATTGTGGACAGCGCTTTATCTTCAGGAATATTAAAAGATTTTAAAGTTGCCTTGTTTACAATTATCTGATTATCATCTGTAGCATTGAAATCTCTACCTTGTAAAAGATCAATATTCATGGTGTTAAAATAATCTTTACTCACGCCATTTCTCCTAACTATGGTTAAATCTTGTGGATTCTTCCCAGGTAGAAACATGCCATTATCATTTAAAACAGTTTCAAAAGGCGCATATCTTCCACTTGAAACACTAACAACCCCTGGAATATTTAAAAAACTAGATTTAATTGCGTCGTATTTGGTTGTAACATCACTGGTTCCAGCACGTAAAGCTACCATGTTTTCTTTATTAAATCCTAAATCTTTACTTTGAGTATATTTAAATTGTTGCGTTATGATTATAACAGAAACAATAAGAGAAATTGAAATAACAAACTGAAAAACAACAAGTGCTTTTCTAAACATGCCATTGCCAGATTGAATTTGCACGGCACTTTTTAACACTTGTATCGGTTTTATAGAAGACAATATGATAGCAGGATATATGCCTGCAAGTAATCCTGTTAAAATGCTAATGGATAATAACAATATAAGGACTTTCCAATTAAAAATATTCAGATAAGAAAGAGATCCTAAAGTCAGCTCATTAACTAATGGTAACAATAAAATAGCAATAGGGATACTTATTAACATCGCTATTAATGAAAGCAATAAGGATTCGCTTAAAAACTGTCTAATCAAAGAGCCTTTTCCTGCTCCTACAACCTTTCGGACACCTATTTCTTTGGCACGTTGATTGGCTCGCGCAGTACTTAGGTTTATAAAATTGATACATGCTACCAATTGAATAAAAAAGGCCAATGCCAATAAAAAGTATAAATATTTAATATTTGAAACATTTCCAATTTGATTGTCTCTCCCTTCAGAATATAAATGAATATCTGTTATTTTTTTCAAAAAGAGTTTTTTATCAACCATTCCTGCATTTTCAAGCTGTTTTTTTCCATGCTTTTGTATAAATGAAGGAAGCTTCTCTTGTACGTTTTGTGCATCAGCATCAGGAATAAGTTTAATATAACTATAGACAAAATTATTAGTCGCAAAGTTTTGAAAAGTACTGACAAATTCGCCCATTCCAGGAGTTGTCATGCTTACAAAATAGTTGGGATTTAAATGTGATTTAGTAGATTCATCATCAAAAACACCAGTTATTGTTAAAGTTTGTGCCTCAGCGCCACTTCCCCAGATAACAGTTTTACCAACAACGCTAGTATTGCCAAATAATTTTTCAGCTAATGTTGCAGAAAGGACGGTTTGATTAGGAGCATTTAATGCGCCAATAGGACTACCTTCGATAAAATGAAACTGAAATATTTTGAAAACGGTGGAATCTGCTAAATAAGCGCGAGGTTCGTAATAACCATCAACTTCTAAAGAAGCACGTATCAGATTCACATTAAATAAATCGGTTAAAACGATTCTAGTCATTTCAGAAACCTCAGGAAAATCAGATTTTAAAGCTGGAGCAATGGGAGGAGATGTTGTGGCTGTATTAAAAGACGGTTTGTCTCCTCTGCCGTTTACAGTTTCTATGCGATAGATATTTTCAGCATGATCAAAATGTTGGTCGTAACCCGTTTGATTAAGCACATAAATTAAGATGATAAGGTAACTTACCGTTCCTATAATAAGTCCAAAAAGATTAATTCCTGTAAGCAACTTATGCTTTAGTAGATTCCTTAATGCTATTTTAAAATAATTCCGGATCATGATTATTCTGTTTTAAGTGATTTTACAGGATTAGACGTTGCTGCCTTAATAGCCTGAAAACTAACCGTAATTATGGTGATAATTAACGCTCCCAAACAAGCTACTGCAAAAATATCCCAAGAAATATTGGTTCTATAACTAAACTTTTGTAGCCATTGACTCATGATGTAATAAGCGATTGGAGACGCTATTAAAAGTGAAATAATCACCAAGATTATAAAGTCTTTAGAGAGTAACATCCATAAGTTTTTTACTGAAGCTCCAAGGATTTTACGAACACCTATTTCTTTGGTTCGTTGTTCGGCAACGAAGGCTGCTAAGCCAAAAAGACCTAAACAACTAATAAAAATGGCCAATCCTGTAAAAACTTTAGCGAGACTAGCTACGCGTTCTTCAGATCTGAATTTGTCGGCATATTCTTGATCCACAAATTGATAATCGAATGGCAAGTTTGGAAAATTGTTTTTGAATACTTTTTCTATTAATTCTAAATTCTGACTCACACTGTTTTTTGGATTGAGGCGCAAATTATAATAACTCGCATTTTCATCAGAATCAAAAACATACATGGCTTGTTTTACAGGACTATAAGGAGATTGGACAACCATGTCTTCTACAATCCCGACAATTATTAAAGGAGATTCCGGATTTTCAGTATCGGCATCTCTCATATATTTTCCTATAGGATCTTGGATTCCCATATATTTTACTGCTGTACTATTTAGAATAACAGCATTAGAATCTGATGCAAACTCACGAGAAAAACCACGTCCAGCAATTAATTTAATTCCAAGAGTTTCAATAAATTCATATGATACTGAAGTATAGGCTAAGTCTTCCTGAAAACCTTCCGGTTTTCCATCCCAAGTATAACCAGCTCTATTGGACCAAACTTCTGTTGTAGGACTACTAGATGTTGACATCTCCATGGCAGCACCAGAGGCAATAAACTGTTCTCTCATTAAATCTGCTTTACCAAGAAACTCGCTACTCATAGCGGGAATTTGAATCAGGCCTTCCTTATTATAGCCTACAGGTCTATCCTTACTAAATTGAATTTGACTCATAACAACCAAGGTGCCTATTATGAGTGCTATCGAAAACGTAAATTGTGTAACTACCAATATTTTTCTTGGAAGCGCCGCAAATTTACCGGCTTTAAAAGTTCCTTTTAAAACAGCTACTGGACTGAATGACGATAAATACAATGCTGGATAACTTCCTGCTATAAAAGCAGTAAAAAGCACAAAAAATAGTGAAGCTCCCCAAAATTGAATAGAGCTCCATGGAAATACAATAGACTTGCTTGCTAAATTATTAAAGCCATTTAAAAACAAGAGTACGATTGCAATAGCAAAAACAAATGATAAAATAACGACTAGAAAAGATTCACTTAAAAACTGAAAAATAAGTTGTCCTCTAGAAGAACCTATCGCTTTTCGGATACCAACTTCAGTAGCGCGTTTTTCTGAACGTGCTGTACTGAGGTTGATAAAATTGATACAAGCCAAAAGCAGTACAAACAATCCAATAACACCAAATAACCAAACGTTTTCAATACGCCCTCCAGTTTGAACACCATTTTCAAAATTGGAGCGCAAATGCCAATCTTTCATGGGTAATAGAAATAATTGTGGATTGAATTGCGCTTCATCTTTACCATTATTTTTTTTGACATCTTTAATTTTTGCTGTTACAGCATCCATCGTTGTATTGTCATTAATCTGAACAAATAACTGGAATGAATTATTTCCCCATTGGTCAGCAGTACCCATAAGCCAACCTTGAGTGGTTATATAATGTTTCCAAGGGATTATGAAATCCGTATCATTAAAGGAGGTATTGTCTGGTAGGGTTTCATAAACGGCAGTTACAACCAAATCATCTTGGTTATTAACCTTAATAATTTTTCCAATAGGGTTTTCTGAATCAAACAATGCTTTCGCTGTATATTCAGAAATCATGATAGAGTTTTTCTCCTTTAATCCATCTTTTATCCCAGATATAATATTTAAATTTAAAAGGTCTGGCGCTCCTTCTTGCATGAAATTACCATTTCTGTTTATGTTTTTATCGCCATATTTTAAATATCTAGAATTGGTCCATGAAGACATTACAATATGTTTAAAATTATCTTTATAACCTTCGCGTAGTGCAAATTCTAATGGTCTTGGAATGGCCGGGCCAGTTCCCTTTACACCATTAAACTCTTGGCTTTGATAAATCTGAGCTATATGAGCTTTGTCTTTAAAATAGTTATTAAAATTTAACTCGTCTACTATCCAAAGACCAATCATGATAGTGACTGCCATACCTATGGCAAGACCAGAGATATTAATAAAAGAATACACCTTATTCTTAAGAAGATTCCTTAAGGCTATTTTTAGATAATTTTTAAACATGATTGATTGTTTTTAACTGTTCGTTTTTTGATTGATTGATTGATTGATTGATTGATTGATTGATTTACTCTGATCGTAATGAGTCTACTGGATTTGATGTTGCTGCTTTAATGGCTTGAAAGCTTACAGTGATTAGGGTAATTATTAATGCTCCCAAACCTGCTATTATAAATACACCAAATGAAATGTCTGTACGATAAGTGAACTTCGTTATCCAAGTATTCATAAAATAGTAACTCAAAGGTGCTGCAATACAAAGAGCAATAATGACTAGAATAATAAAATCTTTTGAAATCAACATCCAAATACTACCAACTGTAGCTCCAAGAATTTTTCGCACGCCTATTTCCTTAATACGTTGCTCTGCTACAAAAGATGTTAAACCAAATAATCCCAAAGAACTAATTAATATAGCGAGAAGCATAAATATGCTTGAAAGGTTTGCTATACGCTTTTCTGATGCAAACATTAACGCATACTCGTCATCTACAAAACTATAACTGAATGGAAGGTTAGGAAAATTAGATTTGAAGACCTTTTCTACAGCAATAAGATTCTTCTTTGTAGATTGATTAGCGTTTAAACGCAAATGATAAAAACCACCTGTTCCTTCCCCATATATGTACATTTGCGGAAATACAGCATCATACACAGATTGGTTTATGACATCTTCAACAATACCAATAATTTGCATAGGTTCTACGTTAGGATCAATCTCACTGAAACGAATATATTTTCCAATAGGATTACTTATTCCCATGTAAGACACAGCAGACTTATTTAATATCACGGCATTTACATCTGTTGCAAACTCACGAGAAAAAGAACGTCCCTCAATTATTTCCATTTCTACAGCAGCAACATAATCATACGACACTGCCATTTGCGCAAAGCTATCATCAAAGCCTTCGGGTTTACCATCCCAATCAAATCCTGAAATTGTATTCCATATTTGGTTAGAAGGACTTGTTCCCCAAGCCATCACTTTAACTGCTCCAGAGTTTAAAAGTGCATGACGCATTAATTCATATTTACCTGAAAAATCTTGGCTTGATGTTGGAATTTGAATTAATTGCGCCTTATTAATCCCAACAGGTCTGTTTTTAGCATACTCTATTTGTTTGTTTACAATTAAAGTACCTATGATAAGTGCTATGGAAACTGTAAATTGAATAACAACAAGTACCTTTCTAGGAAGAGATGCCATTTTCCCTATTTTGAACGATCCTTTTAAAACCATAATAGGTTTAAAAGACGACAAATAAAGTGCAGGATAACTTCCAGAAATTAAAGCTACCAGAATTACAAAAACTAATGACACTGTCCAAAACAAAGCACTAGCCCAAGGAAAAACGACTGTTTTATCTGCTAATTCATTGAAAGTTGGTAGTGACACTAAAACAAAACAAATGGCGCATAAAAACGCAAGCACTACAACTAAAAACGATTCAATTAAAAATTGAATTATAAGTTGTTTACGTGTAGCACCAATCGATTTTCTTATTCCGACTTCTAAGGCGCGTTTGTAAGATCTTGCCGTGCTTAAATTCATAAAATTTATACTCGCCAAAATGAGTACAAACAATCCGATGATACCAAATAACCAAATGTTTTCAATACGTCCTCCTATTTGTAAGCCATTCTCAAAGTGAGAATGCAAATACCAATCTGACATTGGAAAAACAAATAACCTAGGATTAAACTTATCTCCTCTTGGATCATTATCTTTTTTCACATTTTCAATACGTGTATTTACAGATGCTAAATCAGTATTCTCAGCGAGCTCTACGAAAAGAAAAAAGGCGTTATAATCCCAATTGGTATCTTGATTTTCTAACCAATCCCATCGTGATGACATAAAATGCTTAAACGGCATTAAAAAATGAGTATTGGTAAAACTATTATTATTCGGAATATCTTTATACACACCTCGCACTATCATAATGTACTCATTATCCGAGGTAATAAATTTACCTAATGAACTTTCTTCTCCAAATAATGTTTGAGCAGTTGTTTCAGAGATTAGAATTGAATTAATTTCTTTGAGACCATCTTTAGTACCTTCAATCATTTCTAGACCTAATAGTTTTGGTCCATCTTCTTGCATAAACCGACCACTACCAGTTATTACTTTTTCACCAACACTCAAATACCTATCATTATTACGAGAAGACATGACGATATATTTAAAAGCATCCCCAAAATTTTCTCGTAATTGAAATTCAAGTGCTAACGGAATAGATTCATTAGAGTTAATTGTGCCATTTACCGTTTGATGTTGCATCACTTGTGCAATACTATCTTTGTTTTCAAAATAATTATTATAATTAAATTCATCTACAATCCATAGACCAATAATTATCGTTACAGCAAGTCCAAGTGCTAGTCCAAAAATATTGATAAAGGAATACACCTTATTTTTTATAAGATTTCTAAACGCTATTTTAAAATAATTTTTAAACATAGTTTTTAATAATTACTACTCGTTTTTTGATTGATTGATGGATTTACTCTGTTCGTAATGAATCTACCGGATTTGATGTTGCTGCTTTTATAGATTGGAAACTTACCGTAACAAGTGTGATTAATACTGTGATACAGCCAGATAACGCAAAAATCCACCAACTTAATTCTGTTCTATAAGCAAATTCTTGAAGCCAAGTATTCATTATATACCAAGCTGTTGGGACAGCAATGATATAGGCTAAAACCACTAATAGTATAAACTCTTTATTTAGTAAAGTCAGAATTTGAAAAATGCTTGCTCCTGTTATTTTTCTAACACCTATTTCTTTCCGTCTTTGTAAACACATGTAGGATGTTAACCCAAATAATCCCAAGGCAGCTATTAAGATGGCTAATCCTGTAAATATTTGAAATGCGATACCAAACTTATGATCTTCTGCATATTGAGCCTCGAATTTTTTATCTAAAAAGGTATAGTTTAAAATGCTGTTGGGAAAAATGGATTTGTACAATTTTTCAACCGTATCTAAACGTGTTTGCATGCCTGCTACTGAACTTGCGGGTGCGTTAAATTTTACTAAAACATTATCAAACGTTCGTTGTTCAAAAATCATAAGAGGTTGGACTTCCGTTTTTAAACCAAAATGATGATAATCTTCCATAATACCAGATATTGTGCGATTCTCTCCCCAAAATTTAACTTGTTTATCAATAATATCGTTCGGATTTTGATAACCCATTTGGCGTGCAAATGTTTCGTTAATAACAATGCTTTTTGGATTGCTGTCTGAACTTTCTCTGAAAGCTTCTCCGGCTAAAAACTGAATACCAAGAACCTTAAAATAGTTTGGTCTCGCACCATATCCGTAGAATATTTGGCGCTCGTCCACTTCTCCATTGGGATATTGAATACCTACTGATGATGACAAATTATCGTAACCATCCCCTGGATAAGTTCCTGCTCTTGTTACGTCTTCAACAAAGGATAGATTTTTAAGTTCATTTTGAAATACTGTTGCTTTTGCAGCAAATAAAGAATCTGGCATTGTTTCTAAAATTTCTCCTTTAAAGGCCATAATTTGAGAAAGTTCAACTCCTATTGGTTGTTCCTTTAAAAAATTGATTTGTTTTGCTACAACCAAAGTGCCAATAATGAGGATTATTGTTGCAAAAAACTGAAGGGTTATTAGTCCTTTTCGAATATTAAACCGTTTTGATGAGGTGCTAATTTTTCCTTTAAGCGCTTTAATAGGAGAAAAATTACTTAAAATAAGTGCTGGATAAAAGCCTGATAAAAGACTACCAATTAGCATTATGCCTGCAAACGGAAGTAATGTTTTTATATTTGCTATTCCTAAAACTAAAGATTTCCCGACAAAACTGTTAAAGATTGGTAATAGTACGATTACCAAAAATATGGCAACGATAAAAGCGATGACAAATAAGCAAAAAGACTCAATTAAAGATTGTGCTATTAATTGCGAACGTTTTGCGCCTGCTACTTTTCTAATACCAACCTCTCGAGACCTTTCTAATGATTTTACAGTTGACAGATTAATGTAATTTAACCACGATAGAATTAAAATAATGATCGCAATAACCGATAAAAATTGAACACGACTATTGCTACCGTTGGCTTCAGCTTCGTAAGGCTTATCTGAATGCAAATGGATGTCGGTTAAACGTTCAATATTATGCCTTTCATCTGGATCATTTTCAATATCTAAATTGATTATTTTTTGCTGAAGTGCTTCAAAATCGGTGTTTTTGTTGACTTTTAAATAGGTGAAAAAGTTATTCTGATTCCAATTCAATTCTTTTTGACTGCTTAAGGCATCCCAAGTTTTCGTGGTTTCATAAGAAATTAAATAATTAAGTTTCATATGAGTCGTTTCAGGCATGTCTGGCATAACACCAACCACTTTCAACAAGGCTTCAGATACATAAAAAATAGAAATGGTTTTAGAAATTGGATTGTCTTCACCAAAAAGCTTCTTTGCTAAACTTTCAGATAAGATTATCGTATTAGGTTTCTTAAAATCAGTCGTGCTTCCTTTTAATAATGGAGTATCAAAAACATCAAAATATGAAGCGTCTGCGAGAGCACCACTTGGTTGTTCAATAACCTTATTCTTGAAAACAAACGTGGATTTTTCTAATCTATAAAGCCTCACATTGTCGAGAACTTCAGGAAATTCTTTCTCAAGTGTAGGTCCTGTTAAATTATAAGTTTGTGCATCGCCAGGTTCAAAATTCTCACCTTTTATATAATCCATGTAAACTCTGTACACCTGGTCTGAACCATCAAATGCATCATAGCTTTTTTCGTAACTTACATAAAGCGATATAATTATAAAAGAAGCAATTCCTAAAGACAGACCTATAATATTAATAAAAGAATAAAGGGTATTCTTGATTAAATATCTAAAGGCTATTTTTAAATAAAGGAGATTCATAATTTATTTCTTTTATAATGAATGGTGTTATTCGTAATTACATTAAAATATTCTCGGTCACTTTTTGCCCGTCTAACATGCGAATAATACGGTGACTGTATTTAGCATCATGTTCACTATGTGTAACCATAATTATAGTCGTTCCAGCTTCGTTTAGATCTATTAGTAAATCCATAACTTCATTTCCATTAGTGCTATCAAGATTTCCTGTAGGCTCATCGGCTAGAATTAATTTTGGATTGTTAACTACGGCACGAGCAACAGCTACACGTTGTTGTTGTCCTCCAGATAATTGTTGAGGAAAGTGGTTACGTCTGTGCATAATTTGCATTTTCTCTAAAACTTCTTCAACACGTTTTACACGTTCTGCAGGTTTTACTCCGGTATAAATTAATGGTAATTCTACGTTTTCAAAAACAGTAAGCTCATCGATGAGGTTAAAACTTTGAAAAACAAATCCGACATTGTGTTTACGAAGTTCAGAGCGTTTACGTTCATTATAACCTGCAACTTCTTCCCCATTAAATTTGAAACTTCCACCATCAGGATCGTCTAGTAAGCCAATAATATTTAATAGTGTTGATTTCCCACATCCTGAAGGCCCCATAATGGCAACAAATTCGCCTTTTTTAACCTCAAAGGATAGTTTGTTTAATGCGATGGTTTGTACTTCTTCAGTTCTGTAAAATTTCTCTAAATCGGTTATTTGTATCATTTTGTGTATTTTTTTAATTGACTCTTTTATTTTATTATTAATTCTTCTGTATCTCCGTAGCTATCATAGCTAGAAGTAATGACTTTATCTCCAGGATTTAACCCTTCAAGAACTTCATAGTATTCTGTGTTTTGACTTCCTAATTTGATATTTACTTTATAAGCGGTGCTGCCATCTTCACTCACTTTAAAAATCCAGTTCCCTCCAGTTTTTTGAAAAAAGCCACCTTTAGAAACTAATAATGCTTCTTTTTCTGCACTTAAAGCAACTCGTATTTGAAGATTTTGACCGCGACGAATCCCTTCAGGAACATCTCCCTCGAACTTCATATCTACTTGAAATCTACCATTGTTTACTTGCGTAAATACCTTTTTAATAGCTAAGGTGTATTGCTTATTATTAAATGTGAAGGTTCCCGTTTGCCCGTTATATATTCTAGAAATATAATGTTCGTCTATATCTACTCTAACTTTATAACCACTCAACACATCTACTTGCCCTAGACGCATACCTTTATCTATAGATTGTCCTATTTCAGCATCTAAGGACGTTAATTGCCCATCAATAGGTGCACGAACAACTAAATCACCTACTTTTTTACGCATTAATTCCAAAGCACTTTGCGTTCTAGCATAGGAATTTTTAGCCTGATTGACTTCCAGAAGTGAAGAGATTGTATCTTCAGACAACACCTGTTTAGATAATTTCATGCGCTCCTTTTGATAATCGTAATTATTTTTTGAAGACTCATAATCCATTCTCCCAATAACGCCTTTGTCGTATAAACGTTTATTTAAAGTATAGACGCGATCCGCTTCAATAAGGTCACTTTCCACATCTGTAAACTGATTTTGTCTATTAATGGTGTTTTGACGAGCTGCATTTTGAGAAATCTGCATCTGTGTCAATAAATTGTAAACGGATGTTTCTTGATTAACAAGACTCAACTCTAAGTCTGTATTCGATAATCTCAAAATAGGTTCGCCTTGCTTTAAAATGGCACCATCCTCAACAAATTTTTCTTCAACACGTCCACCTTCCAAAGCATCCAAATAAATGGTAGTTATCGGAAGCACAATCCCATTTACTGGAATGTTTTCTTGAAACACATCTTGAGCCACTATATTTATGGAAATACGTTCTTTTTCTATATTTAATTTAGAACCACCCGAAGTTTGCAGAATTACATATAGTATTAAGGCCACAATTGCGATAATGGCGGCAATAAGTCCGAGCTTTTGGTTTGAGAATTTTTTCTTTTGTATTGGAACGTCCATTTTTGAATTATTAATTACACGTTATCATTAGAGAAGATAATGCCATAAATTTAAGTGTCTAAAATTCAGACAACTAACTATACGTTCGTTTTTAAAAGTGTCCGCTTTTGATACACTTTATGTTCGAAAACGCACACTTTTTAGAGTATAATTAATTTTGGTTTTGGAAACTTAAGAAGCTGAATTTAAAATTGTAATATTGTAATCATGATATTAAAAAACGCGACAATATTAGTTATAGATGATGATGCTGATGTACTTACAGCGTTGAGACTTCTTTTAAAACCGTTGGTTAAAGAGGTTGTAACGGAAAAAAATCCAAGTAATATTTCATCTCAAATTGAACGGACTACATACGACATTATTATTTTAGACATGAATTTTAATGGGCTCGTTAATTCTGGAAATGAAGGTATTTTCTGGCTGAATAGAATTCAGAAACAGCGTCCAGAAACGTCGGTTATATTAATGACTGCTTATGCAGATATTGATTTGGCCATAAAAGGACTTAAAGAAGGTGCCGCAGACTTTTTAATGAAGCCTTGGAAGAATGAAAAGATTGTCGATACTATTACAACCATCCTGAATAATAAAACAGCCAAGACTACTAAATCAAGTCCATTAAATTCAAATACCGTTGAAATAGTTGGGAACAGCGACATCATGAACGATGTGTTTGTAAAGCTAAAAAAAGTTGCACCAACAGATGCTAACGTTCTTGTGCTAGGCGAAAATGGAACTGGTAAAGATTTAATTGCTCGAGCGCTACACGATAATTCCAACAGGAGAAACAACCCATTTATAAAAGTAGATGTTGGTGCTCTAACAGAGTCCTTATTTGAAAGTGAATTGTTTGGTTACAAAAAAGGTGCATTTACAGATGCGCGAGAAGATAGAAAAGGACGTTTTGAAGCTGCAAATGGCGGAACCCTTTTTCTTGATGAAATTGGAAATATAAGTCTCAATCAGCAAGTCCGATTATTGACTGTACTCCAAAACAGACAAGTAACGCCTTTAGGCTCTAATGAACCTATAGCACTTGACATCAGGTTAATTTGTGCGACTAACCTTGCGCCTGAAACATTGGCGGACGAAAAAAAATTCAGAAAAGATTTAATATATAGAATTAATACCGTCGATATTACAGTGCCGCCTTTAAGAAATCGCGGGACAGATATCACAGAATTGGCGCACTATTTTGTTTCGCTTTATGTCGAAAAATACAATAAAAACCCATTCACTTTTGATGCCGGTTTTATTTCCAAACTAAAAAAACATGACTTTCCAGGGAATGTTAGAGAGCTTCAATATGTTCTTGAACGTGCAGTAATTATGACCGATGGTAATGTTTTAAAACCTGAAGATTTAGTATTTTCATCTATTGAACATTCAAATACTACAATTAATGTTGCTACTAAAAGCTTAAATCTAGATGAATTGGAAAAAAATGCCATTTTAACAGTTCTAGAAAAGAACAAAGGGAACGTTTCAAAATCAGCCAAAGAATTAGGTATTACCAGAGCTGCACTGTATAGAAGATTGGAAAAGTATGAATTATAGAGTCTACATATTTAAACTTTTCTTTAGAATTTTAATTCTCGTTGGTTTACTCCTAGGATTAAAGTATACGGTATCTATCGATAGCACTTCCTTATCAGTAGGATTAAGTATTGTAATATTTTATGTTTGCGCAAACACCTATACTTTTGTAAAACGTCGTTTTGTTGTGATGGACGATTTTTTTGAAGCCGTTAAATATCGTGATTTTTCAAGATGGTTTCCAGAAGATAGAGGACCAAAAGATATTCGTTTTCTTTATAAAGGTTTTAACGAAATAAATAAAACAATAAAAGAAATCAACTCCCAAAATCAAGCACAATACGTATACCTTCAGAAGATTTTGGAAATGGTAGATATTGGTATTATTGCGTATAATCTCGAAACTGGAGATGTACTTTGGAGCAATGATTCGTTTAGTGAAACACTTGATGTACCGTCTTTTAAAAACGTGCGTTTCGTTGAAAATAGAAAACCAGAATTGTTTAATACCATTTTCGAAACCTACCATAGAGAACCCGACTCTATTTCTATAGCACTTCAAAATGAAAGTATAAAAATATTGATTTCTGATACCGTTTTTCAGGTGAAAGAAGAGGCGTTTAAATTGATTGTAATTCAAAATATTGATGATACTTTAAATAAAAATGAATCTGAATCATGGAAAAAATTATTGAGTGTGATGACTCATGAAATCATGAATTCCATTACCCCAATTTCGTCTTTAGCAGATACACTTCAACGAAATCTACAAGTGGCCATAGAACAGCCAAAAGAATCTCATTTAGATTTAGAAGATATAAATTCCGGTATAAAAACAATTAAAAACAGAAGTGAAGGACTTTTAAAATTCGCAAAAACGTATAGAAGTTTGAGTAAAGTCACGCATTTAAATTTACAAAGAGTAAAAGTTTCAGAGCTTTTTGGCACCATTCAATTACTGATGGAACCCTCTATAAAAGCTAAAAATATAAGTATTGAATTCAATAGTTCTGTCCCAAAATTAGAATTGGATATAGATACGCATTTAATAGAACAAGTGCTTATAAACCTAATATTGAATGCTGTTGATGCGTGTAAAGACCAAACAGCTCCTGAAATTAAAATTTCAGCATCGCAAAGTCCTAATAGAGATATTGTACTTAAAGTGTATGATAATGGTTCAGGGATTCCTAAAGATATTTTAGAAAATATATTTATTCCTTTTTTTACAAGTAAAACAACTGGTAGCGGTATAGGTTTAAGTCTGTGTAAACAAATTATGTTACTCCACAAAGGACGGATTATTGTAAAAAGTGTTGAGGGAGAAGGTTCTGTTTTTAGTCTTATTTTTTAAGGTTTAAAACTAATCATGTCCTAAATATTATTATATGTTCATTTTTTTCATTGATAAAAAAGATCCTTCGACTTCGCTCTGGATAAACCAAGCCAAAAAAAATCTAGACTTACGAACTTTTGTCTAAACGTCATGCTGAACTCGTTTCAGCATCTCATTATTAATGAAAATCAAAGGTTCAAAAGTGAGACTCTGAAACTAGTTCAGAGTGAGGAACTTTAATTGAGCTCAAATCTGCCTACCAGCAAGTAAACAGCTTCAAATTTTACGATAAATTTTCGATAGGCCAACCAAAAAACAAAATTCAATTTTTATAGATAAAGTAGCTCCTTCACCACAAGTAATTCCACAAAGTAAACAGCGGTAAATGTTTTTTAAAAGGAGGCAAAGGTTTAAGACTCTATTGATTTAAAACAAGTCCATATTTGTTAACCATCATAAATTCTAACGAATATTAAACACCTGTTTCTGGCATATTTAAAGTATTCAAAATATCTAAAGACCTAAAAATTAATACCCCCTTCTAACGCCTCCATCTTCTTATCTTTTTCCACAGCTTTTTTAAAATCTATTCTTAATAAAACCCAAAAATATTCAAATTTAAAATAACGTATTATCCTCTTTATGTAGCAATTACAGTTGTTCGCAAGTCATAAGGTTTTGGTTTAAAATCATTTATAATTTGTTAATAATTAAATATAAAAAAATTGAAAAACATGCTTTAAGTTTACAAATAGTAGATAAATTTGTACTCAATTTTAACTGTTAATGGTTGTCAAGTTTAGCGACTCGTCATTAAAAGGGAATCCGGTGTAATTCTGGAACTGTCCCGCAGCTGTATGCTCAAAAAAACTAAAACCCTAGTGTGGTCACTTTTCTAATGAATGGGAAGACCGGGTGTAAGGAGTAAGTCAGAAGACCTGCCATTTTTAATTAATAATTCAACACGCTTTCGGGGATTGAAGCTAGAATTAAGAGCTTGCCTATGTTATATACTATTGGCAACTTTTATCTACCTCCATCAGCTTTGCTAAAATTATTACAACAGTTTTAATCATGAGTAATAACTAATGGTTTAAAAAAAAATTACAATTCGATCAAAGTAGTCGTTGACTAAAAGGATAGCGTTTTTTTTAAAGATTTATTAAAAAAAATCCCAATGTAATTGTAATGGGATTAAACCAACTTTATATAGCAAATATGGAAATAATACAAATTGTTAAAAGGAATTTTAAGTCAAAACCTTTCGATCTTCAGAAAATCACAGATGCTGTTACAAAAGCCATGTTAGCCGTTAAACACGGTACGCGCGACGATGCTGCTTTAATTGCAAAAGCGGTATATATAGAGTTGCTCAAACGTAAAAATGAGGATGAAGGTTATGTGCCAACGGTAGAAGAAGTACAAGATATTGTAGAGCAAAAACTAATGTTTAGTGAATTTCTGGATGTTGCAAAAGCCTATATTATTTATAGAAACAACCAGACGCAAAGCAGAAAAAGTAACATTTTCGAAAAACGTATCAATTTAAAACCTTACGAATATCCGCAGCTTTACGAATATGTTTCTGCTATTAGACATTCGTATTGGATTCATACAGAATTTAATTTCACCAGTGATATTCAAGATTTTAAATCGGCATTAACGCCAGTAGAGCAAAGTGCCATTAAAAATACCATGCTTGCGATATCGCAAATAGAGGTTGCAGTAAAAACCTTTTGGGGCGATATTTATCACCGTATGCCTAAACCAGAAATAGGATCTGTTGGTGCTACATTTGCAGAAAGTGAAGTTAGACATCACGATGCCTATTCTCACCTTTTAGAGATTTTAGGATTAAATAATGAGTTTGAAAAACTAAAGAAAAAACCCGCTATTATGAAGCGTGTTCAATATTTAGAAACGGCTTTAAAAAATGCTAAAAGTGAAAATAATGAAGAGTATGCAGAATCTGTATTATTATTTTCTCTATTTATAGAACATGTCTCTTTGTTCTCTCAGTTCTTAATCATTATGGCGTTCAATAAGCATAAAAACATGCTTAAAGGAATTTCGAATGTAGTAGAAGCTACTTCTAAAGAAGAACAAATTCATGGTGATTTCGGTATCGATCTTATCAATATTATTAAGGACGAACATCCTGAATGGTTTAACGATACTTACAAGGTTATGATTCAACAACTTTGTGAAGAAGCTTATGTTTCGGAAAGCAAAATAATAGACTGGATTTTCGAAAAAGGTGAATTAGATTTTATTCCTAAAGCAGTGATTAACGAGTTTATTAAAAACCGTTTTAACAACTCCTTAGAAAGTATAGGAATAGATAAAATATTTAAAATTGACCAACCCTTATTAAAAGAAACGGAATGGTTTGACGATGAAATTATCGGTACAAAACACGGAGATTTCTTTGTTAAACGATCAATTAATTATAGTAAAAGAGCACAAAGCATAACCAGTGACGACTTATTTTAAAAAATGAAAAACAACACTTATAATCAAGAAACAGTGCAGACTTTAGAACACAATAATAAAGAAACAGAAACGTTTACATGGTTAAACGAAAACAGTCGTAAATTTTTAGAATCTGGATATCTTACCGAAGGTGTTTCACCAGAAGAACGCATAAGAGACATTGCAGATCGTGCTCAGGAGATTTTAAAAATGCCTGGATTTAGTGATAAATTTTACAACTATATGTCCCAAGGGTTCTACTCTTTGGCCTCTCCTATCTGGTCTAACTTCGGACAAAAACGTGGCTTGCCAATTAGCTGTTTCGGTTCGCATATAGACGACGATATGGGAAATATCCTATTCACCCAATCCGAAATTGGAATGATGTCTAAACTAGGAGGTGGTACTTCTGGATATTTTGGAAAAATACGTCATCGAGGTGCAGCAGTAAAAAATAACGGAACAGCGTCTGGAGCAGTACATATTATGCGCCTTTTCGAATCTATGGTCGATGTAGTGAGTCAAGGTTCTGTTCGTCGCGGACGCTTCTCTCCATACTTACCAATAGACCATAAAGATATTATGGAATTCTTAGAAATCGGTTCTGAAGGAAACGCCATCCAAGAATTAACACATGGTGTTACCGTAACAAACGCCTGGATGCAAGCCATGATCGATGGCGATGCTGAAAAACGTACAGTTTGGGCTAAAGTATTACAAAGTCGAGGCGAAATGGGCTATCCATATATTTTCTTTACAGATAATGCGAATAACGGTACTGTAGATGTGTATAAGGATAAAGACCATCCAATTTACGCGAGTAATTTGTGTACAGAAATTATGTTGCCTTCAGACGAAAATTGGTCTTTTGTTTGCGTGTTATCAAGTATAAATCTGCTTAACTACGATCAATGGAAAGATACGGATGCCGTAGAAACCATGGTTTACTTTTTAGATGCGGTAATTTCAGAATTTTTAGAGAAACTAGAATCCTATCGCGATTCAGAAAGTCGTGAAGATCGTCAGACCTTCCTATTTATGGAACGTGCTTATAATTTTGCTAAAGACAATAGAGCTTTAGGTTTGGGCGTTTTAGGTTGGCATTCGTTATTACAATCTAAATCGTTATCTTTTAATAGTCAAGAGGCTTTTAATTTAAATAGTGAAATCTTTAAAACCATAAAAGAACGTTCTTATAAAGCATCTGAAGCACTTGCAAAAGACCTTGGAGAACCAGAACTTCTTAAAGGGTATGGTAGAAGAAATACAACTTTAAACGCCATTGCTCCTACGACGTCGTCAGCATTTATTTTAGGACAAGTTTCTCAGGGAATCGAGCCCATTTGGTCTAACATTTATGTTAAGGATATTGCGAAAATTAAAACAACCATAAAGAACCCCTATTTACTTGAATTGTTAGAGGAAAAAGGAAAGAACACTGATGACGTTTGGAATGACATTAGAAGTCGAGACGGTTCGGTCCAACATTTAGATTTTTTAACCGATGCAGAAAAGGCGGTATTTAAAACCTACTCAGAAATCGACCAAATGGATATTATTTATCAAGCGGCAAACAGACAAAATCATATCGATCAAGGACAATCTTTAAACATTATTGTGCATCCTGATATGCCGACAAAAGACATTAATAAAATTCATATTAATGCGTGGAAATTAGGCTTAAAATCGTTGTACTATCAACATAGTATGAACGCCGCTCAAAAATTTAAACAAAAGAAAGATTGTGCAAGTTGCGAAGCTTAGTCTAGCTAATTTTCACTCAATCGTATAAAAGAACAACCTCATACTCAATATTGTATGAGGTTGTTTTTTATTATTTAGTAGTTTCTACTTTCACCTCTTTTCCATTAACAATTTCTGAAATTTTCACTTGCGGAAGTTCGCCTTTTAAATCTGTTATACTAATTGTTTGAGTACGGCCATCTTGCAATTCAACCGTAATTTTATTTGATGATTCTGAAGTTATATTTTTTATAGCCGAATGCCCTTTATAAGGTTCTATCAAACTAAGAAAAACAGTTTCCTTCTCTTTTACTCTAACACCGTAAGTCCGTCGTTCTGGATTATTTCTAATACCTCTTTGTTTCCCTCCATTGGGATACTTACTTATAACTATTTCAGACGTTTTTGGCCAAAGGGTATGTACATCGAGTTTCATCCCATCTTCATCAAACTGCACAGTAGCTCCCTTTTTAGTAGTATACCATTGTGCTTGCTCAAAGTATTTGTAAGGCGAATCGTTTGTTGTAGCCCATTGCCGTAAAACTGCACCTTTCTTTTTAGCCTCTTCTATATTTTTAAAACCAACAGGATGAATTAACCAATCGTAATTGTGTTTTTTATCCGATTTCATATAATCGGCAAGAATGAGATAGTCATCTGTAAGAATAGACAAACGTCTTTGCTGTATCGGATTAAAATCAGCTTCATAATCGGTATCGTCCCAAGGCGGGAATTTATCGGCATTTGCAGTTGGGATTTTGCGCCATCTCGCATTTGTTTCTATCACCGAAACTTGCATTAATTCGCCACTATAAAACAGTAATTGTTCGGATGGTACTGCTTCTTGTTGTAATCCGTCTACAACAACCATATTATGTGTAGCCGATGTTTGCACACATTCTTTATAACCCGGATCCCCATATCCAAACCACACCATTTCGGTTCCAAAATATTTATGCCCAAAACGATCTAGAGCAACTAAACTAGCTCTATCAAATTGACCATGCCAACCGCCATGTGTTCCATATTTTAAATACGCTTGAATTTGATTTTCTGGAGTTTCTACTTCTGCTTGCGAGCGTAATGCTACCAAACCAACATTTGGAGCAAAAGCAGATCCTGTTCTTGGGTCATTAACTTGTGTTAATTCGGGAACACCATACAAAAGAGAAACCCACGAATCGCGTTCCGTTTTACTTATAACCCATGCTAAATCGTCCGTTCTATATTCGCGATAAGCCAACTCATAAAAATCGTCTGGTTTTGTTAAATTAGAATCATTGGTCGATACAACATTCGCATCTTCATCCATAAATGGAACATAAGGCGTTACCATATCTTCTAGTCCTCTTGTGTTCTTTCCTGTAGGTCCCCAATTATCGAATTTCATACCTGTAAACCCTTCCTTGGCATTTACAAAATCTTTGCTTTTATATTTAACAGGGAAACGTCTATGATATAAATCTAAGCCATAGTTTTCAAAAGCTTGTGCGACCAAACTATACCGCTGCGTGACTAAATAACAATAGTTCACAGTACTTTCAAACCACCATCCATCTGCCATAACACCTTTTCCTATTTGGTCTGCCATACCGCCATCGGCTTCTATTAAATAGTCTAGTTCTGGAATATCCTGTAAAAACAAGGCTACAAATATAGCACCGGCATTAGCACTCGCCTGATGATTCATAATCCCTAAACCGTCCATGTGCTTTTTATTCAACTCTAAGTAATAACGAAAGGTCGCTTCTATATTTTCTTTATCAGATACAGATAATTCCGGTTCATTATATAAGATATCGCAAGCCGATGAAAAGAACAAAAAGAAATTCCCCTCATGCACCTGAACACCATTTGTAGCTGCACCCACCGATAAATAACCATTTTCTGTATTGCAAACGGATTGTATTAATGCAATGACTTTATTTTTATAAGCGACATTACCCGTTAATTTGTATGCTAATGCTAACTGAAAAGCTTTTTCTCCATCACTAGCACTATAATTTAAACTAGACCACACTTGTGTTGGGCGAGGTTTAGTAATAATTTCGTGTTCTGGGAACTCAAATCCATCAAGTTCTAGGAGCATCGCTTCTAAATTTTCTTTTGCCCAATCGTACTGTGCGATTTTCTGTTTTGTGTCCTTAAAAATCACATCGGTTACCAATAAAAACGGATGTGGTTTACTGCGAACTGATATAAACTCCAAGGTTTCTAATTGATTTCCTTGCTTATCACTTACCACAATCACACTTGATTCTTGTCCGCCTAAGGGCATCCTATCGCTTACAATTACAGTTAACGTTCCCTTATAAAAAGCGTTGGCCTTTAAAGTGATTTCCGAAGTACTTAAACTATTTATGCACGCCAATTCTCGTGGATTCAGAACACTTAAATAAAAGGTTTCCGACGTATTGGAGTTGTTCTTCAATTGAAAATTATACGTTAGTGTGTCGTTTGCTTTTGCTGTCCCAGTTTGTAGCACACTACTCAACATACATTCTTCTACATTTCCATTGGCGAAAGCAACCATACTTGTAACACAATACAGTAACAACGCAAGTATACACTGTGAACCTGGTTTTGATTTACTAAATTTCATTTTAATTATATTTTGATTTTAGTTCTTTGTGGATGCTATTTTAAACCTATCTACCAATTTAATTTTCAATCAACACTTCAAGATAACTCGGGTAATTTGCACCTTGCCCCCCGCCTCGGGTAATAGAATCGCCAAAACAAATAACGGTTTCATTTGATTTTAAGAGATTGTTTTCCTTCAAGTAGGAATATACATTTTGAGCAATAAAACGATACCCCAATGCTGTGGGATGCACACCATCTTTCTTTCCACTGTTTTTTTCATTTTTTATCAAAACATCCTGATTGTGGATCGGTAAATTCAACGCTTTAAACTCAGCATTTAAATCGTAAAAATACACCTTGTTTTCTGTGGCCAATTGCTGAACAATGTTTCCTACTTTATCTAGTTTCTGGTTAGGTGTTTCTGTAAACATCGTTCTGTCATGTCTAGCAAAAAGATAAGTACTGTCAGCAGGAATGGGGCTCATTAAAACCAGATCGCTTCCCGTAGATTTAATTTGTTTAATTAATGTTTCTAAATTAGTTGTGTAGGTTTTGTAATCTATCATTTTATTGGAATTCAACATATCATTAGTTCCCACCATCATAATCACCAAACCAGGCTTCTTTTCTAAAACATCTTTATCGATTCGTTTTAATAGATCTTGAGTCGAATTTCCTCCGACACCCGCATTAATAACAGCACTATGCTTTTCTGAATTGCTTACCGTACAATTAATAGCCAAATCGTTTAAAATAACCGGCATGCCTGTATAATTATTCAGTGTAATATTTTCAGCTCCAGCGTAAGCGCCATGTTCAGCATTTGGATTTCTATACACATGCACATCATTCCAAAAAGATTCACCAAAAACTATAGGTGTTTCAATACTACGTTTCTTATTCTGATAATTACGGATGGTGATGTGATGTCCAGAACCATTAATTTCAGCCAAACGTGATACATTGTACTCACTTACAGCATCCGTCAACTCTAAATCAATTTTACAGTTTTTTATATTGTTACCTACAAAAGTAATTAGCGGACCGTATAAAGCATCACCTTTAGAATTTTCTATAATTCCGTTATCTCCCACAGAAAATCCTTTTTCTTGACAACCAATTGCTGTTGACCCCACAATTTTAGTAGGTGGTAAATTGGCACTTAAATCAAACCCTGAACGCATGTTTTTTACGGTACAATTAATAACGGTTACGCCTTGGGTTCGTCTGCCGCTTAAACCTCCAGAAGGATAAGCTCTAATACCGTCTTCTGACAATGATTTTATTTCGTTAGGCATAATTTTTCCTGGCGGATAATCGCTTTTAAAACCAACATCGAAAGCCAACCCTGAAGTTTCGGCAAGTATATCGTTAGTAGATCTCATCTTCCCTTCCACATAACAATCTTTTAAAAGGGTATTCACAGCACCTTGCATAAAAATACCATGACCATACGCATGTGTAACCACTTTACATCCCAACAATTGCGTGTTCGTTCCTTCTACCAATAAAACAGAATGCTTGTGCAATGGCACCAAAGCATTTTTTCCTTTACCCAATAAATGACCGTACCCATAAGGTGTAGAGCCATGAACAAATAAATCGGCATTTTTAATGATATTATCATCGCCCATTATCCGTAACATTTGTACACGGTGAGCAGGCACATGATTTCCAATATCTTTCCCTTTTAAACCTTCAATATAATTGTTGTTTCCACTTACCAAAAATTCGCTGAATTCACTTTTGGGATAATTACCATGTAACTTTCCGTCAATATTTAAGGTCACTCCTGTTAAAAAATACTGACTATTATTTCCAGAAAAATGAATGAGAGAACCCATACGAAAATCCCCTTGCGTCTTATTGTTTTTACCATATTTAAAAACACTTAGCTTTCCTATTTTAATAGAATTTATAGCGTATTCACCCGGTTTCATTTTAACCAACACATTACTTTTTCCAGCATATTTAGCTAATTTCTCTACTGAATTTATAAAAATAGTATCGCGTGATGTATTAGTTGCACGTGCAGAAAACACAACCAAGATTAACACGACTAGACTAATTGTTTTTTTCATTTTTTGAAATTTTAAATTTGATTATTTTTAATTATTGGATTTTAATAAAATGTTGACAATTCAAAATCAGATTCCTTTCCCGCTTTTAATGCTACCTCCTTTTTTAAATCGCCATATCTCAATATTATTGTTTGATCATTTAATGAGTATAAATTCACTTTAACAAGCTTATTATCTTTCCAATGAATATCTACAGTTATATTTCCTCTTGCTTTTAAACCTTTTATAATACCTGTAGGCCACGCATCTGGAAGCGCTGGTAAAATATGAATATCTCCATTTTGGCTTTGCAATAACATTTCCGCCACACCTGCAGTATAACCAAAATTTCCATCTATTTGAAAGGGCGGGTGGGCATCAAATAAATTAGTATACAACCCACCATGTTTATCGCCTTCATCAACAAACGTAAAGAGGTTATTTATAATTTCATATGCATGATTTCCATCTCGCATTCTTGCCCAAAAATTAATTTTCCAACCCATGCTCCAACCTGTAGCTTTATCGCCTCGCAAATCTAAAGTCTGTTTTACAGCCTTAAATAATTCAGGTGTTTTTTCTTCTGAAATTTGATTACCGGGATGAAAACCATATAAATGAGATAAATGTCTATGGTGCACATCAGGTTCTTCGAAATCATATTGCCACTCTTGCAATTGACCTCTTGCGCCAACTTTATAAGGTAATAAGTTCTTTTTTTGATCTTCCAACTGCGCTCTAAAATCTGAATCTAAACCTAATATTTTGGATGCCTGGATAACATTTTCAAAATTTTCTCTCACAATAGCCATGTCCATGGTAGGGCCCTGACTTACGTGTCCAGTTTTATCACCATTATAATAAAATTTATTTTCTGGCGATGTCCCAACTGGAGTAACCCAGTAGCCTTCCTTATTTTTTACCAACCAATTTGAAAAAAATTCAGCTGAACCTTTAAGCAACGGATAGGCTTGTTCTTTTAAAAAGGTAGTATCAGCTGTAAATTGATAATGTTCCCATAAATGATTTGTTAACCAACCTGCGCCCATAGGCCAATAAGAGTATAAAGTTGAATTATCGGCAGGATACGATGGCCTCCAAATATCTGTGTTATGATGTGCTACCCAACCTGGGTTACCGTACATATTTTTAGCCGTTACTTTCCCTGTTACAGCTAGTTCTTTTACCAATCTAAAAAAGGGTTCGTGACATTCTGCTAAATTGGTAACCTCAGCTGGCCAATAATTCATTTGAGCATTGATATTCATGGTGTAGGCTGAGTTCCAAGACGGTATTATTTTATCATTCCAAATACCTTGTAAGTTTAGGGGTTGCCCACCTTTTCTGGAACCTGAAATCATCAAATATCTACCATATTGAAACAACATCGTGTTTAAACCAACATCTGGTTTGTTGGCATAATTTATCAAGCGCTCATTAGTAAAACGTTCCTTGACATCATTTTCCTGTTCGCCCTTCAATGTAAATTGGACACGATTAAACAATTCTCCGTAATCTTTTTGATGGGCTGTTTTTATCGCTTCAAAATTCTTGTCTCCAATTTTAGACAATATGGTTTTATTTATAACTGTTGGGTCCTTTCCATCTTTACTCGGACTTTTATCAAAACCATTAAAACTAGTTGCCATTGATAAAAGCATCACCACTTCATTGGCATTCGAAATAGAAACGCCATTTTTTGTTGCTTTTATTGTTCCACCATCATTTCTTATTTCTAATCTGGCTTCAAAAAACATGCCTTTACCATTAACCTCATCTCCATAAAGTACTTGTTTTGCAAAAAGTTTACGTTCTCCTACCTTATTATATAGTTCGGGATATTTAAATTGATCGCCATTGGATTCAATATTTTCAAGCGTTCTTCTTACCACAAAACCTGGCGCCTGACCTTTAAGAACTAATATGTTGCCTTCTAGATAAGTTTCAACTGGATGCAACGATTCAAAAAAAGTATCAAATGAAAGTGCTTCTTTTTTATCTGCTGAAATTTTTAAGGCAATAACATCATCTGGATAACTAGCCAAAACTTCGCGCTTATAATTCACATTATTTGACCGATAGCTTACAGTTGAAACAGATTTCTCTATATCTAAGTCACGCTCAAAATTGGTTACAGAATCGCCTTCAAACTTCATAAACAAATCCCCAAAAGGCTGATAACTTTGGTGTAACCTACCCAACCAATTTTTGCTCATTATTTCTTGAGCCTCAACATATTTTTCTTGACTGATAAGCTCTACAACTTTATTATAGGTTGGTTGTATATTGGTTCCTTTATAAGTTGAAGTCGGTTCACCAGAATACAGGGTGTTTTCATTCAATTGGATATGTTCATTAAGCGGATTACCATATATCATGGCTCCCAACCTACCATTTCCTATAGGCAAAGCTTCATTCCATGTTTTCCCTGGTTTATTGTATTGTAATATAAAATCATTAGCACGTAAGACACTTTCCTCTTTATTGGAATGACACCCTAAAAAAGAAGTCAATACAATCAGCGAAAAAAAACATGTTTTAAATAGGTTCATTTATTACTCTTTATATTCAAGAATTGGATATTCTAAAAGTGGTTTGCGCTCTGCTCCTTTTTTCACCCCAAAGTAATTTATCTCATTATCCGGGTGACTTATCAAATTTAAAATCGGCTTGCTTTCTTGGATTCTAGATGACAACACGACCTTTTCTCCTTTTTTCAAATCGATAGAAAATTCGCCATCTGCTGTTTTAGTAATCGATACTTTTCTGCCTTTACTTATTTGTACGGCTTGATTCCAACTTGGAACTTTTATAGAACATGGTTGTCCAGCTTGACTTTCTATAGATACCCAATCTACCTTTTTTTCTTTTAAAGAAGCGCTGACTAAAAAACCACCTTGAGCCAGTAAATCTGCAAACGAGGCATTTTCCCAATGACTTGGAATAGCAGGGAATATTCGAATCTTATCTCCCCAACTTTGTAAGTTATATTCCATAATAGCTGCCGCTGCACTTAAAGGTGTTTCTATTACAGGACTATTTCCTTCCATATAAAACGTATTGGTAAGAAAATGAGCTTTACCAATGTTTCCATCTAAAAAATCTTGCATAACGGCAACGGCTTCATCACCCATTCCCAAAGCCGCATAAAGTGAAGATGCGCCTGTATACGAATATCCTGCTAAAGCTTTTCCGTCTTCAATATTATGCCAATGCAGTACTGATTCCACGACTAAATCTCTATCTTCTGGAGAATTTGGGTCTAATTGAAACAAGGGATACAATGCTAAAAGATGTGAATAATGCCGATGAGATATATGTACAGGTTGGTCACTACCAATCATTAATCCGTTTTCATCTGTTGGATAGGGTATTAAGTCTGCTAAGACTTGTTTCCAATGTTTAACTTTAGCTTGATTTTGATTTGCTTTTTCGTTCGTATCAATGAGTTCAGAAAGTAACCAACGTAGAATAGCCAGGTTATAATTCGTGTTTTTAAATGATTTAAAACCCATGTATTCTGGCGACCCCATGGCTGTTAGTTCTAATACACCCGCTGCGTTAGGCTCTAATTTGGTTTCATAAACTTCAGCTATTCGCATCGCTTTAGGTACCCACTTTTCTAAAATAGCCTGCTCATCACCTTGATAATTATAATACAACCAGTAATTATGGAGCGCCCAAGCATAATCTCCCAAGCTTTTTCCTGCTTTACTTTCCATTATCCAATCAAAATGATCGTCAATTAAACGAATATAATTCACGGCTATATCTTGGTGATTACTAGTATTAAAAGGCCAATAGGTTAATTGCACATTCAAATTCCACCACAACCCTGGCCATCCCGTATTTTTAAAAAACGGCCCCATAAGATCTAATGCAGGTCCATCGGCACGTGAACAAGCCGCCATTTTATAGAGCTGAATCCAGTAAAATGATTCCATTCGAGTATCTGGAACATTCAAAAATGATTTTTGAAAATAGGCATGCCACCAAGCGCGATGATTTTTTTCTAACCTATTTGCACCGATATTTTTCGCTTCTCTAATAGCTTTTAAAGCCACAGAGGCCGATACACCTGAAGCAGGAATTTCATTAGCAGTGGCTATATAAATTGTGCTTTTTTGTGCTTTTTCAGATTTAACATCTATCCAAGCGGTGGCATAATCGCCTCCTGCTTCTAGTTTTTGTTCGCAAACAAAAGCTTCACCATGTTTACTGATTTCTGGTTTGTAAGGGTTAAACTTATAAGAATCTTTATATTGTTCATATTTTGTAAAAGCTCTCGGACTAGACGCTTCTCCAGGCATCCACTTCCAAGTAAATGGCACATATTTTCCATTTTTTTTCTCGGTTGAAGTCGCTTCAATGACTTGCACCATTTTATCATAAGGTGTAAAAGCTCTGAACTCTATTTCTCCCAAATCAGTAATAATAGTGCCTCTAATCTCGGCGCTATATAAGTCTTGTCGAATGTGAGCGGTTTTTATTTTACCTGCTGGATGAAGAGTCATTTTACCAATATCTAAACGAGAAAAGTCCATTAAATTGGTACCTTTCTCTCCCATGGATGTTTTTTTATCAGGAGCCTGTCTATGATCGGTTACATCTTGGCGACCGACATGAAAATTAAATCTGTTTTCATCCATTTTGGCATAGAGCATCATGCCCAGTTGACCGTTCCCTACAAAAGCACCTTCAGCCCATTGTAATGGTATATCTTCCCATACCAAATCATGTTGCGCCATAAAACTTGGCCAGTCAATATTCGACTTTATTTGACTCCATGTTGACTGGAAAATAAATGACATTAAAATTAGGGTGAAAGCCTTTTTCATTTATTCTTTTTTAAATTTATAATTACCCTTAATTTTTTCCAACTAATTACCCCAAATAAGCGCCATCTTCTAGTAGTTTAGCTTTTAGATCACTGTATTTAACGGCATTAGGAATCGTTTTTTTAACAGCAGATAATCCAGCAAGCGTACCTGCACCTTGACCAATTGCCATTGCAATAGGTGTAACGCGTAATCCTGCACTCGCATGGTGGTCTGCACCAATAGCACGTCCCGATAATACTAAATTATCGACTTCATTGACTAAAAGTGAATCTGTAGGAATATAATACGCACCATTATCTTTTAAATGCACCGTATCTGTATTCCCCCCATCTGGTGAATGAATATCCAAAGGATATCCACCAACAGCAATGGGGTTTTCAAATTTCACTTCGTTTACTAAGTCTTCAGCACTTAACACATATTTTGCATGCGGATGACGAGATTCACGAATACCAATATGCGGCGCCGTACTTATAAATGTTGCCTTTTCAAAACCTGGTGCATATTTTTTAAGAAATTTATAAATCTCAACACATTGCCCACGCCCCATAGTTTCAGCTTTACTTACATCGAATGGATTTAAAGGATCAAACCCTAAAACCCGAGACGTATTAAATATAAATTCACCTTCGGTATTGGTTTCGAAAAACAGTACGTTATCTCTTGGCACCGTCACTTCTCCTTTTGCTTTTGCTTTATTCCATAAATCGTAAAAGCCCCATGTAGAAATACGCTTGGTACGTTTTAAAACCTCCGCTTTATCTTCTGCTCTTTCTTCTGCATCAAACTGATCCCAATTGTTAACCATGTATTCCCTTAACTTCGCTGTGTCTACATTACCTACTTTTATATTTGTAGTCATGGGTTGCGATTTATTATCTTCTATTCTTCCTTCGGTAAATGGTACTCCAGAAAGTTTTACAATTTCACTATCACCACTAGCATCAACAAAAACTTTAGCTGGAATTTCTTGAATTCCTCCACGATTATGAATGAATACGGTTTTAATTTCTTTGCCTTCTTTAGAAATATCAATTAAACGCGTATGATATAGAATCTCTGCTCCTGCTTCTAAAACCATTTCTTCTAAGGTTACTTTTAGCATCTCGGCATCGAAAGGTGTAACGGTCGAACAGTATCCCGTTCCGTCTAATATATGCCCAGGACTAGCGCCTTTAGCTACCAAACGACTTACCATTTCGTTTGGCGATCCGAATACCAATTGGCGTCCTGCTTTATTGTGAAATGTCATCATGGGACCAACGCCCATAGCGGTTAACGATCCGCCTAAAAATCCGAACTGTTCTATTAATAATGTTTTTGCTCCTGTTTTAGCTGAAGCAATTGCAGCGTGACTTCCTGATACGCCTCCGCCTACAACTATAACATCGTATCCTGCTATTAATTTTGTTTTAAATGTTTTCATCTTATTTTATTTTTTGAACGATTTCATCATTGGTTATTATACCACTGATGCTTCATTTTTTGATTTATTATTTAATTTTGAATGTAATAATGCTACTGCTATAACAATTAATGCGCCTACAGGAAACCACCAAAAGAAACTTATTCCTTCGTAATGCATCCAAGCAATAACAAAAATGGTTAGTACTGCTCCTATTAAAATACCTGTAAATGTTCCTTTTCTCATTAATGCTAAAAATGCTATTCCTATTAAAGTTCCGTAAGCGTACCCAGGCACCTTAAAGCCTAATGCGAGTAAGCCTCCATCTTGAAAGAAACTAAAGCCATAGGCTAATAGTGCCAAAACAACGCCCCAAACAATAATCGCTATTTTAGATATTTTCACCACTTTATTTTCTTCCATGGTCTTTAATTTTGGAAAAATGAGCGTTCCGACCCCCATAACACTAGTTTGAGACAGTGCTGTTAATGCAGAATCTAATGTAGAAATACCAGCTGCAAACATGGCCGCTATAATAAGTCCGGAGATACCATTGGGTAATTCGTTTACCACGTAATACGGAAATATTCTATCGGGTTCTGAAGTAATAGAATTACTTATGACGTCGGACAATGGATTGATATCGTAATACGCTACTAAACCAATTCCCACAAATGCCATAATCCAAGTCGTAGCAACACCTACTACAGAAAAAGCCACAGCCTTCCTTGCTTCTTTTAAATTTTTACAACACAAAGCACGTTGTGTTACGACTTGGTCGATGGCATTCGAGCCAAATTCAAAAAAGGTACATCCCAAAATACCAACCCATAAGGTATAGGTTTTATGCGGATCTAAAGATAAATCCAACAGGACCAACTTGGACTTCTCATCGGCTATAGCCATCATTTCTCCAAAGCCTCCAGGAATATCTCCAATAGCATAAAACAATGCAAAACACGCACCGAATATAAAAATCACAAACTGAATTGCATCTGTCCATACCACCGTTGTTATCCCTCCAATATATGACCAAGTAATTGCAAATACTGCTATAATTCCAATACAAACCATGGTACTTTGCCCTGTAATAACGCTAAGTACCAATGCCGTACCTAACAAACGCACCCCTTGGCTCATAGTAGCGCCAATCATGAAAAAAGTTCGAGATAATTGACTGGTTTTTACGCCTAATCTATTTTGAATGAAATCGTACGGACTAAAAACACCTTCTTCGTAATATTCCTTTAATAGCACATAAACAAACAAGACGTTCCCTAGAGCAAAACCTATAGTCATTTGCAAATAGGTTAAATTCCCATCCATAGAAAATATAAAAGCAGGAACTGCAATAAAAGTAGCTACACTTGTTTTAGTTGCTATTAACGATAAAGAAACAGCCCACCATGGCAAATTATTTCCGCCTTTAAAAAAAGCATCCAAGCCTTTGTCTTTGTTTTTAACAAGTTCTCCAATTAGAGTTGTTCCTAAAAGAAACACTATTAATATAATCCAGTTTAAAGTTGAAAAATGACTGGATGCAACACCCATTTCATCTTTTGAAAACACGGAAAACCAACACAATAAAGCGACTGCTATTAAGATACTTTTTTTCATAATTCTATGGCACTATTTTTTATTATTGGTTAATAAATTAAACTGATTTTGCATACCTAAATCTTGAAGTAATTCGCCGTTTGACCATACTGTGCAATCGGCGGATAATTCTTTAAATTCAATAGGCATTCCAGTTTCGTTAATTAAAGTAATATTATAAGCGCCAGAAAATGCTTTAGGGCTAGCATTTGGCTGTCTATATTTATGAACATCTGACCAAAAAGACTCACCAAACACTATTGGAGCAACTTGACTTCTTTTTAGATTTTCATATGTTTTTATTGTGATATTATGCCCCGTTCCATTAATTTCTGCCAAACGTTTTACAGGATATTCGCTTACTGTATTTATAAGTTCCAATTCCACATTACAATTTTCGGTTTTATTGCCATGAAAACTTAAAAGCGGACCAAATTTAGCATCTCCCTTTGAATTTTTAATAACTGCATTTTTTGATACTGAATATCCTTTTTCTTGACATCCTAGAGCTGTGCAACCATCTATAAGCGTTACTCCTATATGCGCACTTAAATCGAATCCCGAACGCATATTTTTTACAGTGGTATTAATAACCGTAATATTCTCTGTTTTTCTCCCCACTAAATAGCCATAAGGATATGATCTTACCCCGTCTTCAGACAGTGATTTTATTTCGTTTGCAAGTATTTCTCCAGGAGGATAATCACTTTTAAAACCGGTATTAAAAGCTGGCCCTGAAGTTTCTGCTAGCATAGTATCTGTAGAACGCATTTCTCCTTCAACATAACAATCTTTTATATATGTATTAACGGCCCCTTGCATGACGATTCCATGACCAAAACCTCTAGTAATAACCTTACATCCAATTAATTTAGTATCCTGTCCTGAAACTAAAAGCGAAGAATGTTTTTTAGGTTTAACAATAGGATTCGCTCCTTTACCCAAAAGATGACCATAGCCATATGGATAAGACCCCTTAATGTACAACTTGTTATTAAGAATGGTATTTCCATTTCCCATAACATGCATCATAATGGCACCGCTAGTAGGCGCTTCGTCTAAATGGGCACTGTCATGAACTTCTAAACCTTCAATAGTGTTATTATTTCCGCTAATAAATATTTCGAAAATATGACGATTATTAAAGGCTGTATGTAACTTTGCGTCGATATTTATAATAACATCATTTAAAATATACCTACTATTATTACCAGAAAAATTTAATAATGAAGCTATAGGATAATCTGAAAGCTCCTTTTTACCTTCCATTTTTTTTAGCATCAATGTTTGACTTAGCTGAGTGTCATCGATCTTATAGTTTCCCGGTTTCAATTTTACGACCACATTATCTTTAGATAAGTAAGTTGAAAAATCCTTTAGATTATCTACTACAACACGGTTGCCTAACTGTGTGTTTTCATAATTATTTTTACTACACACCAACAATGTTGTTACGCTTAATAGCGAAAGTGTAAAAGCAATTAATTTTATCATAATCTTTTAATTGATTTTTTCTAATCGTTTTATATCTAAAAGCATAAAACGTTTAATTCTCCTCTATTTTTTTCAATCTTAATAAGGCTTCCATATAATAATAATCGGCATAAATTATTGGTACATCAATCTCGGTTCCTTTTGGATGATGCCCAGTAGAGTGCAACAATAGCGCTTGATTGTTAGCTTTGCTTAAATAGTCATCAGAAGATAATGCCGTGATAAACCTCTTGGCCGCATTAAAATACGTTTCTTTTAATTTTTTATCTTTTACTTGTCCAGATAATTCTAACAGACCACATGCTGCAACTGCCGCAGCCGAGGCATCTTTAGGTGCATTTGGAATTCTAGGGTCATCGAAATCCCAAAACGGAATGCCATCTTCAGGCAAGCGTTCTAAATATTTATCGGCAAGTCCGATAGCTGTTTTTAAAAAGTCTTCTCGCCCCGTTTCTCTATATGCAAAAGAGAATCCGTAAATCCCCCAAGTTTGTCCGCGCGCCCACATCGAATCATCTGCATATCCTTGATGCGCTACGCCTCTAATAAATTCACCTGTTTTATCGTCGAACGAACCTAAATGATAAGTTGTATAGTCTGGACGCACCAAATTATTCATCGTCACTTCGGCATGGCTTTCGGCAATATCATATAGTTTTTTTGATCCTCCGTTTTTGGCTGCCCAAAATAACAATTCCAAATTCATCATATTATCTATAATGGTATTATGCGGATATTGAGGCTTCATTGGCCAGGAATGAATAGAACCCACAATAGGATTATATAAAGTCGCTAACGTATCGGCCGCGGCCAATAGGACTTCTTTATAGGCAGGATTACCTGTTAGTCTGTACCCGTTTCCAAAACTACAATATAATTGAAATCCGATATCGTGATCTAAAGCAGGTGTATATGCAATAATTTTTAAAGGATCTGTAAACTGTTCTGCAGCTTGCTTTATAGCATCATCATCAGAATATTCATAAGCATACCAAAGTACGCCGGGCCAAAACCCGCTACACCAATCTTTAGCCCCTACCGATTCCCATTTTGTATGGTCTTTAGAAATCGTTCTTGGAAAACTATCTGTAGTTTTTAAATCTTTTAAGGCTTCCTTTATTTTTAAAGTATTTGCCTCTAAAACTTGATCTACCATTTTTATAGGTGTTTCTTTTTTTGACTGACTACAACTACAAAGTAAGATTACAGCACCTAATACAGTAATAATATTCCTAAAAATGTTCATGCTTTTATATTTAAATTTTGGATTTATTTCTAAGGTTATTTCTAAACCGTAAAAATAGTTTTTAGGGTAAAGAACTCGTCTAAATTATTGGTCAATATGTCCTAATTATAATCCATTTAATAGTTCTTATCGCCAAATCACTAATAATAGCAAGGGTTTACAGAATTTTGCATCTTAAGAAGACTAAATCTAATATCTTATATTTTCACAAAAGACAAACTCAATTTGAACTTAAAAACAAGTGTAATTATCGACTTACAGTTTTCAATATACTTGTTATATAAAACAAAGAGACCGCCATATTTTGATATGGCAGTCTCTAATTTATAAGGATTAAAATTTTAATTTACTGTAACAAAAAAAGCTTATTCTTTTATTATTTTTTTATTTATCACTTTACCTGCATTCATGATACGAACAAAATAAATACCACTATTTAAATAGCTAATATCTAATTCTTCTTTATTACTTTCAAGTGACCTTTTAAGCAATACTTTTCCAACGATGTTATACAATTCCAGATTAGAACCTAGACTATTTGTAACTGTAAACTTGTTTTTAATTGGATTTGGATATAACGATACTAAATCTTGCTTCTCATCTTTAATGCTTAAAGTTAATCCTGCATATTCAAATATATCGTCAAGTGATGCAAAATTCTTTATCCATTCAATATCATTATAGGATGCATTAGTTGTACCACTTGTATCTGCATCGTCTATAATAAAAATCACTCTATTGGTATCTATGTAATTAGTCCCATCAGCAAATAATTGTGTACCAGAAGCTCCAAACCCCGGACCATTTTCACTCAAATCGAAAATATAAATACCTGCATCGTTAAGCGCTACATTTTGCAAATTAGAGAATCCGTTTTTATCATTATTATACCATCCACTGGCCATATAAAATGAAAATCTAGAGGCAGGTAAATGATCTATTTTTATAGCTAAATAAGGATGTTCACTACTAAACTCTATATCATCTTCATATTGAATTCCGAAGTACCCATTTGTATTAGAGTAATTGGACTGTAGTTCTCCAGAAGTAACTGCTAGGGATGTAGTTCCAGGGTTATTGAAGTCGGTCCAACCTTCGAAATCATTATTAGTATCGAAAAGGAATTCAAACGCGCCAGGAGATTTCACGTCTGCAATATATACTGGCAATGCTGTTTTAGAAACCCCAGGGCCTTCATACATTACATCCAGTGTACTACTCGAATTCGAGTTTGTAAAATAGTCTACTTTAATTTTATGATACCCTTCGTCTAAGCAAATTTGTGCAGAAACCTCTTGTGCATCATGCAGACCATCATTATCAATAATTTCAACACCGTTAATGGATACGCTTGAACCATCATCAGAATTAGTGAAAAGTGTATAGGTCCCATCGCTTGGCGCATGTATATAACCGTCAAATACGAACCCATAATTATTTGTAGCTGAAGCTTCAGTCAAATCAATAGCGGATGTTACCCCCGTTTTAAGTGGTGTTTCAGATTCAAAATCTGGAAGTTTATCCCAAGTACCTTCATAATACTTATAATTAATACCAGAACTAAAACTAGTATTTATAGATTCTGCTGTTTGGCAAACCGATTTTACATCAACAGTCAAATTATTAAGTTCGAATGCATTATCTGCACCACTAAATAAAACTTGTAATGCTTGTACACCTTTGGTTAAAGTGACATCGCTTGCTACTGTAAATTCTTTCCAATCTGTTAAACCTGTAGAGTTTGGAACTCCGAAAGGCACATTAACCTCTGTGGTGACATCTGCCCCTCCGATATTAAATTTTATTTTTCCATCGGCACTAGCCGCGGCATAATTTATCGAGATATCGTAAACCCCATTTGCAGGTACATTTACGGTATACGTTAACCATTCTCCGTCTCGAATATCTGTAATAGTATAACCACCTTCACTAATCTCTTTTATATCTACGCCGTCGGCCATTCTATATTGTCCTCCAGAATTATTGGTATCTAAATCATTATAGATTCGACCTTGCCCACTCACTACAGAATAATCATAATTTTCGGCTTCAATAGTTGCTGGAATAGTGTGTATTTTATAATCTGGTAAATTACTAAAATCAAACCCACGTATAGGTTCTCCGTAACAATTATTTGGTCTACGAAATAATAATCCGCCATAACCAAGATAAGAACCATTGTCTGGTGCCGTTTCGTAACCACCATTCATCTCTATTGATTTATCACGAGCACGAATAGTCCACTTCGCTTCTTCTGGTGTTTTAATACCTCTACCAATGTAATGCGCAACGGGTAATTCCCAAGCAGCAACATCGTTAAATCTGTCTCTGTATATACGCGTTGGATCGTTTGCATAAATAGGACTTATGGCTAATGACATCGTGCGATTGGTTCTATCCATTTTTTGAATAAACTCGCCAGATTCTGCGGTTGGTGTCCATGCTGTAGTCTGATCGGGATAAGATTGCACATAAGACACCGTATATTTATTATTAAACTCTAGACCTAAAAGCAGTCTTGAATCTGCCTCGCTCCAGAAATCGGTCCCTTGACTCCATGCAATTTCTCCAATATTACACAACATATATTCTCCCCACCAGGTATGCCATAAGTCTCTTGAACTTTCTTGACTTTGTCCATTTTCCCAAATATAGTTTGTTAATACACCATTAAAACCATAATCTTCTACGTCATAACCAATCGTATAATTGTAGTTAATTTGATATTCTGTAACACCATTTTCGTCTCCTCTAATATGCGGACCAGAAGAATATGGTAAATCATCTGCACGATGTGGTAGACCTTTAACATAACGTAAAGCACGATCGTACATAATTTCGTTATCTAAAAATACGCCCATGGCCAAACACGCTCTAATGGCACTTATTTCTTGATTTCCGGCTCTCACATAATCAAACAAATACGACCTCCAATACCAAGTCCCTTGCGTAGTTAAATCGGCAGGAGTCTCTGTATTCGAATATCCAGGATACACAAGCATATCTTTAAACTTCGTGATGTCTGAATCTGACCAACCACTATAGGTTCCTTTAATTATTTCGGCACCTTCTAACATAATATATATTAAAGAACTTGTTAAAGATCGTGTTCCACTATGTTGCAAATAAGTAAGTCCTGTCCAGGCATTAAAAATCTCGACAGCTTTATCGGCATGCCTGCTGTCTCCTGTAATATACCACATTAATGCATTTTGATAGGCAGCTCTACTGTCACTTTCAAATTCTGCTAAATTGGTTTTAGGAGTATCACGATACAGAACAGTCATAGACGTATTACCTTTAACAACATAATCGTATTGGGATTTAGAATCTGCAGCTAAAGAGAGATAGGATTCGTAATAAGGTTCAATTTGAGATTCAACCATATACTTCATTCGGTCTAAATCTGAATTTTTATGAGATAATCCAGGGTGCACAAATTGTGCATTTACGGTACAAATAATACTTAGAAAAAAAAACATTGAAAACATTAATTTTCTCTGTAAGCATTGTTGAATTAAAAAAAAACTTAAAGTAATTCTTTTCATTTTCTTGATGGTTTTTGATTTTAATAATTAGTTAAATATGTCTTAATAAAACTAACTTATTAAATAAATTAGGACTCAAACCTATTGTTCAATGTGTCCAATTTATAAACCATTTTCAACCAAAACCCTCATAAAACACACAGGGACAAACCCTTAAAACCTAAACCGTGGCAAATCTTTACTAAATGAATTAAAGAAAATTGTTTTTTTACAATTAAAAAAAATCATCCTATTAATTAAAATTATTAAGAATTAGAAATAGAAAATACCATCGTATTTAAAATGATATAAAATGTATCTGTTTTATTTTTGCTTTCTGTTTTGGTTAATATATTCTGTAGGCGTAAGATTATATAATTCTTTAAATGTTTTACCAAAATATGTAGAGGAACCAAACCCAGACATATGTGTAATTTCCTTAATTGAATACGCACTATTTTCTAATAAATCTGAAGCATATTTTAATCGAATAGTACGAATAAAAGCACTTGGATTTTCACCCGTTATAGATTGTGTTTTTCTATACAATTGCGAGCGTCCTATCCCTATTTCGGATATAATATTATCTATTTTAAAATCTTGATCACTAATATTATTTAAAACTATTTTAGTTATTTTTTCTAAAAAAGCTTCGTCTATAGTATTTGTAGTGAGTTCACTTGAAGGAAGTAGTGTACCCAAAGCAGAGAATTTTTCACGTAATCTTGCCTTTGCTTCCAATAAATTTTTAATTCGCGCACGAAGTACTTCAATTTTAAATGGTTTAGGGACGTAGGCATCTGCACCATGATCGAAACCTGAAATTTGATCGTGATCTCCTGTTCTTGCCGTTAATAGGACAATAGGGATATGGCTCGTTTCTAAATCAGATTTTAATGCCTTACACATTTCAAAGCCATCCATCTTAGGCATCATAACATCGCTAATTATAATATCCGGATACCGTTTTAAGGCTTTTTTTAAACCTTTTTTTCCATCCTCGGCGGTAATTACATTATAGTAATCTTCTAAATCGTCTTTTAAATGCAATCTTAACTCTCTATTATCTTCAACTATTAAAATTGTTTTTAAACCTTTTTTACTCGCAGATACCTCGTTGACTTTTGTGTTGTCTGTACTAAGCATATCATATTCTAGAGATTTTATAGTATTTATTAAAAACTCATCCTTAACATTTTCTACCTTGGTTGTAGTGCCTTTTGCTTGTATAGGTAATTTAACAACCAACTTGCTTCCTTTTTTTAATTGACTTTTTGCATAAATCTCGCCACCGTGCATTTCGACTAAGGCTTTCGAGAAATTAAGCCCAATACCTGTGCCTATTTTATTGGCGTCGCTATTATAAAAACGTGAAAATATTTTTTTAAGTTGTTCTTTTCCCATTCCGATACCTGTATCCTGAACAACAATTTCAACATAGTCTGTTGTTTCTATTTTAGTATTGAAACGGAATTTTGACTGATTTTTACTTACCGACATCTTATTTACAGATACCATAATTTGGCCTTCAGACTCGGTAAACTTTAACGCATTCGAGATTAGATTCGTTAAGATTTTTTCAACTTTATCATAGTCGAAAGCAGTCATTAATTCTTCAGAAGAACTTGTAAATGTGTACTCAATATTTTTCTGTTCAGCCAATTCAGTAAACAGTAAAAAGATATCTTTTGTGTATTTTATAATATCTCCTTTTTGTAATTGTAGCGGCGACATCCCAACATCCATTTTTCTATAATCCAATAATTGGTTTATTAAATGCAATAACCGTCTTGAACTCCGCTGTATAGATAGGGCACTATGCTTTACAACTGCTTCATCTTTTAGACTTGATAGTATTTTTTCTACAGGATTTAAGATAAGCGTTAATGGGGTTCTAAATTCATGAGAAACATTTATAAAAAATTGCAGTTTCAATTGGTCTAACTCACTCTTTTGACCTGCTTTTACTCGCTTTGTATAGAAGTAAACCATGCTCCATAATAGAAGTATTCCTAAGAGTACATAAGCAATATAAGCCCACCATGTTTTCCAAAACGGTGGATGAATTTGTATTTTTAGTTTTACAGGCTTAGCCGCATCCCATGTCCCATCTGTTGTAGATTTTACTTGAAATGTATAATCTCCTGGAGATAAATTTGAATAATTTACATTTCTATCATTTTCTGCAATTATAAAGTTATCCTCGAGTCCATCTAATTTATAAGCGTATTGTGTTTGTTTTGGATTTTGATAATTTAATGCTACAAATTCGAAACTTAAAAAGCCTTCATTATATTTTAACTCTAAGTTTTTTACCTCAGAAATATTTTCATCAAACAAGACCCTATTATTAATGGTATCTCCAGCTTTAATTGTTTTATTAAAAATTTTGAGATTTGTAATTATAGGAGCAACGACCTTGGGTGTTGAAATAATATCTTTAGGATTGAAAAGATTGAAACCACTAATACCTCCCATAATAAGTCTGCCATCGTGAGTTTTTGTAATAGCCTTACTCTGAAATTCCTCGCCTTGTAAACCATCGTTGGTATTGTAGTTTATAAAACTATTATTTGTGGGATTTAAGGCAGATATTCCACTTTTTGTTGTTATCCAAAGTGTTCCATTATTATCTTCTGCAACGCCAATTACAATATTATTTGGCAAGCCATTTTCTGTAGAATATCTAGAAAGCAGTTTAAAATCTGAATTTAGTTTATAAAGCCCTAAATCTGTTCCCAACCAGAAATTCCCATCCGAGTCTTCAGTAATAAAATTTATACGGACATGATCAATGCTTTGCTCTGCAATTCGATTAAATTTAATCTGGCTTGGTACGCGCTCTTCAAAATCATTTAAATCGACATAAGCCAATCCTAAAGAGGTACCTACCAATAGCCTATTATTAGAATCTATATATAAAGAAAAAACAAAGTTACTTGGAATGCTGTTATCGTTAACTGGATTATTTTTGTAACTGTAAAATGCATCCGTATTAGGATCAAACACATTTAAACCAGCTGTAGACGTCCCGATCCAAAGACGTTTCTCGTTGTCTTCAATAGTCGTCCAAACTGTATTTTGCCCCAATGAAAGCGAATCCCTCTCATCGTGCAAATAGCGTGTAACCGTATTATTTTCAGGGTCAAACTTATTTAGTCCACCATCCCAAGTTCCTACCCAAAGACTGCCATCGTAACTTTCAGATAAACTTAATATTTTATCAGAACTCAAGGTATTTATATCATTTGGCTTTGATCGATAATGCGAAAACGTGTGTTTTTTTTCATTAAAAAGGTTTAAACCACCTGTTCCCGTACCAATCCAAATTCGTTTTTTACTATCTTCTAAGACGGCCTGTGCAATTTCTGCACTCAGCCCATTTTCTTTTTTAGGTTGATAAAAATAATGACCAAAATCGGACTTGGACAACACCAATTTACTAACGCCTTTATTATAAAATCCAAACCAAAAATCGCCCACATTATCTTCGAATATTTTTGAAGGTTGATTGTTAGGAAGTGAAAAATAATTTAAAGGATTATGAGCTATGTGGGTTGCTCGCGTGGTGTTTTTATCTATAAGATAAAGTCCATCTCCATCGGTTGCAATCCAAATTACACCTTTACTATCTTGAAAAATATCGAAAATTGTAATAGCTTTATTTACTGGAGAAATTGACCGAAATTCATTGGTTTTCCGATTCCAAAACACCAAATAAGATAAATTATTTCCAATCCAAAAATCGCCATCAGCATCAACCATTACCGTTTTTGAAATATGATCGAAATTTTTAGGTAAAGGAATATTTATAAGTATCCGATTAAACTGATTGTTTTTAGCATCGTAACTATTTAAATAAGAATCGTTAGTAACAACCCAAATTTTATTTTCTACATCTTTTAATACAGCTGTAATAATGTTACTGGATACGGAATGAAGATTGGCAGCTGTATTTAGGTAGTGTTCACGTTTAATATTGGAATAATTTGAAATAGCACTATTCTTATTTAAGACTATTTTAAACAAGCCGTTAGTTGTGGCCACCCAAAGACTATTGGTGTGTTCATCGAACAGGATATCATTTATAACATCTTTATTACTCTTATTTTTGAATAAGGGAACCTGAATAAATATATCCTTACTACTTATAAACACGTTTAAACCATCGTCTGTACCAATCCATAAATTATGGTGTCTATCTTCCTGAATGGCATTAATTCTACTATTACTAATACTGTTAGAATTATTAAAACTAGGCCGATATATTTTAAAATTATAACCATCGTATTTATTTAATCCATCATTAGTCCCAAACCACATAAAGCCGTTATGATCTTGAAATATTTCAACACACGAATTATTTGACAAACCATCTGACGTGTCTAAATTTTCAAATTTTAAATTTGAATATTGCGCATGAATACTATGGAGTATTAACGTAAATAAAAATGTGACAAGTAACTTTACTCTTTGCATATTGGGTTCAATCTAAAACGGCTATAAAAAGCTTTTATAAATAGTAAAGCTATAATTTCTTTTTATATATTTTCTATAATCACAGAGACATCTTGATGTTTTATTAACAAAAAATCACATTGAATAAAATTGAATCACACTTGCCAGCAGTTATCATGATACATAATACGGTGTTATTAGTCCGTATTGAACAAGGTGATTTTATCAGAAAACTACGTTGGAATGTAATGTTGAAGAAGTTTGGGTTTTGAAACTGGTATTAGGTTTAGGATAATAATTTGATATTAATAACAATTCTTATCAGTTCTAAAGCTTGAGACTCTGAAATAAATTGAGAGTTACGAGACATGTACAAAAAACACCTTTTTCACTATGCAATATCATGCTGAAATTATTTCAGCATCACACAACAAGCTAAGTCCTTACTAATTTACAATCTGAATTTTAGCGAACAGATCGTATTCATTACACCCCACAAAAAGGGCATCTTAAAATCTGGTAAAACTGAATATTATTTTGCGCAAAACACAAAAAAATCGCTGATGCCCTTCCAGAATACAGTCCCTTGTACAACTAGTTTTAAGAGTAAAAGTCCGCTCCTATTTCCTTCCATAAGGTTAAAATTAAATATTAAAGATATTGAGTGCGTATGTTACATATATCTTATATTTGGATGTATATAATAATGAAATGCAAATGGATATTTTAGACTGGATACAGAATTGGTTTAATGAAAATTGTGACGGAGATTGGGAACATGGTGATGGGATCCAAATAACGACTTTAGACAATCCTGGATGGGACGTCGAAATTGATATATCTAAAACTTCAATAGCTAATTTAAATCTAGATTGGATTCTTAATGAAACTAGCAAACAAGATTGGTATGGAGTAAAAATTGAAAATCAAAAATTTAATGCTGCAGGTGACTCCGGAAAACTAATATTTTTATTATCCTTATTCAAAGAGATGATTGAGAAAATCGAAAATTAATACTAGTGCTAGGAGCGTACTAAATTAAATTATAGCCAAATTCGTTTTTATATTGGAGTAGACAATAGAGGAACTTCAAAAGAAGCTCTTGAATCTTTATTAAATCAAAATATTGAAACTTACATTTACCAAGATAAAAGAGATTTCGTAACATATCATCCAAAATTATTCTAATTTGAAGGCGAGAAATTTACGAGAGTAATATTTTCACCCTTGCCTCTTTCTAATAATTCAAAGCGTCTGCCCTGAGCAGAGCCGAATGGTTACGCTTGCACGTTATAGATAATTATTAACCTTTCGGTAAATCAAAAGATGCCCATGCTGGGCAGAAGCGCAGTATAAAAATAATTGCAGCTTAGTATTTAATCAATAGGTTGATACTTGTTTCTTTCGTCTAATTTTGCTGAAGCCAGTTCGCTGCGCTCATGTCCTTCAGAAAATCCTCGCATACAAACCCACAACTATTCTGATGTATAATATTGACAACTAATCGTGTCCTAAATAATATTATATGTTCATTTTTTTCATTGATAAAAAAACGAACCAAAAAAATCTAGGCTTACGAACTTTTATCTAAATTTTTCGTTCAGTATCTAAATTTAAAGAACTCGCTACTAAAAATCAACAATATAGAAACATACGTTTAGCTCAAACAGCTTTAAATTTCGCGATACTTTCTCTTCAAATTTTACGATAAATTTTCGATAGGCCAACCAAAAAAACAAAATTCAACTTATGTAGAAAAAGTACCTCCCTTAGCGCAAGTAATTCAATAAAGTCAGCACCGGTCAATCTTTTTTAAAAAAGAGATTAATCGTTTAGGACGCTATTGATTGACAACTAACTTTAAAGCTTATTTCAATAAAACATATATATCCAAATAGACCTTGATAATTTAAAATTGATAGTACTTAATAGAACTGCTATCACACAAATAATGGAGAAAACACTTAAAGGTGACAAATCAATAAAATACCAAAACACCACGAGACTTGTTATCATTTGTGCCACAGCAAGTGCATAACTCACAAACATAGCCCCAAAAAAGAAACCAGTTTCTCTTTCAAATTTATAATCACACTCAGGACATCTATCGTTCATTTTCGGAAACTTCAACACTAAAATATTTCCGCCATTCTTAAAAATATTTCCCTTTTTACAATTCGGACACTTACAATTTAATGCATCAATAACTTTACTCATTACAAAATATTTTATACTGCAAAATTAAGACAGCAAATAGTTTTTATTCATATAATATGTTCGCCATTTTTTGTACTTTTAGGACATACAATATGAAAATACCAGTTCTAAATATTAGTCAATTTAAAGAATCTAAACCTCTCAATGATGTGTATATAAATTCTTTTTCGAATCACATACAACGTAATAAGAATTTAATTAATAAACCACACAGTCATAATTTCTATCTATGTGTACTATTTACCGAAGGTACAGGTACACACGAAATTGATTTTAATTCTTATAGTATAAATCCTGGCAAGGTGTTTTTTTTAAAACCAGGACAAACACATTTTTGGAAATTTGAGACACAACCCCAAGGGTTTATCTTTTTTCATTCTCAAGAATTTTATGAACTAAAGTTTTTAGAACATAAGCTCCATTCATTTCCTTTTTTTTATTCGAATCAAAATCCTCCTTTTTTAGAATTAGCTCCTAATAAGCTTAACGAATTAAATCTTAAATTTCAGGAAGTTTATACCGAATATTTACAAACCAATCTGTTACGAGAGTTAAAAATAGTAAATTCACTAAATAACATTTATTTAGAATTAACAAGGGCGTATACAGTTGATATCAATTTAGAAAAGCTTAATTCTCCACACTATTCTAATATACTTGAAACTTTAGAGAATTTAATTGACGCCCATTTTTATAAACAAAAATTACCCAAATTTTATGCAGAAAAATTAAGCATAACCACCAAGCATTTGAATAGAGTAGTAAAAAAAACAATAAATAAAACGACAAGCCAATTAATCTCTGAAAGAATTATTCTAGAAGCAAAAAGATTGATTGTACATTCTCACGACAATTTAGCCAATATAGCATATACACTCGAATTCTCGGACTATGCCTATTTTTCTAAGTTTTTTAAATTAAAAACAGGGATGACGCCTTTGGATTTTAGGAAAAAGTATTTTTTAATTAAATTTTGATTATTTAAAATAACGATACACATTCGAAAGGATGGCTCTGCCATTAAAGAACAGAGTACTCCCCGCTTTGCAACCTTGTCACGACCTTCTAATCTACCACTTGTGCTCCTATGCAAATTTTGAAGAGCATTACGTTCAGTCCTTCCCTACTTGTAAGTCCTTCGGAGATATGACCTCTGCTGACTTCTCCAATTAAACAACCCATAGTTTTTGTCCTTGCAACTTACTTATACTTCTAAGATCCTGTCCTGAACGGAACCAAAGGGTTACTCTTACTCATAAAGGGCCTATCTATCCAATAGGCAGGCTTGCACCCTATAAATTAATTATTTACCTTTCGGCAAATCAAAAGAGGTCCATACTGGACACAAATTTTGAATGTAAAAAATAGGAGAAACAGTAATATAGTCAAGGCTTTTAGATCGTATTAAACGTTGTGCTTAACCGAAAATATGGCGCTTCAAAATTGCCTACGTTTCATAGACTAAACGGTTGGCTGTAATTATGCAGATTATGAAATGCCTTTTCACATTATTGAAGTGAATTAATGTAAACTATATTTTTAAATAATGAATTCATTAATAAAGAAGAATAACGTCAAGATATCAGGGGATGGAGATAGAGTGCTCCTTTTTGCCCATGGGTATGGTTGCAATCAAAAAATGTGGCGTTTTATTGCACCTGAATTTGAACACGACTACAAAGTAATCTTAATAGACCTTGTTGGATATGGAGAATCTGATGTCGATGGATTTGACAAGGTAAAATACAGTTCATTAAAAGGGTATGCTACTGATATTATTGAGCTATGTGAAGCGTTGGAGCTTAAAGAAATCACACTAATTGGTCATTCAGTTAGCGCTATGATTGGACTTCACGTAAGTATAATGGCTCCTGAGCTTATTAATAAGCTCATCATGATTGGCCCCTCTCCTTGTTATATTGATCAGGATAATTACACAGGTGGGTTCAGTAAAGAGGATATAGATGAGTTAATCGATACCGTTAACAGTAATTATCTTGGATGGTCAAGTGCCATTACTCCTGTAATAATGGGGAATCCAGACAAACCTGAATTGACAGCCGAACTTAAAAATAGTTTTTGCCAAACAAATCCTGAAATAGCTAAACAATTCGCCGAAGTAACATTCAAGGGAGATGAAAGACAATATCTTGATAAATGCTTCGCAAAAACATTGATTATTCAAAGTAAGTTAGACATAATAGCTCCGGTAGCCGTGGGAAATTATGTTCATAAAAACCTTGTAAATAGCGAATTAAAAATACTTAACACAAACGGTCATTGCCCTCATATGAGTGCGCCTCAAGAAACGATAGCGGCCATCAAAGAATACTTAGATGCTAAGTAAATTATAAAAATGAATTTAGAGAACCATATTGCAATAGATTTATTTAACAAAGCTCCTTTCGGTTATATTATAACACAGGAGGATGGTACTATCATAAAAATAAATGACACATTATTAAGTCTTATTCAAAGTAATAGAGATGCATTATTAGGTAAAAAGAGATTTCAAGACTTGTTAAATGTGGGTGGACGCATATATTATGAAACCCACTATTTACCATTGCTCATCCATCAAAAAGAAGTTCAGGAAATCAATTTTGATATGCGAAGTAATAAAGGCACCAATATTCCTGTACTTGTTAATACAAATGTTATTAAGGAAAAGGGAGAACAATTGTTTTTCCTCTCAACGGTAATAGATATTTCGCAACGAAAACTTTACGAAAGAGAATTATATATTGCCAAAGAAAGGGCTCAAGAAGTTTCAAAAAAATTAGAAGAAGCTAATCAAGAACTTAAAAATTTTTCTCATGTCTTATCTCATGATGTAAAATCTCCTCTCGTTAATATTATTGGTTTACTTGATTTGGTTGATGAGGATATGCTCTCTGAAGAAGAGCGTTCTGAGTACTTTAATTTGGTCAGAAATTCAACAAGTGGCTTGTTAGATATGATTGATGGAATACTGAAGTATCATATCAATAGCGATATAGATAGTCAAATACCGAAAAAAATCAGTATTCAGGATTTAATCACTAAAATAGCTCAATTAGCAGATCCAGAATCAAAAATCGAACTAACCATTGTTGACGAAGAAAAAACCATCAAAACGTACAGTGTAATAATTGAAATGATTTTACTCAATCTCTTGGTGAATGCTATCAAGTATAATGATAAAGAAATAGTTAGGATTAACGTTCTAACTTCTTCAGATGAAAAATATTACCATTTTACAATGTCCGATAATGGAAGAGGTATAGATGAAAAAGACTTTAAAAGAATATTTGAACCCTCTAATACCTTGGAGGTAAAAGATAGGTTTAATAGCAAGGGAACGGGGCTTGGTTTATCCTATGTAAAGAAAATGGTTGAGAAGTTGGGAGGGGCAATTAAAGTCCAATCAAAATTGGGCACTGGATCAACTTTCTCATTTACAATAATCAAAATACAAGAAAAAACAGCTAACACGAAGCTATAAGCAATACTCCGCTAACGCAACGTTCTGCTCATAGCTCAACCGTTGCCAAAATTGCGGTAAAACCCAGAAAAAAAACTACCCCGAGGCAGAGCCTAGAGGAATTAGATTGATTAATTCAAATAAAAAAACTGCTGGTGTTATACCAAAACAAAGGGCGTTGCGAGTTTTTATATAAACGTTGACAACAAGCACAAAAACAAACGTAAATGAAAGATAATAAACACATAGAAAGAGACGGACAAGCAGCTACAAAAATATTTGACAATAGAAGTTTAGAAGTTGATTATAGAACACTTAAACCTTTTTTAAAAGAAGGCATGTCTGTTTTAGATGTTGGTTGTGGAACTGGTTCTATTTCTAAAGACATTGCAAACAGTATTGGTAAATCTGGAAAAGTTACAGGAATAGATAATACAGCAAAGTTTATAGAAAGTGGTAAAGAAACATATAAAAACATACCAAACTTAAATCTTTTACATACTGACTTATTTGACTTTCAAACTACCGAAAAATTTGACTTAATTACCTCTGCAAGAACCTTACAATGGTTAAGTAATCCGAAAGCGGCATTATTAAAAATGAAATCTTTGTTAAAACCAAATGGTAGCATTTCAATTTTAGATTATAATCATAATAATTTAGAATGGAATCCTGAACCTCCAACAAGTATGAAAGTGTTTTATAAAACGTTCTTAGAATGGAGAAAAGACGCAGGAATGAATAATGGAATTGCTGATGATTTACCTGAGCTTATGAAAGAAATTGGAATGGTGAACATTGAAAAAATAAATTCAGACGAACATTATGAAAAGCATAGAACAGATTTTAAATCAAAAGTTGGAATTTGGTCTAAAGTTGCTGGTTCTGTTCAAATAGTTCAAGAAGGCTATTTAAACGATAATTTGAGATTAAAAGCTATTGAAGAATATAATGAATGGGTTGAAAACAAAGCTATTTCTATGACAATGAAATTGAATGAAGTGAGAGGAAAAATGCCAGTTGTCAAAACTCTATGACATTAATTGCTTCTTTCTTGTCTGCTTAGAAATTCCTTCTAAATTACTCTAGTTCGTTTCATTTTTAGTATGTTAGTTGCTTAAATACGCAACTATTCTTAGACTACAACCTTGGCTGCAATGGTAAGAAAGCATATCCTGACAAAAAAACAACCGCTTATTCATGAATAATACTCATCCAAACAAGGATATACAAAAAAAAGCCTGGCATACATTTATTAATAGTTCGGCATGGCGTTGGTTTCAGAAAGCACTTGTATTGGCGATTTTCTTTTTAGTCATAAATCATTTAACGAAGCGCGAAAGTTTTCCAGATGGTGAAACGTATAGATTTCCTATAGAAGGTTTTCTGTCGTCTATTATTTTATGTATTCTTATTGGAATCATAGCGCATCTTAATTTTAAATTTTACAAGAAAAAGCATTTCATTAAGAAAGTGGAAATTGGGACTATCATATGGTATATGGCTACTACGCTAGGATATATTACTATCATGTATTTTCCTGTAAATATTGTTTTCAATATCATTGCTGGTGGACGGACAGAATTCTATTATTTATTAATTGGATTGCTAATGACCTTAGTATTGAGTTTCATTCTCATAGGTTTATGGTATGCACAAGACCTATACAATTTATATAAGTTATCCATAAAAGATGCTGAAATCACCATTGAAAGCGGCGCAAAAATAACGAAGCTTACCTATGAAAATATTGCGTGCTTTTACAGCGAAAACAAAATGGTGTATACGGTTCAAAGTGATGGCACAATAATTAACACCGATTTTACACTGAATGCGCTCGAGGAAAAAATAAACGATCAATTATTTTTTAGAGCCAATCGGCAAATTATCATTCACAAAGATACTGTAGACCAAATTGAAAAAATTGAAAATGGCAAGTTGCGTATTCTATTAAAAAATTCCACAGTAAACAATACGATTTCAGAAATCATTATCAGTCGTTACAAGCGAAAAGCATTTATGGATTGGTTTCAATAAAAGAGGCTAAAACCGATCGACTATTCAGTTGTAAATTCACGACCATTCAGTAATAAAACGCGTATTTAAAGGGAGTTTCAAAGATTTTATTCATTCTTTCGCTTAGAATTTAAAATAAGAAACAATGAACAACATTACCTTAAGACAAACATTAATTCCATTAATTACTTTTGCTATCATCGGCTTTTTATGGTTTGGTCCCGTACGTATTAGTTACGTCGAAAATATTATTATTTCTATAGTAATCATTATAGCGAATTATATAGAATACAAAGGAAAACCATTTTTAGCACTTGGATTTCAACGTGAAAAATTCACATTCAAAAACATCTTCTTACTAGCTCCTTTAGTTGCACTAGGACTCTTTGCTTTTTATGTCTTTGCATTGGTTCCTGGAATTACAAAACTCACAGGAGCTCCTATAAATTATTCAAGTTTCGATCAATTGAGAGGAAATCTCCCTGCCTGTTTAATTGGTTTGGTATTAGTGTGGACTGCTACAGCGTTTGGTGAAGAAATTATTTTTCGCGGTTATTTTATGCGACAATTTGTAAAATTCTTTGGAGAAAGCAAAATCAGTATTGTACTTAATATCTTCCTATTTTCTTGTTTCTTTGGTTTTATGCATAGTCAACAAGGCATTACAGGGCAACTTGTTACAGGGATTGTTGGAGCACTTTTAGCCCTGATATTCTACTTGCGTAAATACGATTTATGGTTTATTATTGCTGTACATGGTTTTTTTGATACCATTGCTTTAGTTTGTATTTACTTTGGTTTGGCATAATAAAACCAAGTAATGATGCCTAAGCCTTGAATTTACCTAATAAAACATGCCTGTTCGAACACGTTGCCGAATAATTACATGGTTAAAGAAAGCCTTCCAAATAAAGGTATTGAAATAGATGCGAGGTCGCAGGAAGAGCGTGCGTATTATTTTATCTCGGATGTAGAGATGAATTGGTAGATTGAATTTTTAAAGCTCTATCTTGAACGCAATGTATCTATAAACCACAGATTGCCTTCGGGTAATTCAGTGCTTCTTGAGGTGGCTACCAGAGGTGATTTAGAAAAAATGAACTATTTTTTATGCAAAGGTGCCGAGGTTAATGTTGTAGACCAATGCTATTTACTAACCTAGCACACACTAAAATAGCTACAAAAAAAAATGGAAATAATCTATGCAACGAAATCAGATTACATTTATCTTTAGATTATAGAACATCAAATATGGTATATCAATTTTAACCTGTAGCCATATTTCAGGACAAGACATTACAGAAAAAATACCATTATAAATTAAACCTTTAGATAAATTAATAGTCTCAATAGTACTGCTCTAAAAAAAACAAGTAGACCGAAGGAATTTTATAATACTGGAGTCTAAATAAATAACAGAATTAAAAAAAATGAAATACTATAAACTAACAACCATTATCACATTGCTTCTTACAGCAACTTTTACGAATGCACAAGTAACAACACAATGGGGACCAGATGGATTTGTAAAAATAGAAAATAATTCTGGTGGTTTTATTGCTAACCTAGAAAGTGGGGATAGGTTTAGTCGTGACCACGACCAAGCTGGAGACATTAATGGAGATGGAATAATTGACATTGTTGTTGGTGCTCGTTCAGATGATGATGGAGCTACTGATGCTGGAGCTGTTTATATTCTATTTATGAATAGTGACGGAACCGTCCAGTCCAATCAAAAAATATCGGCAACAGAAGGTGGTTTTACAGATGTTTTAAGTGCAGGTGATTTTTTTGGATATGGAGTTGCGGGTATAGGAGATTATGACAATGATACCATCCCTGACATTGCTGTTACTGCAATTGGTCGTATTTATATAATTCATTTAAATAATGATGGGACTGTCAAAAATTTTGTAAAGAATCATAATATTAATTCTCAAGGTTTATCTGCAATAGGCGACCTAAATAATGATGGTAGAATCGATTTAGTTGCTTGCCAATCCACATCTAATGCAGGAGGAAACCAAAGAGGAGCAATACAAATACTTTTTTTTGATAACACATCAAACGTAATAAATTCAAGTACAGTAACTATTAGTTCTACGCAAGGTGGTTTTGGAACAGGCCTTCAAGATAATGATCGATTTGGAGGTAGAGAGGTTGCTATGCTGGGAGATATAGATAATGACGGCACAAAGGAATTGGCAGTAGGAGCTTTTATGTCTGATGGAGGAAAAGGAGCTATTTGGATATTATCTTTAGACAATACAACTTTTAATGTGGTTTCTAAGCTCAAAATTACAGAAGGATTGAATGGTTTTACGGATACACTAACTACAGGCTCAAACCCCAATGGAACGACAGGAGCAAGTTTTGGACATGCCTTGTGTAAAGTTGGAGACTTAAATGGTGATGGAGTTCCTGATTTAATGACAGGGGCAAATCAACAAAACGAAGGTTGGGGTTATATTTTATATTTAAATGCAGACAAAACAGTAAAAACATACACCCGAATAAACAATACTGATGGTGGTTTTGGTCTAGTATTAGATTCAGAAGAGAGGTTTTCTCGCTCTATATCTTTTATTGGAGATTTGAGAGGAGATGGTACAATTGCAGTAAATTATGGTGGTGGAGCAGGTGGTACTGGCTCTTTATATTTAATATTTTTTAAACCTTGTGATTTTACCCAAGAAGCAGGATTTAACCGTTGGAGTGGAGGAAATATCTTATTTTCCAATTGGAGTCACCCAACGCAATCGCTAACAAGTAATTCTTTAACTTTTGAGCAATGCACGTTTAAAGCGTTTGAAACAGGTGCCACATATTTAACCTATAACTTTAATGATGGTAGGTGTATTTGTATGGATTCTACAGTAACTTTAGATACCAGTACAGAATTGAGTACTGCATTTTCTAATGAATGCTATAGCAGTATATTGTCGACTGATTTGATAGAATTGGATGCTGTAAATCAGACAATTATTTATCCAAACCCTACAAATGCTGAATTAACACTAAAGACATATCAGACATCTTTTTCAGAACGAGATAGACTACACGTATTTTCGATTATTGGCAAACAACTTTTCTCTTCAAGTATAAACTCACAGGAAACTACTGTTGATTTATCCAAATACCCACAAGGCACTTACATAGTAACTACAAGCATAAATGGAATACAAAAAACATTTAAAATCTTGAAAGAATAAGAAAAACGGCATACAGTCGAGTGAATGGCTTCGCTATTAAATAACAAGTGCACCCCTCACACGACCGTACATACGGGTCTCTTACCTGCTTACCGGCAGGCAAATACGGCAGTTCACCAAATTGAAGTTTACGTATTATTAATATAATCTAATAAAGGTTTACATCCTTTTCGTTTACCCCTAGACCTTGTAATATCAGTCTTTAAAATAGGGCTTTGAGCCACCGCCCAGCCTCCCATTCTTGTTCTAAGCCAAGCATATGCATGTCCTGCTTCTATTTCTAGTTGAATTAGGTTTTTAATTTTTAGTAGAAGTTAGTCATTCTTCTTTAGCAGACTTGATTAAGTCGCTCAGTATAAACATGCATGTATTGAATTCACCTTGTTATTATTCCGCTTTAATACTGAATAGACTTTAGCAGATGTAAAAGACATTTTTATGTAAACTTTGCGTGTGGCGTTACTTTTAATTACATAAAAGATATATAGCACATATGTTACATATATCTTATATTTGAGAGATATAGCACATATGTACTATATACAATTGTTAGGTGCAAGCCAAAAAAAACCAACCAGCCATCACATTATGATTAGAATAATTGAAATTGAAAACATAAAGGGTATTGACAAAAAAACCTTTGACCTTGGAATTCATCCTAACAAACCAAGTCTTTTAGTTGCACCTAACGGCTTTGGAAAAAGTTCATTGGCTACTGCATTTAACTCAATGAATAGTCAGAGAATAAAACTTGCTGATGACGATTTACACGCTGAAAGTAACGCAAATCTACCAAGAATAGCTATTGAGTATGTTCAAGAAAATGGAACTTTAGTTAATTTAGAAGCAACTAACAGTACTAACACAATAAGTACACATTTTGATTATTTCGTAATTAATAATTTAACAAAACCAAAAGGAATTGGTTCACGATTTGGGAGTGCAACAGCAAGATTGGAAATCAAAGATGTTGTATTAGTTGATAGAATTCCAGATAATACACCTTTTAGATATTCATTTAGAGATAGCCAGACTGCTTTTGGTAATTGCGGAAAGGTTCTTCCAAATGCAAATTCAGCTTTAAATAATTTAGTTTTAGTTGAGAAATTGAGTCAGAATTACCAAGCATTACAGCGTGCAAACGGAAACAGAATTCAACAAAGGTTAAGTCTAATAATGGATTCAATAAATGCACAAAATGAAACAGCGACATCTACCGTTTTGAATAATTGGGTTTCTCTGAACTGTTTAAACGAATTAAAGCAAATCGATTACTTAAACACAATTGGAAATTTGATTAGCGAATTTGACATTGGCTATAATGATGAAACTAAAAGTTATTTAGCAGCAATCCAAATTGTTACACTTTACAATAGTAATCCAGACAATTTCAAATCAGCTTGTACTTTTAGCAATTATCGTTTAGACAAACAACGTTTTGATGAAACTCTTACTACTTTTAATTGCACGTGGAAAAATGTTAGCACAAGTCAAACTGGAGGCAAATTAATTGTAAAATTTCCTGAAGCCATACATATTTCCAACGGTCAAAGAGATATTCTAACTTTCATATCAATGTTATTTAGAGCTAAAAGACATTTAAAAAAGGGAGCAAATATTTTAATAATTGATGAAGTATTCGATTATTTAGATGATGCAAATCTTACCGCAGCACAATATTACATTACTCAATTTATAAAAGATTATAAACTTGCAAGCAAACGGATTTACCCACTAATATTGACACATCTTAATCCTAATTATTTCAAGAACTTTACATTCAGCAATCAAAAAGTTTATTATTTAAACAAATCAAATATTCAAGTTGCACAAGGGATAATTAATCTATTAAGAAATAGAGAAGATTTAACGATTGGAGCAGATGTATCTAAATATCTACTTCACTATGACCCAGGAACAATAAATAAAAGAGCTGAATTTAGAGCTCTTTCTATACCTGAACTATGGGGAGAAAATGACAATTTTGTAAATCACGTAGATAATGAAGTCCAAAATTATTTAAACGATATACCGTACGACCCTTTTGCTGTATGTGGAGCTTTGCGTCTAAAAATTGAAAAAATAGCATATGATAAGCTTCAAAGTCCAGAGGCTAAAACCACATTTATTGCAACTCATAAAACACGTAGCAAATTAGAAAAAGCACAGGAAATGGGAATTGTGTCGCCAGAATCTCATTACCTTTTAGGAATAATATACAATGAAGGAATGCATTGGAAACTGAACCAAGATAATATTTCACCTATAGCTTCAAAATTAGAAAATTTAACTATACGAAAATTAATAGCGGATGTTTTTGCTTGAGAGAAACTCTAGAAAAGGCCTGCACCTAACAATGTATATAAAAAATAGGCGAGACAGTAATAAATTCAAGGGTTTTGGCTCGTATCAAACTTTGTGCTTAATTGAAAGTTTCGTGCTTCGAAATAGCCTACTTTTCAAGAACTGTGTTAAAAACCTAATGAAATAGAGTTAATTTTTAAACAATATTTTCCTTTTACATTTCTATTGAAACATAGAAATATACTGAAGTTGTCACCTCTAAATTTGGACT
>NZ_JAWQUN010000020.1:0-82477 GCF_033447105.1 Formosa sejongensis
CTCAATCGAGATATACTATGGCCATTGGATCTTTGTTCATTCATAAGGCTAAGGTAAAGTTTTTAGAAGCTAAAGCGAAATGCACTAAAGTACATAGTTTGAACTACCTTTGAGACCAATCAAATTACATCAAGACTTTCATCAACCTGTTTTGTTTTTGTGTAAACTACCTTTGTAAACTACAAATAAACTATTGTAACCATCTTTTGTAAACTACGAAATCGTTTCTAGAGTATTACAATATTCACAAAAATGTAACAGTATATAAAATGTTAAAAATCATAACGGAAGCTATTATAAACTGTCCTAATTGCGGTTCTAAGTACCAACTGAAAATGCCAAAAACAGGTAAGCATATTAATAGTAAGTGTGTGTGTTGTCATACTCTTTTTGGGATACAAAATATTAAGGATTGTTGTGTTTACTGCATTTATAGCGATGTAAAATGTCCGAAAGCACAAATACAATTAAAGAAAAATATATGTAAATAATATCAGAACACTTATATAAAAACAATTAATGGTGATACATTTATTTATCTAGAAGCGATATAATGGCTCCTGTTTTGCTAACTTGTAAGAGATATGTTTTGACACTAAATTTAAAAGCAATGTCTAGTCAAGAATTAGTGAATTCAGGCTATTAGACAAAAGTAAGAAGACAACATAACAAATAGCCTAGAGACAAGCTTTAAAAGCGTATACCTTTTCAATGAAATTTAAAACTATTTCAAAAATAAATACACTATAATGCAGGTCTTTAAAAACATCATTTATGGTTACAAAAAAAAGGACTCTACGATTTTAGTCAAATGTAGATTGTCACAATCGATTTAATTGAACTAACCTTTAATGAAAGCTTACTAAAATTTGGATCTGTTTGGGGTACTAGAACTAATAATACGTTTCGCTAAATTGCACCATTCGATTGTAAAAATATAAAGCAAAATAATGACCTACAAAAGCAAATAACATACATTAAACTACGCCTTCTAACTACTGTTTGCAATTTTAACAGCCAAAATAGATACGGTTTCCTTATTGACTTTCCAAGATTATATACAGTTGACAAAATGATATTTAAAAACCTAGAATTAAAAATAGACATCGAAGATAAACTTTTTAATACGCTATATCCTTTAGCTATTAAAAAGCTTTCAGAATGTCATTGGACACCTGTAGAAATCGCCAAATTGGCTGCCGATTATTTGGTAGACAAACCCAATTGCAAAGTTTTAGATATTGGTTCTGGAGTAGGCAAATTTTGTTTGATAGGTGCCGCTTCAACAAAAGGTCATTTTTATGGTGTTGAACAGCGAGAGGGCTTGGTAAAAATATCCCAAAAAATAGCAAAAAAACATAAGATAAAAAATGTAGAATTTATTCATTCTAATATTACTGAAATTTCATTTTCCAATTATAATGCCTTTTATTTTTATAATTCTTTTTATGAAAATGTAGGACACTATCTCGCAATAGACACGACTATCCCTCTTGACGAGACATTATATATTGCCTATTCTAAATACGTAGAAAATGAATTAAAAAAAACACCAATAGGAACACGTCTCGTGACATATTGGAGCGAATGGTTAGAAATTCCTGAAGGCTTTGATTTAGAATATACAGACTATGATGGTAAACTCAATTTTTGGGAAAAGAAATATTAATAGCTATGAATAAACATATAAGCCTCATTCAGGAAAGTAAAGAAATGCTATTACAACAAGGAGTCGAAAAATTAAAAATCATTGGCTTTGCTAATGTCAACCTCGATAATATTATGACGGACGATATTTACCAATTATACTTTTTGAGTTTTCTAAAAAACAGCTCAAGTCCTCAAAACAAAAATGAACTTCTAGCTATAAAAGAACTAAAAGCACTCATTAATAAACTATTTTAAATTTGAAAAAACGAACCACCTAATATAAAATATTTACACTATATCTATGTATATAATTGATAAGACACAAACGCATCTAGCACCTTTAGGAGATCATGCACATTATGCCCATGGATATCATGCTTATCATAGACCTGAAGGAGAAATCAGCTATTGTTAAACTATCTGTGCCATATTCTTGAACGATATAAATAACAATAAACGCGGCTGTTGGCCCTTCTATCTAAACCCGACTTCTTCCAAATGCATAAATAATAATAATAATAATAGCTGTTAAAATTACTTTTTCAGGAGAGACACCTGTTGCAATAGCTAGTGGCAAGACAATAATCCTCACGATTGACCCGAAGTGTATATCTTTAGTTACGATTTCTTTAGAGATCCATTTTATTAAAAGAGAAAATAATTTTGGTGTAAATTCTTTATGTATTATTTTCTGATTATATATTGATTTTAACCCATTATTAAGTTTTCCACCTTGTTGAATAATCAATAGTTATATTCAATAAAATAGCTCTTGCGATACGCATTAACGGAATCTGTAGCAGAAGACTTATGAGTATAATAAAGGGATACATAATTTTAAAAAAACCATGAATACTTTCTAAGGAATACCCCAGTATAATTAATGGCACAAAAATAACAAGCACTATAGGATAACTAATCCATAAAGCCGCCGTATAAAAACCTGGTTCCTGTTTAAAATCTTGCTGACAATGTTGGCATTTATCAGGCATTTCCAAGATTCTTGAAAACACTAGTAATCCAGGATTATTAAATAAATTTCCAATTTGGCAACGTGGGCATTTTAGGTTTAAAATGCTGTATAATTTTGTTCCTTTTTTCATTTACTATCTTATAATTCGATATTAACATGTTTTGATTGTTGGATATACTTAGATTCAATAGACTGACGTTCCATGTACGCGCTCATTAAGTTAAACTGAATACAAACATACGACTAACGACATCTTAAACATAACATGTGTTATATTACAGTACATTAAGCGTGGATTTTCAGGTACAGAACAAATATTTTACATCTATACGCCTGGCGATGTTTTAGGATATCATGCCTTATTTGGAGAAGAGCGATATCAAAATTCTTGTGAAGCTTTGGAAGCTCTCGAAGTGAATTTTATAGCTAAAGATGTTTTTTTAAAATTACTACAAGACATCCCTACACTACAACACACTTTTATAAAAAACATAGGTTACGAGTTTGGAGTTCTTGCGAATATCATCGCTGTACTTGCCCAAAAAAATCTAAATGCACGATTGGCTATCAATTTACTTATTCTCGAAAATCGGTTTAAAAAACAGGAAGAAGGAAATGGAATAGATTTAACACGAGAAGATTTGGCTAACATTATTGGTACTTCACCAGAAAGCTTGGGAAGAAGTCTAAAACAATTTAAAGATGAAGGTAGTTTTGAAGAGGATAAGAGAGTTATTAATATAAAAAACAAAGCTCTATTACTTCAATTATTAAATATAGAATTAGATATTTTAAAGGCATAAATCTATAAAAAATCGCGCTCTTTAGAATTTCATTAATATTGAGTATACTTAAAATGAAACACTCTTAATATATAGTGCATAAGTGCTATATATTAAGAGTGTTTATAATAGTCTACTCCGCTAAAAAAAGCAAAGTTTTATTTCTTCAATGTAACGAAATAATCAAAAATTTCTGGAACATTACCACTTCCCATATCTGCATTTACTGCTGCTTGAAGGTTACCTGAAGTAGCTTCTGCTATATTTGAAGTTGTACCAAGATCATTCATCATTTGTACAAAATAACCTAAATCTTTATTTGCATTAGCAATAGAGAAACCTAAATCACTTACGTTGTCTACAGCGTAGTTTTTACAGAATTTCATGAATGGTGAATTTGACGGTCCAGCGGACATGATATCAAACAGTTGTTGTCCGTCTACGCCAGCAAGTTTCGCTGCTGCGAAAGCTTGAGACATAGCGACTACAGTAGTCATTCCCATAAAATTATTAATCAGCTTAGTTGTATGTCCAGCACCAAGAGGTCCCATAAAGAATACGTTTTCACCTTGTTCGTCTAAAACTGGTTTAACTTTTTCAAAAGTTTCTTTATTCCCGGCTGCCATAATGTTAAGCAATCCGTCTTTGGCATGAGCTGGTGTGCGTCCAAGTGGAGCATCAATCATACCTGCTCCTTTTTCAGCAAGATCTTTACCAATTTTAATGGTAGATGCAGGAATCGACGTTCCGAAATCTATTAAAACAGCACCTTCTTTAATACCTGCTAAAATACCTTCTTCACCGTAAACGATCTTTTCAACTACAGCAGAAGTGGTTAAACAGAACATAATGATATCGCTCTTTTCAGCTAATTCTTTTGGTGATTTAGCTTCAGTAGCATTACCGCGAGCGATAACTTTTGCTACCTCGTCTTTGTTAAGATCCATTACTGTTAGCTCGAAACCTCTCTTTTGAAGATTTTCAACCATGTTACCTCCCATAAGGCCGAGTCCGATAAATCCGATAGTGGGTTTTTTCATATTTAAAGTATAATTGTTGGTACAAAGATATGCATCTATTAACATTTACAAAATTTTTTAACAGAACTATCCCAAACTAAAAGTGATTAAATTAATATAAAAAGACTAAAAAAACCTCCACTTTGGACTATGCAAAAAGCGAACCAATCACAACTATAACACTGAAAAACAAATCATTAACCTAATTTGTGTCATTTTAAAAGTTGGCAACTTAAACCCTATAGGTCTCATAATGCAACTGTTGGCAACAAAATGTCAAGCGGAATAAAAAAGCAAAATTCACAACATTTAAACAGAAAAGCCTCACTTTTAGCAAAAAAATGAAACACTCCTCTTGGATGATATCGTGTTAAAAAAGCATCTAAAAACAAAATAGCTTATTTATATATCTAAAAGAATTGTGTGCAGACAGTCCTAACTATTCAATCAAGCATAGAATATATCTGCTCTACTCCTATGTTATTGAAATCACTTTACCACTTTAATAGCTTTCTGTCTTCCATTAACAAATCTAAAACCATGAGGTCCCAAATAGCCTGCTTCTTCTAACATAATACGGATGTCTTTATTCCATTCTGGAATGTTTACCGTGGTATTGAGTTCTATAGCATAAACGGTATTTTCATGAAGCGGATAATCCCCTTTTACAGGTACGCCATCTTGCGAATCCCACATACCTAAAGTTGTTCCCGAGCTATGCCCATAATTCCCTAAAGGATGTGTATAAATGGCCGGGCGCATACCCTCTGCTTTTCCTTCCGCTAGAGACATTGCCAAAACCTCATTACCCGTTCTTCCTACTTTAAAATTGTTTGTAAAAATATCTTGTATGCGGTTTCCTTTTGCGAAAGCATCTTTTAAAAAGGAAGGCACTTCGGTTTCTCCCGCCTTTAACACATAGGCATGGCGCTGGCAATCGGTATTTAATGTAATGTAGGTGATTCCAAAATCACAATGTAATAAATCGCCCGGAAGAATAACTTTTGCTTGCTCTCCTTTAGAAAAAGAATCAACCTGGCTATTTAATGCTTCACTATTGCGTTGCACATCAATAGTAGGATGAAACCATGTTTCTAAACCAAGATCTGTAACTTTTTGACGCATCCACCAAACCACATCATCTGTTGTCGTAACGCCTGCTGTGATTACAGCTGTACTGAAAGCTTCATCTATAATAGCACTTGTAATATTTACAAGTTGGTTATACAACTCCATTTCTTTAGGGGTTCTGGTTTCTATCCAACCAATGGCTAACGGTTCTGCAGATACGATACGGGTTTTGTATTTAGCAGGAAGTACGTCCATAAGTTCGGTGTAATCGGTTTTCACTAATCCATCTACAATTCCAAAATGTTCAGAAACATTGATGCCAATGGTTTTAGGATCACGCTCCTCGATCAATTCTACCAAACGCGCCCATTGGCTTTCTTGTTCTTCTTTATCCCATGCCGAGGTTATATTCTCTCCCACATCGTAGCGCGAAACAGCCAATCGTTCGGTAGTATTTGTTTCTTTATTTCGGTAAAACACTAAAATGGTGCGGCGTCTTGCATTTAACCAAGTTGCTGGCAACATGGTTTTCATAACAGGGTCTTCATTATATTCTCTAGCAATAACTAACCACATATCAATAGTGTTGTCATCCATTAGTTTAGGTAGCACATGTTCAAAACGATCTTTTAAAATGGCATCTCGCATTTCTGCACGATCTCTTTCAGGCAGAATCTGTGCTTGGATTGTTGTTGTTTTAATGAGACAAACGAGACAAAAGCCTATTAAAAGGAAGGAACGCATTTTCATATTTTATTTTTTTTACTAAAGATATTAAAAATCATATATAATGCAGCGTTACAAAGACAGTGTCTTACAAAACCATGTCTGAGTAATGTCTAGCAAAAGGCGAATAAAAACCTACTTTGAAAGCACTAACAGACTTATTTTCTGTGTATTATTCAGTCAAAATCAGTACTAACGAGTAACACAACAAAAGCGCAACAAAAAATGCAATTAATTTATACAACCAAATGAGATTACATTTATCTTTAGGTTTCAAAGTGGCAAATAGAATATTTCTATTATCAGCAAAAAAAAATCATATTTAATCTTTAGTACTATTTCAGGGCTAGCCAAAACGTATGGTCTTTTTAATTATTTACTATTTTCAGAACTAAACGATAGTAATATTGTAAACAAACATTACGAATAAAATAGACCATTAGACAAACAACATATGAAACATACTTTTATATTACTTATTGCGATATTCACTTCTTTATTATTAACTGCACAAGATATTACGGGACAATGGAATGGTGTTTTACAAGTACAAGGCACACAATTAAGGTTGGTTTTTAATGTAACTAAAACTGACGTTGGATATAGTTCTACAATGGACAGCCCAGATCAAGGTGCAAAAGATATTCCTGTAACGCATACTACTTTTAATAATTCCAACATAACATTTGAAATTACTAATGCACAAATTAAATATGAAGGCACATTAAATGAAGATGAATTTGTAGGAACGTTTAAACAAGGCGGACAAGAATTCCCTATGAATTTATCAAGACAAGTTATAGAAAAAGACATTGTAAAACGCCCTCAAGAACCAACAAAACCTTATCCGTATTATTCGGAAGATGTCACTTTTAAAAATTTAGAAGCAAATATTTCATTAGCAGGAACATTAACCTTACCTAAAAAAGAAGGTGTTTTTCCAGTCGTTATTTTAATTACAGGAAGCGGACCACAGAACAGAGACGAGGAATTATTAGGACACAAACCCTTTTTAGTAATTTCGGATTATTTAACAAAAAACGGAATTGCAGTTTTAAGATATGACGATAGAGGCGTTGGACAATCTTCCGGAGATTTTAAATCTGCAACTTCAGCCGACTTTGCGACAGATGTAGAAAGTGCTATTGCATATTTAAAAACAAGAAAAGACATTAACAAAACCAAAATTGGTTTGATTGGTCATAGCGAAGGGGGCTTAATTGCACCTATGGTGGCTTCAAAGTCTAAAGATGTTAGTTTTATAGTGTTATTAGCAGGGACAGGAATTCAAGGAGACCAATTGTTGCTACTTCAACAAGAACGTATTGCAAGAGTAAATGGTGCTTCCGAAGCCGACATAAAGAAAGCAATTGAAGCCAATGCTAAATTATTTGAAACGGTTGTTACCTCAACAAATAATGAAGCACTACAAATAAAACTAACAAACCAATTGAATGCTTTACTTGAAACTGATGCTGATGCTAAAATTCTAAATGGAATGCAGAAAGATGAATTTGTATCCATGCAAGTCGATGAAATTTCTAGTCCTTGGATGGTGTACTTTATAAAATTTAATCCTGCGCTAACTTTAGAAAACGTAAAGTGTCCTGTTTTAGCTGTGAATGGCGAAAAGGATTTACAAGTGCCACCACAAGAAAATCTAACAGCCATACAAAACGCACTAACAAAAGGTGGAAATACTAACGTAACAACAAAAGCATTCGAAAATTTAAACCATTTATTTCAGGAAAGCAATACAGGTTCTCCTGCAGAATACGCAACTATAGAGGAGACATTTTCTCCTAAAGTGCTCGTATACATTACAGATTGGATTAAACTACAAACAGAATAAAAACAGGTGTAGAAGATGACAAAAAAATTATATCGACGTCTCTTATAATACCTTACTTTTGTCCGCCCTTATCACGAAACAAATCAGTCTCGTTTAATGGTTTCATACGCAGCTGTTCAATTACGTTTTACCGTAGTTGAAATGCTATACTCTTTATCTATAGCTTAGCCGTGTAGCGCACCGGATTAAATTATTCTTTTGTTTTGTAACGATAAGAACAGCGATCCCGTCACTAAAATTAAAAGATTAACCTGTATTAAATGATTGAATTACTATTCTTAATTAAATTAATTGTTGCCATTGCTTTTGTGATTGGCTTATCACTTCTGGCTGAAAATGTGAGTCCGAAGGTTGCAGGAGTTTTATCAGGGTATCCAACAGGTTCTGCGATAACACTATTTTTCTTCGGATTAGAAGTTAGTCCAGAATTTGCTGCAGAAAGCGCCGTTTATAATATGATTGGCTTAACGGCATCTTTAACCTTTGTGTATGTGTACTACATCGCATCCATGTACTTTACTAAATACAATATTCTATTATCGTCTTTAAGTGCCATTTTAGGGTATTTTATAATCGTTTGGATATTACATCTTTTTAAAATCAATAGGTATATAGCCATATTTATACCCATTTCGTTTTCGTTTCTGTACATCTATCTCTTCAGACACATTAAGAACATTAACATCTTAACGAAAGCAAAACTTAGTCCTAAAATTATATGTATTAGAGCTTTTTTCGCCGCCTTAATTATTCTATTAATTACTACTGCCCCTAAATATGTGGGACCAACTTGGGCTGGACTTTTTTCGGCCTTTCCAACCACGCTATTTCCGTTAATGCTAATTATTCACTTTACTTATTCAAAAGAACATGTGCATACCGTGATTAAAAATGTTCCTATAGGTATGTTTTCATTAATTATTTATTCATTAGTCATATCTATTGTATATCCTATTTATGGTATATATCTCGGTACAATTATTTCATTTGCAGCAGCTACATTATATTTAATCGTGTATCAAAAAATAAAAAACACGTTACAAAACCGCAAGAAAGCATAAAAAGTATACGGTATAATTTCTTATTATCATACGCCATCACATCAGTAAAAATAGAAATTATTTAAGGTCGCAAACACGCAACCGAAGCACTATTACTCAAACACTTAGTACTATTTAAGGCATCAAACCTAATATTCTTGAACAAGTTCTATCTGTTAACATATAGTATTAAGTAGTAAAAGAATTTAATTGTACCTTTGCCCACATATGCATAAAAATAAACTCACAGATTGGTTACCAACGACTAACAAAGAAGTTAAACTTCGCGGTTGGGAAGAATTGGATGTTATTCTATTTAGCGGAGACGCTTACGTAGATCATCCCTCTTTCGGACCTGCAGTTATTGGTCGTATTTTAGAAAGTTACGGACTAAAGGTCGCGATTGTTCCGCAACCCAGCGTTAACGATAATTTACAAGATTTCACAAAACTAGGTACCCCAAAATTATTCTTTGGAGTGACTGGTGGTTGTATGGATCCGATGGTGAGTAATTATACGGCTAGTAAAAAAAGTCGTGATAATGATGCTTATACCCCTAATGGAGACAAAGGGTTTAGACCCGATTATGCCACCTCGGTATATTCAACTATTTTAAAAGATAAATTTCCTAATGTCCCTGTTTTAATTGGTGGTATCGAAGCTTCTTTGCGTCGTGTTACCCATTACGATTATTGGAGCGATAAACTTATGCCTACCATTTTAGAAACCTCAAAGGCAGATATGTTGGTGTATGGTATGGGCGAACAACCGCTACGAGAAATTGTAGAGTTGTTACAAAAAGGAGTTCCTTTTTCTAGTCTTAGAACCATTAAGCAAACCGCTTTTTTACTGAATGAAGACGAACCGCTTCCGAAGAATAAAAACTGGGAAGATGTCGAAATTCAATCGCATACCGTATGTTTAAGCGATAAAAAGAAATTTGCATCGAACTTTAAAATCATCGAACAAGAATCGAATAAGCTACACGCAAACCGTATTCTGCAAGATGTAAACAATAAGAAACTGGTGATTAATCCACCGTTTCCAACCATGTTAGAGGAAGAAATTGATGCGTCTTTCGATTTACCTTACACCCGATTACCGCATCCAAAATATGACAAACGTGGACCAATACCTGCGTTCGAAATGATTAAATTTTCCATCAACATTCACCGTGGATGTTTTGGAGGCTGTAGTTTTTGTACCATTTCGGCACATCAAGGGAAATTTATTGCCAGCCGTAGTCAGGAGTCGGTATTAAGAGAAGTCGATAAAGTGGCAAATATGCCTGACTTTAAAGGCTATTTATCAGATATTGGTGGCCCGTCTGCGAATATGTATAAAATGAAAGGTAAAGTACAATCTATTTGCGACAAATGCGTGGCACCGTCTTGTATTTCGCCTGTAATTTGTAGTAATTTAGATACGTCTCACAAGCCATTAACCGAATTATATCGCGCTGTAGACAAGCATCCTAAAATAAAGAAATCGTTTATTGGTAGTGGTATCCGTCATGATATGTTGGTCCCTGAGTTTAACAAAAACGCAGACCCAAAAGAATTAGACGATTACACCGAAGAAGTGATGACCAAGCATATTTCTGGACGTTTAAAAGTCGCTCCAGAACATACGTCGGATCCGGTTTTAAAGTTGATGCGTAAACCGTCTTTTAAATATTTTCATAAGTTTAAAGAACGTTTCGATAAAATCAATATTAAGAAGGACTTAAAGTTGCAATTGATTCCGTATTTTATTTCAAATCATCCTGCTTGCGAAGTTGAGGATATGGCTAATCTAGCCGCCGAAACTAAAGACATGGGCTTTCAGTTAGAGCAAGTACAAGGGTTTACGCCTACACCAATGACGGTGGCCACGGTTATTTATTATAGTGGTTATCATCCCTATACGTTAAAACCAACAAAAACACCGAAGTCGAAAAAAGAGAAAGACGAACAACACCGGTTCTTCTTTTGGTATAAACCGGAAAATAAAGATTGGATTAAAAAGACCTTAAACAAGGTGGGTAGAACCGATTTATTAGATGTGTTATTACCAGAGAAAAAGGAAAACAAAGGTTGGAAAAAGGTAAATCTTAAACCGGTTAAAAACACTTTCGACGATGCTATTCCTGTAACTACTGAAGATACGTCTTATGGATCGCGCCGAAAAAAGAAAAATACATCTAAAAAAAGAAGACGTTAAAAACGGGTACGCGTCATGACCAAACTTGAACTTGTCGATGAAAACAACGATTATATTGTTGTGAATAAAACCGCTGGGCTTATTACAGAAAAAAGTCCATTCGAGACAAATACAGTCGAAAATCAGGTTTATAATCACATTCTAAAAACGAAGAAAACACCCTATGTAGGCGTTGTACACAGACTCGATCGTGTAACCAGTGGGGTGTTGCTTTTTGCTAAGAAAAAAAGCATACTCGTTCAATTTAATACCCTTTTTAGTGGCCGTAATATTCAGAAAACCTATTTGGCTATCGTAGCGAACAAACCGCCAAAACCAAAAGGGCATTTGGTGAATTTTCTGGTAAAAAACACCCAAGACAAACGTGCCGATATCGTAGCATCGAAATCTAAAAACACCTTAGATTGTAGTTTATCATATCGCGTTATAGACCAAAACGACTTCGGATATCTACTAGAAGTCAAACCAAAAACAGGCCGATTTCATCAAATTAGAGCACAATTATCGCATATTGAACTGCCTATTATAGGAGACGAAAAATATGGCTCAGATCAAAAGTACTTACCGCTATCGGTATGTCTTCATGCCTGGAAATTAACCTATACCATCCCCGGAACGCAAGATATCCAAACCTTTGAAGCGCCATTACCTAAGAACAAATTTTGGAAATTTAAGTCCTTATAAATCTCTTTTATAAGACATCACACCCCACAATACAGCTACCAATACCCTTTAAAATACCAATGTATTATTATGCTGTTGTATCTTTTCTAAATACAGCGGGAGTAACTGCTATACACAAGCTTTTTCATACCATACCTAAAGACTCATTTAAACTGTTTTTTTGTAGCAAATGGTCACCCCTATTTTAGATAAAACAAGATTAAAAAATCTGAGCTAAAACACTGTGGTTTCCCTTGCTTTAGCCCTACACCCTTAATATCCTCATAATGCGCATCTTGTAAGAAATAAACATTACAACCTCCTACGCTAAGTTTTAAAACGGATATCGTGCAAGCTGTTGTAACCTTTCCAGACTTGTTTTAATGGCTACCAACAAAACCTAACCGCTCCTGAACACTTTGTACACAACATGCACATCTGCAACCGATTTTATTCCAACCTTGTTCGGGACTAGCTCAAGTTTATATTATTAATTAGTGTTGTCCGATAAAAAAGAAGTAAATACAACATTAAACCTTTTCAAATAGCCTTAGCCTTTGTAAATCTCACATTTTCAATCCTATTAATGTTATGGAATTTCTGTAAAACTCAGAGAAATAATCGGTTATGGACAGAGCAGAACATGAAAAATAATCCTATAATTGGTAATATGTTTTTAAAAAAGAGAAAAAAAAATCTTAACAATCTTAAATTCAGCTTATTGAGCACGAATAAAATATAATAACACTTAAAGAACAGGTTTAAAACAAATTAACAGTAGTTTCGCAACCTAAATTTTATTAATTATTAAAAAACCCACCTATGAAAAAAATTACCCTACTTTTATGTTTATGCGTTATATCTTTTACGTCTTGTAAAAATGATGACGATGTTGTTGCTAGTGTAATTGATTGCGCTTTTGAATGGGACGCCTTGTTCGATTTAACAGAAACAGTTCCTGACGCTACTACTCCACTTGTCGTAGAATTTACTGTATCATACATTGGAACCGGAAATACACTTGATCATACCGTAACTTGGGATTTTGGAGATGGTAACACAGAGACTACTGGAACAACTGCAACTCATACATATGCAGCTGCAGGAACTTATGAAGTTAAAGCTCATGTTAAAGTAACTGAAACAGGAAAGGATGGTTATTGTGAAAAGACATTAACTAAGACTATTACAGTAACTGAATAATCACCACAGATTATTTATCAATCTTAATAAATTAAACAGTTACAGGACTACTCTTGTAACTGTTTTTTAGTTTACATCCCTTCATCTTGGATTTAGCCGTTTTCTTACTACCCCAGCCATTCATGTCATACTTTAGCCAAACACCTTCCAGATTTTTGTAGTCGAGAACGCATCACCCCGAATTGATTGTCCCTATTAGCACCAACCTAAGTTTTACCCACTACAACGGCTTGTCCCTCAGCAACCACATTAAGTTATGCCGTATCCACTACGTTATACCTTGTCTATTTTTATACCATGTATGGGTTACCCTACTAAATTTAGCACATTAACTTCTAGAATCTGTATAGATAGGAACACGCCACTATAACGAAGTATGTATGCCTGCTAAGGCTAACCAAGAACATCCTGTTAAGCAATTTGCTTTTTTGGTAGCTAGCCAAATATGTAGCCTCAGTTGTGTTTTGCGAAAATATTTATAGTATAGCCGTTTTAGCAAGTTTTGGGCAATACAGATTCGTATGTTGGATAAAAACCGAAAGGATGTGTGAGATCCCTTAATAAGCCTATTTACACCCCCTAACACAAAGGATTCCTACAGCATTCGGATTAAAGAGTATCGAATTACAGTAATATATATGTAAATACTAAAAAGCAAAAAAATATAGGCTAACAGCACTAAAGAAAACCACTCCTATTAAAACAAAATCCCATTACACCTATCTTTAGATTTTTAAACACCACATTTAGCATATATATTATCCGTTAAAGTTTAATTTTAACCTTTAGCCCTATTTAAGGACGAGACCGCTATAGAACGATAAATGAATACTAAAAATAACATACAGAACTAAAATGAATAAAATAAAGCAGTTAACCTTAATGTTACTAGTGGCCGTCTCTTTAAATAGCTGCTCTAACCAAAAAGCAGACAATGATTGGACTAGAGATAATTTAAACGGTAGCGTTCAATCCTTTAAAGCGTTTTCATCTATAATTGAAAAAGGAAAAGAAAAAAAGGAAAATTCAATGGAATTAGATCAACAGACAACATATGATACTAAAGGAAATAAAGTTGAGTGGGACCTGTATAAATCTAATGGGAGTATAGAAAGTAAAGAGACTTATAAACACAATGATAAAGGACAAAAGATTGAACAGAGCAGTTACAATTCAGACGGTAGTGTAGAGACTAAGCTGACTTATAAATATGATGATAACGGACATAAATCTGAAGTGAACAGTTACAAATCTGATGGTAGTTTAGTTAGTAAAGAAACGTATAAATACGGTACTAAGGGACATGAAATTGAGGGAATCGGTTACAATTCAGACGGCAGTGTAGACAGTAAAGACGCCTATAAATATGACGATAAAGGAAATCGGATGGCGTGGAGTCAGTTCGATTCAGACGGTAGTTTAGTGTATAAGTGGACGTATAAATATAATGATAACGGAAACAAAACAGAGATGAATCTGTACAGTTCTAAGGGCAATTTACAAAACAAGAAAACGTATACATATAATGATCATGGAAATATAATGGAAATGAGCAGTTATAAACCAGACGGTAGTTTAGAGACCCAGTGGACGCATATCTATGATTATGATAAAAATGGTAATTGGACTAAAGAAATAGTCTCCGAAAGTGATATTCCAACGTTTATATTTGAACGTGAATACAAATACTATTAATACTATTTATGCCCTCTAATTGTGTACATATCGCGTCTTGCTCTTCCTTTTAATTAGGTCCTGTTGCTTAGTGGGACAGATGTAACACAAAGCACCTTAAAATTGCTGGAGCATATACAACCTAACATTTAAAACCACTAGAATAAAAGATAGAGCCAAAAAACGCAAGCACAGCTGGAATGCGTAAAACACCACTTAAACATTAGCAATGTAGCGCCTACACCAACGTACTGTAGTAAAAATAAGTAAAGCATATTCCCGAATACAGTAAAGTACTGTGATAAGATTTCGTATAGACAAGTTCTAATTTCGTTATGGAAAAAATCTATTTTAACACGGCTTTTTTACACAACTATTATAAATAACAACACACACAAAAGCAGCACTATTATACTAGAGCAGAATGCTTTAAAAGATTATATTTATGTTTAAATAATGTACCTGCTACATTTAAGGCAAACATAGAAATTAGAATATGTGCGAACTACATTTTACAAATGGAAAAATAATTGGCACTAGTTTTCAACTTATGCATAAGACTGAATTCCTAAAAACGTGAGAACTTCTAATAGAATATTACTCTAAAAATAAGATCCATTTTTTAAAATTGATTAAGTATTTAGGAATTGAGAAATACGAAGAAATACAAGAATTTAAAAAAACACTACTACAAACAAAGTACTGTGGTAAAAAACAAGTAAAAACCTCTTAATTCCTCACTAGAGTACTTCGGTAAGAAGGGTCGTAAATTAATCATGATCTAGCTATTAACATGAGCTTAAACTACATAAATAGTGTTATTACCCTAGAATAGGCGCCTCTAAAAGATTATATTTGTGTGTATTACGCGTTGCACACAATTTTTACAAGATATCCAGTAAATGAAGAATTTATTTTATGTAATTATTCTAATTTCACCCCATTCCTATAGTCAACAGATTTCGGGATATGTATACGATCTGGATGGTAGAGTGCCTAATTTTCCTATACTAAATACTACCCAAAATATATATTCCGATTCAAATTCCGACGGATATTTTGAAATACAGGCAGACGTTGGTGATTCTATTGTGCTTAAATCCATAGCTTATAGGACATATATTTTTGAAGTGAAAACAAGCCAAATTGAGAATGATATTGTAATTGAATTGGCGCCTGATAACTTGGACGAAGTTATGGTTTATGGCTACAAAACAAATAGCGAAACGTTGAGTAAGAACTTAAATAAAAGTATCAAAAATGATATTATTAAGAACCCTACACTTTATGAACCATCTAAAGGAAATATTGGATACTTAGTTGATGGGCTAATTGGTTCATTTAAAAAAAATGAAAAACCTGACAAACAGCCTTTAGAAGAAAAAACGTTGAGTATTAAAGATTTTATTTCTCTGTTTAAAACAGATAAAATTTTGAATGAAACCTTTTTAGTAGAAGAACTAAAATTACCAGAAAAATATCAAAACCTGTTTTTCGATTATTTAAGTTCCAAGAGTTTGAGTTACAAGTATCTTGAAAAAGAAAGAAAACTTGAATTGATAGATTTGATTTATAAATATAACACAGAATACAAATCAAAAATTAATTTCTTTGAAAACGAAGGCATGTAAAAAAAACTGTGTATAACAAAGTACTGTGGTAAAAAACAAGTAAAACCTCTTAATTTTTCACTAGAGTACTTCTGTAAGAATCTTCATAAATCAATCCCGATTTAGCTATAGCAAAAGCATGTTTTAAGAGCGTATTGCACACAGCTATTAATGCTAACTTTTTACTCTTTCCTTTGGTTACTATACGCTCATAAATATCTCGGCAAGCTTTGTTGTATTTACATGCATTAAAGCTACACGTGAATAAAAGATTACGTAGTTTCTTATTTCCTATTTCAATAATTCGGCTGGGTCTATTTTCACTCTTTCTAATTACGGGTGTCAATCATGCATAAGAACGTAATTCACCTACGCGACTAAAACAATCAAACCATCGGTTGAAACCTAATAGCATAACAACTGTTATCTTCGCAGCAGAACTATCGAGGTATGTCGCGAGAATGACAATTTTATTAAAAATCCCAAAGCAGAACCTCGAAGAATTTTATAGATTAAACAATTTGTATATAAGGATCAAGAATCTGCAAGAATAGATCTTGGTATAACACAGCCAAACAACCAAAAACAAAAAGTATTCCTAAAAAAATAATAGATTGTAGAAGTCCATCTTTTCTACCTGGTTCTAAAACGGATTGTTTTGGGTTTTGGGGATTGTAAAACACATTTATAATTTGATTTAAAGCATATTTTTTCTCAAATTCACTGGCACTTTCGCTAACAGGTGCGTTTGTATTTGTAAAACAAATTTTGTTACTTTTATAGGTATCTCTATTTACCGTGTATTCATATAACACACTATATTTTTTACCAAAACCAGACATCTCTTTTATAGTACCACTAATTTTAGGCCAATGTTTTGAAGCATTAGCTAAATAGAAATTCCGAACAGACTTAATTAAAAAAGGAGTTAAAACCAATACAACTATAAGCCCGGAAACTTGAATTTGTGTTAAGTTTGAAAACATAATCGTTATGGTTTTTCATTTAATATTTTATTTAAACATCAATATTGAGGTGACTTTCTAAAATAATAAGTAGCATCTATAGGTATGGAAGATATACTAGTATGTTCATGCTTTTTATACCTTGACCGATCTTCTTCGGGTGCACTTGGAAATTCATATGTACCAATCACTTCAGTTTTCACCAAATTCCATCCAGGGTTAAAATTAAGATTATAGACCACCTGTGTTTCAACTACTAATGGATTCCCTGTATTACTTAAATCGCCTATCCAGTTTTCATTTGCTTTTATAGCACACGCTTCATCTACAAATACCCATGATAATATATACCCTTCATCTCCAAAATATAAATCTCCAGAGGTTAATAGATTTAAGGTAACTTTTTCAGAATTTCCGATTGTTAAAAGGCCTATTTGCTTTTCATTTTGATATACCAATACATAAGAATTGAGTTTAAAGCCTGAATCTTCATTTGTTAATTGATAAGAATCTGGATTATGAATATCAAAGAAGGTATTGCTGTTTTTAAAGTTATTTAAGGGTTTTAAAATAGGAATCTCATTTATAGGATTCAATTCAATAGTACCATCTGCTTTAATATTACCAACTTTAACATACTCTACTTTATCTTTTCTTGGGTCGTAGTAATAATTAAAAACAAGATCGGCTGCTCCATTATTCCATCCTTTAAGTTTTGAATTAGCATCACTTACTAATGTGTTTTTCCAATATTTATCTTCCTTTTTTATGGTTTCTGACGTTGGGTTAGTATCAGAGTTTTTATCAGATTCCACTCTTTGCTCCTGTTGTTTGGCTTGCTGTAACATCTCTTCAAGTGTTATGCATTGCATAATGCTGTCTTGCATTTTCATAGCTTTGTCTATTATTTTTTGTTGCTCGGGAGTTTGGGCAAAAGTAGAACTCCCAATAATTAGCAACAGAATTGATAAATTTTGTGTTATTGTTTTTATTAATTCTCGCCGATTTGTTCCGGCTGTTTCTTTAGAGTTTTTCATGATTACATTTGCTAGTTCATGTCTTTATATCCTTTTAGAGCATTTATATCAAATGCTTGCCAAAGCGCATCTGTATCCATCATTTTACCTTCAAGTATTACATAAAAGCGATCATCATAAAGAAACCTAATATCAGATTCATAATCTGCCCCAACTGCTTCATCGCGATCAGTACAAAAAGTTAATATACCGTTACGTTCTTTTTTTGAATAGCGAATGGTATTGTTAAGCTCTGAAGTTATCTTGTTGAGATGCAACATTTTTAATGGTAGTATTGCGCCCATAACATTTTTACCAGCAGCATCTAAAATTTCTATTCTTACTTTACCTTCTCCAAAACTTCCAACCACTGTTTCATCAGAAGTAATTCTAGGATTATTGTTTCCATTATCTGAGGCATCCAAATTGAAAACGCCCATGTTTTTCGGGAATACTTTCATTAATTGCTCTTCAGGTAGAGGTGTTTCTGTTCCTAATTCCTTTAATAGAAGATCGTATTTCTCGTTTATATCTTCATTATTACCACGTACTTCTTCCAATATACTTTCCATAGCTTTGGATTGGTTAGCGTCTTTACAGGAAACAAAAAACAGGACTACTAGTGTGAGTTTTAATATATTTTTCATGTTTATATTATTTAATAGTTTAGTTAATGCGCTCCTCAATAATTGTTTTTGCCAAGGCTATGGTTTTTTCTTTATCGATATTATCATCGTTATAAACATCTATTTGCAGCGTAAAAGATATGCCGTTATAGTATACTTCTAAATGGCACTTTATGGGGTTCCAATAGGCCGTCTCACCAACGCCATTTACTTTTATTAATTCTGGATGTTTTTCAAGATCTATAAAATCTAAAAAAGAGTCCATATCTGCTTCACCATCCACCCATTTTATTTGTACGAGATCGATACGTGGAAAGGTCGAACCTTCGATTACTATTTTTCTATCATGATCCCAATAGTATCTAAGTATTTCAGCCATCATCCCTTTCATTGTATGTGTTTTAGAAGCCTTTGAAGCTTCGAAACCAGAAATTTCAGATGCCATTTCTAAGGTCAATAAATCGTTGTAATCACCACTAAATACAAAACTTTCTTGATTTGAATTTTCATTTTCTCTTACAGAATCAGTAGTTTGTCCATGACCTTTACAAGAAAAAAGTAAAAACATGTATATTAAAATAGATCCTAATTTTTTCATGATTTAATATTTTTTTGTGTTGAACTGTTTATATAAAATAACAGCCATAAATCTCCATTTTAATTCTATAGAAGAAGCCATAGTGCATCGATTGGAACTTCATCTATTGTAGTAATTTCAGTTTTTGAAGGTGATATTTTGCCTTCTTGAGATATAAAGGTTTCGGTAATGGCATATTTAATTATATTCCATCCTTTCTTTATTTCTAGATTATAAACTGTAGTATCTACATAATTTTCATCTGCGTTACCGGTGTAAGTGGGCATATCACAGGTTCCTTTTACTGATGCATTATCCTCTGCATAAAACCATCTTAAATAATAACCTTTTGCGATATTTCCTTGACCGTAATTAAATAGCCAAGTTGAAAGTTCTGTGTTGTTGGTGCAGTATATATATCCATAAGACGTAGATTCGTCATCGTTTAGGGCTTCTAAATCAGGTAGACCAGTAAAAATAATTGAAGCATTTTCATAAATAATACCTTCATCTCCACAACCAAATACAGACTCAACGGTATTAAACTTCATTTTCCATCCTTCGGGTGCTGTTTCTTTAGCTTTAAGTGCCGCGTCTTTCAAATTAGATAAATAATCATCGTCAAGTGGTATAATCATTTCACCATTAGATGAGATGCTACCCATGTTTATTTTTGCTTTCGATATATAATCATTAAAGATTAATGGAACTTCTCCATTAGACCAATTTTCTATGTTGCCTTGTATGGCATTTTGCGCCATACATCCTAGACTCATAAAAGCGCTCATAAAAAGCACTACGATACTGTTTTTTAGTGTTTTCATTTGTATAGTTTCTTATAATTAATTAATCCGTTATTTTATTAATTAGCATCGTGCAATCTTTAAATAGATTTATTATAAATTTTTAAACCATTCTAAATACTTATTTCCTAAAAATGGTACTGGTTTTTCTAATGTGTTAATGGCATTTACTAATCCCATAATCCACATATAGAGTAGCACAAAAACACCAATAACGTTAATAATCCATCCAAGAATGGGAATCATTCCGATGAGTCCTAATACCAATCCAGTTAAGGCTAAACCTAATGATTGCTTAATGTGATATTTTGCAAAATCATTTTTCTTATCGTTATTCATTACAAAGGCAATAATTAATCCTATAATGGTGATATAGGCTATAATCGCTATATTTTTCCCTTCATTTATGGTTACTGTTTTGTTTTCTGAGGTTTCCATTATTTTTAATTTTGTTAGTTATTTAATTTTTTTAAATCTTCTTTTTTAAAGTATGTCCACAAAACATCTACATCTGCCGTTCCATTTAATACGATTCTGAATCGATTATTATAAATAAATCCAATGTTGTTACGTTTAATATTTGGTTGTAAAAAAGCAATGGTTTTATAGCCATCTCGTTCTTTATAAACATATTCTGTTCCTAGCGGACCTTGGGGCTTTAATTTGTATGAATCTTCAAAATTTCTAATATTAGCAGACCCTTTTCTATTGCAGTCTTCTAGACTATAAGTCATGCTATGTTTATAATCGTTATCCTTAATATACATTGCACTGGCAACGGCACTAGACATGAGTACAGAAACATTAACAAGTTTATAATCCCCAATTTCTTTTGGGAAAAAATTATTGAACTGAGCTTCTGTTAAAATGGTATTAGACTGGGGTTTAGTAGTTGCTTCCTTACTCTGTTTTTCTACTATAGCATTCAAATTATCGGTTCCTTCTTTATTGGATTGACAAGACATCATTAATAAAGAAAATGCTAGTATTCTATAAACTGTTTTCATTTTTAATTTTTTATGAATTTAATAGTTTGAATATTCCCTACTCCTGAAGTAATATTTAAAAAATAAAGCCCTTTAGACAGATTTGAAACATCCAATGCGATTGAATACTCATGGTTTTTTTCAGAGAAAACCAATTGTCCCAAAGCATTCATAACTTTTAAAGTATAGTTTTCTGATGTTGGCGATTTGATAAATAATTGATTGGAAACTGGATTTGGATACACTTTTAAACCGGTAATTTCGTTTTGAGATATAGACAGTGTGACATCTGTACCAATTCCAAATTCCGACGTGTTTCCATTTGCATCTGTGGCAGTTGCTACGATGTTGACAAAGTCGCTAGGGTCAAAACCAGTTGGAAGATTTATGGTCACGGTTTTAGTTCCGACAGCTGTATACACATCAGAATCTATAAATATTTTCCCTTGTCCACTGGAGGCCCCAAAAAATTCAATGGTCAATGGATAGGCAGAATTTGCGATGGAACTTGGAACTGAATACGTGATTTCCATGGCAGTTCCTGCTAAACGATTTACCATACTTATTTCCGGCGTGTTTTGAAAATTATTGACACCTGCATCTGCATCGTCTGCATCATTTTCGGTTGTACCTACCAAATCAATTCCTAAAACAGAATTATTGTACATACTGTTTTCTGAAATGGTTACTTGGGTTGGAGTACCTCCATTAGCTTGTAGTACAACGCCTCGATCGTTGTTTGCAATCCTATTTTGAATGATTGTGTTCCCTGTATTTGCTCCTTGAATGGCTATCCCGATAATACTATTTCCAACATTTGTAACACCATCTAAACCAACACCTATGTTATTGTAACGAATCGTATTATTGCTGCTAGGTCCTGAAATTGCTATCGCATTTAAATTATGATTCCCTATGATATTACCGTCCATTACAGAAACGCCTCCTATACTATTATTGCTAGAATTGCTTAAAAACACTCCATTTCCAATATTTTCAACGCCAATAATACCGTCGGGCAATGTACCCACCATATTGTTAAAGAATTGAACATTATTGGCGCTTTTAAAATTGACATTGATAGCCGTAGTTGAAACCGTTCCATTACCTGAAATGGTGTTTTCTGAAACTTGTGTGTTAGTTAAAACCCCATTAAAACGGATACCTTCGATACCATTTTTTATAACCTCGGTTCCAGCTGGATTTAAACCTATATAATTGTTTTGAATAGTGTGCGAAGCACCAGTTATCCATACGCCTCTAATGGCATTACCTGAAATAATATTTCTATCTGAAGCATTAGGACCTCCAATAATAGAAGTGTTTGCCGACGCTATGATCGAAATGCCTGTGGTATTTGCCAATGCCGCATTTCCTGCAGCATTCAAACCAATATAATTACCTTTTATTGAACAGCCACTGGACGTAACGCCTGAAATTTCTATTCCTATATAATTTCCAGAAACAACATTTCTTGAACCCGCAGCTATACCTCCAACGCTGTTATTACCACTTCTTAAATCAATTCCTGTACTATTTGTAAGAGCGGTTGTGCCAGAAGCGTTGGTGCCAATATAATTTCCAATGATTTGATTATTCATACCACTGAATATTGCTATTCCGGTACTTGAATTTCCCGAAATCACATTTTTGGAATTGGGCGTTGTTCCCCCAATGATATTCCCGTCTATGTCTCCAGCAAGCATCATAATTCCTCTTCCATTTGGCAATGCCACATTTCCTGTAACATCAACCCCTATATAATTTCCTTTAAAACTGTTAGAGGCAACAGGAGTTGACCCAACGCCACCCTGAAGGTAAATTCCATAATACCCGTTACCTGATATGAGATTTCCTTCTCCAGTTTCATCACCTCCAATAGAATTGTTACTAGCGCCAAAGAGCAGTAAAATACCACCTCGAGCATTTGGCATAGGTTGTGTTCCTGTGATATCTGTTCCGATATAATTACCTATTATGGTGTTATTTGTTGAATTCGCTCCTGTAACAGATATTCCCGTTCCATCTATATCAGCAGTCTGACTATTTACTCCGCCCGAAAGAATGTTTCCAGCCTCTGGCGTATTTCCTCCTATAGTATTATTAGGCGCATTTAATAATTGAAGATTATAACGGTTTCCTCTAGGCAGAAGTCCTGTAGCATCTGTTCCTAACAAATTGCCTTGCACTATATTATTGGAAGCTTGTAAACCATCAAATGTTACCCCTCCAGAATAATTACCAGAAATAACATTTTCTTCATGCTCATCTGTACCTCCAATAGTATTATTCCCGCTATTGTAAAAATATACGCCCCATTGGTTGGGATTTAAAGTGGTTCCATCTGGTTTCAATCCAATATAATTACTTTGAATAATGGTATTATCTGACAATACATCAATACCATAACCTCCAGAAAACGGTGACACATCTAAACGTTGAAAACCTCCAATGGATAAACCATAAATTTCAGAAGTATCAGAAAACCCATAGATTTTGAGTCCAGAATTGTTTATTGGCAAACCTGACCCATCTAATTCAATTACAGGTGAATTTGATATTGCATATTCTGATTGTGTACGACCGCCAATTATAACTGGATATCCAATGGTTGGTAGCTCACTCGTTGTGATTGCAATTGTAAATGGAGCTGTCCCAGAAAGATCGAATTCAATACTATCTTTATTGCTAGTTTTATTTGCATTTTGAATGGCTGCACGCAAGGTACAATTGCCGTTTGCGTCTGCACAAATGGCGTCGTTTATATTGTTATCTGGTAAATCGTCCGTAGTATTCACCGTGAAAGTAGTTTGTGAAGACATGGTAACGGTTAGAGTTACAAACAAAATAAAAAATAGTTGTTTTTTCATCGTTTCAAAATTTAGTAGCTAATATGTTTTTATAGTGAATTACATAATTTTATAATCCGACTTCTTGATGGTCTTTTGAACTTCTTCCAGTCCAATACATTCCATTTTTGCATCGTATTTTTCATTCTTTAAACTTTTCATATCCATTGAAATCATCAACATTTTATCATTTGGGTCGAAATATTTTTTTAATTCCACGGGAATATTAGTCTGTTGATTTTTGTAGATATCATCAAAGCTTATTTCAGCTTCATTGGTAAAGTACATGGTCATTATATACTCATCGCTAGTGGCTTTAACGCCTTTACAATCGTAACCATTAATGGATTTATTAGGCAATACTTCGAATTTAAATTTAGCGGACTCGTCAGCCATTTCCTCAAGGTCCAAGTCATCGGGCATTTGGCTAGCCATTCCAATATTATTCCCCTTAGAGTTCATAAACATGACTGTCACGTTATTTCCATTATCCATAACCGTAAACATATCTTTCATGGTGGCAGTTGTAAATCCAAAGTAGGAAGCATCAGGTTTTAGGTAATAATCGAATACCATATCGCCTTGTTTTGTTGTCATTTTCAAGGAATATTTCCAAGTAAAATCATAAGAATTTGCAACTTGATTAGCATCTGCTTTTCCGTCACCACCACCAAAAGGATTCATATCAAACACTTTATCCATAGATTTTGATGTTGTTTCAGCAGCTTTATCTGCCGTTTTTTCAACGACAACATTTTCTACCGTTTGCTCTACACGGTCCTTAAGTTTTTTAAAAAATTGCGCTTGAGATTTTGAAACGCCTAAAAACATAAAAACAACCAATAATATTATTTTAGTTTTCATAATTATTTAATTTTAGTTTTATTGATTCATATTTTAGCGCATGATAAAAAAGAGGAGTATTAATATCACTTTAACTATTCAGACAAACCTTAAACAAATCTATATCAGAAGATTAAAAACAAATACCTGATATGTAACATAGTATAGAACTATTGTAACATTCATAAAAAAAAGAGGAATAAAACGTTATTTACTTAAGTACTCTGGAAGTGTTTGCCTTAAATTTATTTAAAACACTTTATAAAAAAGATGATATATAATCCCAAACAAGCAACCTCGCTAGCAGTATATTGCGAAGATTTTAAAATAATTGTAGCTTGTATTACTCGTTAAGATCTTATAAAAAAGAAGTAGAATCCCAGTATATGCTAACATTTTTCTGTGTAATCTCATTCTGTTCAGGTTAACATGTTTATTAAAAGTTTCAGTATTAAATTCTGAGTTTTCCAGCCATTAATCTGATATGTTTTGAACCTTTTTAGTTATGCTTTATTTGCTGAAATTACAGCAATTCCTTTTGGTTTAAAAAGAGTAACTTTCTATAGCACTATTGTAACATTACGTAAAAAAGGATAAGTGAGAAGTTATTTGTTTAAGTACTCTAAAGGCGTTTGCCCATACATTTCTTTAAAGCATTTTATAAAATAAGAAGGCGTACTAAACCCAACCATATAAGCCACTTCATTAATCGTATATTGCGAAGATTTTAAAATGATTGTCGCTTGTTTTAATCGTTGAGATCTTATGAAATTGGAAGTAGAAAGTCCTGTATATGCCAACATTTTTCTATGCAATTGCATTCTACTCATGTTAACGTGTTTACTAAAAGTTTCGGCATTAAATTCTGGGTTTAACAACTCTTGATCTAATATGTTTTGAACTTTTTTTAGAAACACTTCATCTGCAGAAGTTACAGCAATTTCTTTTGGTTTAAAAAGAGAATCTTGTTTGTAACGTTGATGAATTTTTTTTCGGTTATTAATAATATTGTTAACCTTAACTTTAAGTGTTTTCGGGTTGAAGGGTTTTGTTATATAATCGTCTGCTCCCATTTTTAATCCTGCTAATTCGTTTATTTCTCCAATTTTACCAGTAAGTAGAATTATAGGAATATGAGAAGTTTTCTCGTCCTGTTTTAAAATTTCACAAAGCTCTAATCCATTTTTTACAGGCATCATAACATCCGAAATGATAATATCCGGAATCGTTTTAAATGCCTTTTCTATACCTTCGAAACCATTTTCGGCTTCAATAACTTTAAAGTCATCTACTAATAATGATTTAACAAACTGTCTTATATCCTGATTATTTTCTACAACTAAGGCTATTCCTTTTGAACCATTTTCGAATGCATGATTAGATGATTTTTCAATTTTTATATCGCCATTTTTAAGACTTGAAACATCTATTTCTTCTACAGAAAAAGAGGCTTTAGAAATTGGCAATTTAACTACAAACTTCATCTTAACGGCTTCGATATAAGACGCTTCAATAGTACCATGAGACAATGCCACCAACTCTTTCACAAGAGAAAGCCCAATGCCAGAACCTTCTGAATTTTCATTTATCTGATAAAAACGATTAAATATTTTAGAAATATCGTTTTCCACAATACCATCAATATCATTCAAAAAAATCATTCTAAGTTCTTTCATGTCATTTTGTTCAACATGAAAAGCAATAGTGCCTCCTTTAGAGGCATATTTTATAGCATTAGAAAATAAATTATTGACTATACGTTCTAAAATATCGACATCAAACCATACATTTTTAATTTCGGGAATATTAACAGTAAGTCTTAAACCGTTTTGCTTTGCTAAAAACTGAAAAGACTGAGAAATCACTTTTAAATACAAGCCTAAATTACCTTGGGTGACTTTTAAAGTCATTTTTCCTGACTCGACCTTTGAGAGCTCTAATAATTGATCGACTAAATTTAACAGTTGCGCTGTATTACGTTCTACTAATTCTAAGTCTTTTTTAGACTCCAATTGTAAGTCTCCCATTAACAATTGTTTCTTAATTGGTGCAGAAATTAACGTTAGCGGAGTTCTAAATTCATGTGCTAAATTGGCATAAAGCTTCGTTTTATATTCATCTAAACGCTTTAGTCTATCAGACTCCTCTCTTTCTTGTTTTAAATTTAAGGTCATTCGCCATCGCCATTTAAAATAGTAATAGGTTAGTAAAACGGAGCATAAAACTAGTAAAGCATAAACAAAAAGCATCCATTTACTTAAATACCAAGGTTTATTTATTATGAAATTAAAACGAGAAGGTTTTTCATTCCAAACGCCATCATAGTTACTAGATTTTACTAAAAACGAATATGCTCCAGGAGATAAGTTTGTGTATCTCACACGACCTGTACCTTCAGAGAGCAACCAATCAGTATCATGGTTTTTTAGTTTATACAGATATTTGTTTTTCTTAGGCAATGAGAATTGTAAACTAGAAAATGTGAAAGACACCGTATTTTCCTTATAATTTAGCTGAGTGTTTTCAGACATTTGAACGTGTTTATTAAAAACCTCAAAACTTGTAATAACTGTTTTAGGTACGACATCACTTTTTTTAATTAAAAACGGACTAAACCAATAATAACCTTCTAGTCCGCCAAAATATAAATCGTTATTGCCTGATTTAAAATAGGCACCGGTATTGAACTCTGTGGCTAGTCCATCGTAATTATCGTAGTTAATAATTTGAGGTTTTTCATTAAAATTAATTGGAGGTGTTAGCATGGTAATACCCCTATTAGAACTTAGCCACAAGTTATTCTCGGCATCTGGCAGAATAGCATAAATAACATTATTCGGTAACCCATCAGCAACGGTGTAATTGTAGAATGCTTTATTTTTTAAATCGTACACACCTAAACCATTTCCAAAAGTACCGACCCACAAAAACCCGTTATTATCATAATACAAGGATTTAACTTTTTTGGTAACATCTTCTCCATTTAAATTAAAATCGGTCTTAAAATCAATAAACGTTTCTGTTTTTGTATTAAATAAAACAACCCCATGATCTTCTGTACCAATCCAAAGCATATCCTTTTCCCCTTGTATTGTCACTCTAATGTTATTGCTAATAAGTCCATTAGATTTGTCAAACGTTTTTAAAACACCTCTTTGCTTGTCAAATAGAATCAGGCCATTATCTCGAGTTGCCAACCATACATTATGAGATGTGTCTTTAAAAATACTCCAAATCGTTTCTGAGGGTAAAGACGGGTTTGTGCTTTTATTATAATACGTTAAGTTTTCATTAGTTTGCATGATATTTAAACCGCCGTCTTGAGTTCCTATCCATAAGTCTTCATCATTATCTAAAAACAAACTAACAATCCTATTCGAACTCAAACCATCTTTTGATTTTGCATACGTCTTCCAACTATTTGTTTTTGGTGTAAATCTTGAAAGCCCTTTGCCGCTAGTACCTATCCAAACATCATTTTTCTTATCGACTAGAATGGCTCTAACGAGATCTATATTTATTTCTTCAGGAGTTTGACTATTATTAATGAAGTTAAATTTCTGAAGATATTCATCGTAATAACTTACCCCTGCCCCATCTGTTCCAAACCATAAGGTGCCAGTATAATCTTCGTAAATACACAGTATATCATTATAATGTATAGATCGCGGATTGTGTTTCTTAACTTCAAAATGTTTTACATCATGCGTTTCTAAATTTATTTTATATAAGCCACGTCCAAATGTAGCCACCCATAATCTTCGTTTTTTATCCAAATGCATAGACAAAATATTCAAATCGTTTGGTAAATCGACTTCAGGAAAAACAGATTGTATCCGTTTAAAATGTGATGATTTAGCAGATTTATACCATAATCCATTTCCATAAGAACCCAACCAGATATTACCTAGCTCATCAAACAAAAGCTTACTGTAATTGGTACTGGAATTATTATTACCGTCGGGATAATAGGATTCAATTACACCGGTATCTGATTGCAGACTTATAACTTCACCTTGACTGGCTAAAAAAACAGTGCCATTTTTATCTTCTGAAATTGAATAAATAGTTCCAATGTCTGTTGAAGGTATTACTAATGTTGTTTCCTTAGTTACACCATCTTTTTTAAACAGTCCAGAATTATAAGTACCAAACCAATAATTTTTTTTTGTGTCTTGAAATACAACGCTAACATCCTTTACATTCGAAAAAGGGATAAAACTATTGCTGTTTTTATTATAAATATGAGGTGTTTTAGAAATAGGAAGCGTAATGATATGCCCTTCACGATCTGTATAAACCGTTCCTAAATGGCTATAAGTTGGTTTTGTAACATCTAAAAAAAACGCATTATAAATCTGAAATGTATTACCATCAAATTTATTGAGTCCGTCTTGAGTTGCTAGCCATAAATAACCAATACTATCTTGCGTCACAGAAACAACACTATTTTGAGAAAGGCCGTCGTTTACAGATAACTGTCTAAAAGACACTTGAGATTGCCCATAAGATTGGATAACAAATAAAGTAAATATAACATAACCGACTATTTTCATAATTGCCAATCTAGACTGAAATATAGTTCTATTTATTTGATTCTATAGAGGTTAAGCATAAATTAAAACGCATTAATGTATTGTTTTTAAGTCCTATAACATAAAAGCATGCTTTTAGAATTTGATTATTTAAAGGAAGCTTAATTGTTGATAAATACATACTCCCAATAACCTCATCAGATAAATATTCATCATACACATTGTCGGTATTTAGAAACTCTTTCTTGTGATATATCTACAATAAATTATTTAGGAAATAAAATAGAAATGTGGTTGATAGGATCTGTTCTTGAGTTTTCAATTCACCTATTTACAAAGCGAGTGTCTCTTTATTGTGGGTGATTTAAAGTCTCAAAAATCTAAACATTTTCTAAAAACTCACTATTCATATTTAAAAACAAAAAGAGGTGTTCCATATTATTTTGAGGCATGTCCTTTTACTCATTTGGAGTTTTTACGAAATATCACGTGAAATGTCTTGGTGACTTTGGAAATCAGAATGTTTATGATTAAAAGAAATTCATTAATCGGAAAAACTCCAGTTTAAAGGTACTGGAGAAACCTTAATTCTTCTCCTAATTAATAATTTTTATTTTACTGAACGGTATGAATTATACTACCACAAGTTAGCATTTCATCTCCAAAATATGGGTTTCTAATATCCTTTTCAGTACTCAACCAAATTGCACTTTTATTATGGTTAGCCATAGGGCATTTTTGCACATATAAGGTTGGATCAGAACCATCAATATTCATCGCTATTGGAACAATGTTTTCATTTAGTATTACAAAATTTGCGCGCTTATTTTCCAGATTGCCACCTTCTGAGATCGCTTCAAGTATTTCAATGCTTTTATTAACGTGTGATTGCTCCAATTTTCCTAAATCACTAATATCTATTGATTTTAAAGACTTAGATATCTCTTTTGAAAAAGCTGAAATTTGAACAGTATCACCAGACACAAATGCATTTTTCATTTGAATATAAGGCTTTAGAACCTTTTTGAAATTCTTTTGGAAGCTTGCAGATAATGTGATTCTCATTTGAGATAATGGTAGAGAAGATTCCTCTTTTTTCCCTTTATTCATCATTGATTTTTTCCCTTGTAATTGGGCAGCTGCATCCACAGTGAATGTACCATTAGTTACAATTTCATCTCCGTTATTTAAACCTTCTAAAACCTGATAACTATTATTTATTTGATTGCCTAAAGTAATGTCGCGCATTTCGAAAATAGGTGCATTTGGATTCGTTTTTATATACACTACAGATCGCTTTCCTGTCCATAAAACAGCCGAAGCAGGTATAGTTAATACTTGTTCTTTGCTTAAAGAAGCGATACCTTTAACTTTTCCTTCTACAAACATTCCTGGTTTAAAAAGATCGTTTTTATTATTTAATACGACTCTTAATTTTACCGTTCTTGTTTGAGTATCTAAAATAGGATCTATAAAATCTACCTTCCCTTTAAACTCTTTACTCGGATATGCATTTGTAGTTACTACAACATTTAAACCTTTTTTAAATTGACTGATTTGATTTTCATAAACGTCAAAGTTTGCCCAAACTGTGCTTAAATTAGAAACTTTAAAAATAGGTTTCCCATCCATAATATGAGATCCTACATTTATTGCGATTTCTGTAACTACACCAGATACATGCGAGTAAATTGTAAAACTATTTTTCACTTGTCCTGTCTGTTCTACTTCATCTAACTGCTGGCCATGAATCATCCAGTTTTTAAACTTATTCCTAACCGCAGTATACAATTGTGGTTGCGATGCTTTTAATATATAAGCTGTAATTAATTCTTGCTGGGCTGCAATCAATTCTGGAGAGTATATTTGAGCAATTGCTTGTCCTTTTTTAACTTGTTCTCCCAACGAATTCACATATAGTTTTTCAACTCTTCCATTAAAATGCGCTGGCATAGTTGCTGTTTCATCTTTATTCTCTGTGATTTTTCCTGACAAAACGAAATCTGTATCAACATCTGAAATTTTTCCTCCTACTATTGATGTTTGTATGTTAGCTAATGCCATTGCATTTTCAGAAAGCTTAAATTGATCTGCAGATAATCCTTCAGCAACAGATTCTGCTGGAATTAATTCCATACCACAAATAGGGCAATCGCCTGGTTCTGGCTGCATTATTTGAGGATGCATAGAACATGTCCACAATTGACTATCAATGACTTCCGAATGATTATGGTTATCCGAAATTTCTTGAATGGAGGACTCAGACTTATCTACAAATAACAAATAACTGCTAAGTAGTCCAATAATTACTCCAATACCGATATATAAGATGTTCTTATTCATAGTTTCTATTTTTCATTTTGAAGACGATTAATCATCGCTTTCATTTCTTCAATTTCTTTCTTCTGAGCTTTAATAATATCCTCGGCTAGCTTTTTTACTTCTGGATCTTTAATGTCTGCACGCTCACTTGTTAATATTGCAATAGAATGATGTGGAATCATGGCTTTCATCCAAAGTATATCTCCTACAATAGGCGCTTGTGTTCTTACCAAACCTAATGCACTAACAAAAAGTATTAAGCTCCCTGCTAGAATGGCGATGTTCTTCTTCTTGTTCTTATACATATTTCGCATAAAAAACCACATGATGACTGCCATAGTTGAAATACCTAAACAAGTCATATAAAAACGTGTGAGACTAAAATACACGTGGTCTATGGAGTAGGTATTTAGATACATGGTGATATACATGGCTACAAAAGAGCAACCTAACATGATAATGAATGTTCTGTAATTATTGTTTTGTTTAGAGTTTTCCATAATTATTACTTTTATAGTTAAATTTTAGATTTTCTTAATCGTAACGCATTCGCAATAACAGAAACCGAGCTAAAACTCATTGCTAATGCTGCAATCATAGGTGATAATAGTATTCCGAAAAATGGGAATAAAACACCTGCTGCAATAGGTACGCCCAAGGTGTTATAAACGAGAGCAAAAAACAGGTTTTGCTTAATGTTTTTCATTACAGCATGACTTAAATTTCTGGCTTTAACGATTCCATGTAAATCGCCTTTAACCAAAGTTATCATGGCACTTTCTATTGCAACATCTGTTCCTGTTCCCATGGCAATACCAACATCACTTTTAGCTAAGGCTGGGGCATCATTGATACCGTCACCTGCCATAGCAACTACCTTTCCTTCTTTTTGAAGTTTCTCTACTTCTTTCATTTTATCTTCAGGTAACATGCTTGCTTTAAAATCGGTAAGATGAAGTTCTGTAGCTACAGCTTGTGCTGTATCGTGATTATCGCCTGTAAGCATAATGACTGCAATACCCTTTTCTTGAAGTTCTTTGATGGCTTTAGCGCTGGTTGCCTTAATCTTATCGCCTATCACAACATAACCAACAACTGTATTATCCACAGATAAATAGGATACTGTTTTACCTTGTTTTTGATAGGTCGTGGCTTCCTCTTCCATTTGCAAAGTAATTTCCGCATTGGCATATGCCATCATTTTAGGATTCCCTAATGCTACTTTTTTACCATCAATAATAGCTTCCACACCTTTTCCTGTAACGGCACTAAATCCATCCGATTTTAATAATTCAACATGCTGTTCTTTTCCGTATTTAACGGTTGCCTCGGCTAATGGATGTTCACTATGACTGTTTAAAGTAACAATGTATTGAAGCACGTCGCTTTCACTGAAACCGTTGTTAAATGAACCCATTTTTTCAACGGTTGGTTTTCCTTCGGTAATTGTTCCTGTTTTATCTATAATTAAGGTATCTACCTTGTCTAATTTTTCTAAGGCTTCAGCATTTTTAATCAGCACACCATTTTGAGCGCCTTTCCCCACGCCTACCATCACAGACATAGGTGTTGCTAAACCTAAAGCACACGGACAAGCAATTATTAACACGGCAATAGCATTAACAAAGGCATAAACATAAACGGGGTCTGGCCCCCAAATAGCCCAAATGGCAAAAGTTAGTATTGAAATTAAAACCACAACAGGCACAAAGTAACCAGAGACTTTATCTGCTAGATTTTGAATGGGTGCACGACTACGACTCGCATTGTTAACCATATGAATGATTTGAGATAACAACGTATCACTTCCAACTTTTTCAGCTTTCATCAAAAAAGATTGATTCCCGTTGATTGTTCCACTACTTACCTTATCATCTATCGATTTGTTTACAGGAATTGGTTCTCCTGTAATCATAGATTCATCAATGGTTGTATCTCCTTCAGTAATTACGCCATCCACAGGAATTTTCTCACCTGGTTTTACTTTTAAAATATCATGTAATACAATCTTATCGATGGTTACTTCAACCTCTTCCCCAGCTACTATTTTTAAGGCTTTATTAGGTGCTAACTTTAATAACTCTTTAACTGCCGAATTCGTTTTACTATGTGCACGAGCTTCTAAAAGTTGCCCTAAAAGCACTAATGTTAGAATTACGGTTGCTGCCTCGAAATACACATGTACTGCACCAGAATCTGTTTTAAATTGAGCAGGAAAAACATCTGGAAAAAACATACCAAAAACACTGAACAGCCAAGCCACACCTGAACCAATACCTATAAGCGTAAACATATTGAGGTTCCACGTTTTGATACTTTTATAAGCACGTTCAAAAAACATCCAAGTAGCATAAAATACAACAGGAATGGATAAGACAAACTGAATCCAATTCCATTGTTTTTGCCCCATAACGTCGTATAAAGGATTATTAGGAAGCATTTCGCTCATGGCAATTAAGAAGATTGGCAAGGTGAATACAACTGCAATCTTAAACTTTTTTAGTAACTTCTTATAAGTCTTCTCTTCTGCTGAACTATCTGCTTGCATAGGAACCAAATCCATACCGCAAATAGGACATGAACCTGCTTCGTCTTTTATAATTTCGGGATGCATCGGACAAGTCCATTGCTCTAAATTGGTAGTTGATAGATTTTGTTCTTCAACCAAATCCATGCCGCAAACAGGACAGTCTCCTGCTTTGTCATATGTTTTTTCACCTTCACAATGCATTGGGCAATAAAATGTTCCTGTTCCATTAATTCCCGCGAAGGCGGGAATCTCATCCTTTTTATGATGCTCACCTAGTTTATGAATACTATATGTGCCTCCATCCTTTTTTAAAGCTTCTTGAAATAATTCAATTGGAATATGTGATACCATTTCTATAGTAGCTTCTGCCTTTTCTAAATCAACCGTAGCTTTTGATACGCCTTCTACCTTTGAAAGTGTTTCTTCAACATGACTTCTACAGCCGTTGCAAGTCATTCCGTGTATGTGATAGGTATGTTTCATTGCGTCTTTTTTAGCTTCATTTGGTAATTCGATGCTATACCGACCACCATCTTCTTGAAGTGCTTTTTGAAAGGTCTTAATTGGAATATGGCTTTCCATTTCAATGGTAGCTTCAGCTTTGTCCAAATCAACAGTAGCTTTTGAAACGCCTTCTACTTTTGAAAGGGTTTCTTCAACATGACTTCTGCAACCGTTGCAGGTCATTCCGTGTATGCGATAGGTATGTTTCATGATATTAAAATTAATTTGATAAACTATCTTTTAATTGTGTTATATATTGAATAACATCTTTTTTTTCTGCTTCAGAAAATATAGCATTACTATGCATTAATGTGTATGAACTCAAAGGCATCTCCCCACTTTCAATCTGTTTAATGATAGATCTTAATTTGCTCTTTTTTCTTCTATTTGATAATGAATCCCATTCATTAAAATTAAGTTCGGCTTTACCTTCTTCAATATGGTCTTCTAAAATCCAAGCGATAGGTTGAATTTTGTTGTACCAATGGTATTCCGTATTGTTACTGTGACAATCATAACAGGATACTTGCAATAATTTTTCAATATTTTTTGGCGAATTGTTTACCAACAAAAAATCAATTTTTGGTATAACATTGCTCTGGTTTCGCTCTGTGGGCACAAACTGCATACCCACAAAAGCTACCAATAAAACCAATGCTATGATTTTTACAATTTTCATTTAGTTGATCTCCTTTTGTACTTTTCCACAGGTCAACATTTTACTACCGTAGTAAGGGTTTTTGATGTCTTTACTCATACTCAACCAAGCTGAACCTTTATCATACATTGGGCAAAATTGTTGATATAAGGTGGTTTCAGTACCTGTAATAGCAACCATATCCATAATATCTTTACTCAATGTTTTGAAATGTTCACGTTGGTGGTCTATTTCACTTTTCCCAATATGTTCTGCGTGCTCTTTGGCATCAGCTATAATATCATTTAATTCCTCTTGTTGTCCAGAAGTATAACTGCTGACATTAAAACTGTTCAATGTGCTTTCAAGTTTTTTACCAGCCTGAGCAGCTTCGTCTTTATTGGTTTCTACTAAAGCATCCTTTAGTGCCATATAATCTGCTACTACTTGTTTTACATCAGAATTTTGAGCATCGGAATCCACCGTGTCTTTGGATGCACTCATATTATCTTGGTCCATACTATCATCGTGATTCATTTCTGAATGATTGTCTTGAACATTGCTTTGCTCTTTTTTACTGTCTTTACAAGACATTGCTGTTAGGCCTACAAAAGCCACTGCTAATAAAATTGTTATTGTTCTTAAATGTTTCATTTTTCTATTATTTAGTACTATTAATTATTGTGTAGATTAAAATCTTGCAGATAGCCCACCTCCTGCTCCAAAGCGATTGTCGTAGCTTGCTATCAATGAAAAGTTTCGTGATAAAAGATATTCTACACCTGCATTCCAAACAATTTCCTTTGCAAAACTATCTCCTGCTGGAAGGTTATCTACCCATCCAAAATCTGCTTGATATTCATAACTACCGAAAATGGCAGTTCTCGGAAAAATAAATATTTCACGACTTACACTTATTTGAGGCCTTAAATAGCTATCAATACTTACATCTAGATTAAAGAGAAAAGGAGTTAAATAATTTACACCAACAATGGCTGTGGTTGATAGATTATCCATACTATCCGCTATTTCATTTTCTACGTTTACTCCCCCAAAAACACTAAAATAATCGTTCAGATAGCGCTGGTAAGTAACTTCTGCTTCAAGATTTTTATTCCATCCATATTCTGCAGACACATTAAATTGATTACGAATGTTTGATGATGTAAAATTTAATCCAATCATATTTGTTGCTAAATTCGCATCTGCCCAAGTATAATATTCATTCGTTTCATCAATAATTTTAGAAACTGGAAATTTATCCATCCTTGGATCTCTTGGCGTGTCATAAGACATGACTCTAGCCATACCAGACATCATATGATACAAAATATGACAATGAAAAAACCAGTCGCCACTTTCGTCACCATTATTTCCATAAAATTCTATGGTAACTTTTTCCATTGGAGGTACATTAACGGTATGTTTAAGGGGTGAATACGCTCCGTTTTCATTAATAACTCTAAAAAAATGACCATGTAAATGCATCGGATGGTGCATCATTGTCAGGTTATTAAAAGTGATTCGGGTTACTTCTGTACTTTTTATCTTAATATTATCGGTTTCTGAAATCGGCACACCATTCATACTCCATATATAACGGTTCATATTTCCGGTAAGGTTTAACAATATTTCCTTTACAGGAATACTTTTGTTAAAAGCCGTTTTTTCTGGCGATTTCAAATAATTATAATTATACTCTGAAAACATGTCCATGCCATCCATGCCTTTCTTATCGGAAGTCTGCTCTGAATCTTTGGCCATATCCATTCTGGAATGATCCATCTTTTCATTCATCATGGAATCTTTAGGCATATCCATCCCATTAGAGTTGGGATGATTCATTTGCATGGTGTCTTTCGATTTATCCATTTTCATGCCTTTCATATTCTCCATTTGCATTCCGTACTCCTTCTCCATTTTAAAACGATCATCTTTTCCTGGATTAAATTTTAAGGCAGGTGCTCCCATTTTCATATCCATCTTTGCCATTTTTTTCATCATTCCAATCTTATCTGGTTTTGGAATATCCATAGCAGGTAATACCTCACCATTTCCAATAAAAGCAGATGCACTTCCTGAACCATCCTGTGCTGTGATTTTAAATTCTAATTTTCCTGTTTCTGGAATGGTTACTATAAAATCGTAAGTCTCTGCTATCGCTATAAAAGTTTTATTCTTATTAACAGGAACAACATCAAGACCGTCAGCAGAAACCAACAGTGGATCTCCACCTCCAAAAGTCATCCAAAATGACGTTGAGGCGCCACCATCTATAATTCTTAATCGGACTTTCTCTCCTGGTTTAAATTCTGGATATTCAATGCTTTCTTCCCCATTAATTAGAAATGCCGGATAATAGACATCTGCGATATCTACACCATCCATGCGTTGACGCCAAAAATTGAATTGTGCACCAAGGGCTCCTTGTGCGATTACCTGATTTAAAGGTGTTGCTGTACCTTTCTTTATATTATACCAATCATTACCTCGCTTTAAATTACGCAGGACACTCATCGGTTTTTCATTTGTCCAATCAGATAGCATCAAGACTAAATCTGTATCGTAATCCAAGTTTTCTGTTCTCGGATGAATTACAATGGAGCCAAAAACACCACTTTGTTCTTGCAACATCGTATGCGAATGATACCAATAGGTTCCTGATTGCCTTATAGGGAATTCGTATTTATATGTTTGTCCAGGCATTATTGGTGGTGTAGTTAAATAAGGTACGCCATCTTGAAAATTAGGCAACAATAATCCGTGCCAATGGACAGATGTTTCTACCGTCATCTCGTTTTTTACATAAATTACAGCGTAGTCTCCTTCTGTAAACTCTAAGGTAGGACCAGGAATTGTTCCGTTAACAGTCATTCCCATAACGTCTTTCCCTGCTTTATTAACCATTGTTTGACGTAAAGTAATGGTATGTTCTCTAACAGGTAAATTATCGACATTGCCTTCCGCAGATTGTGAAAAAATGGGTTGACTTACAATCAGAATTAATATTAATTTTAAATATTTCATTTTGAAAAGTTTTTTAAAAGTTGCTTTATTATTTTATTAAATAATTTATATTCGTGGTTTGTAAATAATAGTTTTTTGTCGATTCTATTTGCCCCATTTGAAACTTTAATTGTAGTTCTTGAATATCCAAAACATCATTGAAATCAATAGTTCCTGTTTCATAACTCTTAATGAGGATGTCTTCAGCATCTTTAGCTTGTTTAAAGTTTTTTTCTTGCGTATTGAATTTAATCCGTGACTGATTACGCTGAGAAATAGCTTTCGATAATTCAGAAGTAAGCACATTTAATCGCTCTTCTTTTTGAGACTGTATTTCCTGCTTTCGCAAGTCGTTTTGTTTAGTTTGAGATTTATACTTTTTATTAAAAACAGGTATAGATACCGAAAGCATTGGCATTAGCATATCTTTATAAGAACTGGTTATCATTGGACTGTCTTCCTGATTAATATATGACAATCCAACTCCTACCATTGGACCACTTTCTTTTTGGTTTAACAATTCCGCCTGTTCAACAGATTGATAGAGTTTGTCATATTTAAGCAATTCTGGATTTACAGACAATGTATCGTAACTGTAAAAAGTATCGTCTTTTGGAATTTCCAGAGAAGAAACCACTGCTACTGCTTTATCATACTTTCTGTTCATTAAACTGTTCATGGCCGCCTGAATCCCTTTGTTTTGCTGAATTAAAACATCTTTATCTTGTATAAGTTCGTTTTGTCTAATTTGTAATCGCAAAACATCCACTGCAGATGCCTTCCCCACTTCCAAGGACGTAAGTGCTAGCTGCTCATAAGACTCTAAAAGCACTATATTTTCATCGAGCACTTCCTGCTTTGCCCTAATTTCATAGAGCAAATAATAAAATTGAGATACAGAAAGGACAAGCTTTCGCTTTGCAATGGTTATTTCGACATACTGGGCATCGGCCATAGAAGAAGCATAGTTTTCCCTTGCAGATATGGTTCCAAACCATGGTAACATTTGCATGACAGACACATTAAAACGTTCCATAGGCATTTCCATCTCTGGCGATATGGCCATAACACCAAAATTAAATTCGGTATTTGGTAGCGTATTTACTTCATTCACTTTTTCAGAAGCAATCTGGTACTGAAAATCAAATTTTTGGATCTCAGGATTATTCTCTAAAGCTTCATTTATGTAGGTTTCCAATTCTTGACTTTGAATATTTAGAGCAAAGAATAGAGAAACAAGAATCAAGACTACTTTCTGTACTATGATGTGATTATTTTTTTTCATGGTATATTTTTTAGTCTATTTTATAAGTTCTTTTTTCTCTAATCTCTTCAGTTTCATTTCTTCTCTCCAGCTATATAAAACAGGTACAATAAAATACGAGGTAATATCAATCACCATACCTCCGAAGATTGGAATTGCCATCGGAATCATAATATCGCTTCCTTTTCCAGTGGATGTTAAAACGGGTAACAAGGCTAAAATGGTAGTAACGGTTGTCATTAAACACGGACGGATACGTTTTTTAGCAGCCTCTAAAGCAGCTGCTCTAATACTCTTTTTATCCGCAGGTTTTTCACGATTAAAAGTTTGTGTAAGGTAGGTTGCCATTACTACGCCGTCGTCTGTTGCTATTCCGAATAAGGCAATAAAGCCAACCCAGACAGCCACACTTAAATTAATGGTTTTCATATTGAAAAGGTCTCGCATATTCTCGCCAAAGAGATTGAAATTAAAAAACCAATCTTGTCCGTATAACCAGATCATAATAAAACCACCAGCAAATGCCACTGCAATTCCCGTAAATACCATTAATGAAGTTGTTATAGATTTAAACTGAAAATAGAGGATTAAAAAGATGATAGCCAACGCTAATGGAACTACAACAGCCAAAGTTTTTTCTGCACGTAATTGATTTTCATACGTTCCGGTGAATTTGTAACTGATCCCTTTAGGAACAACTAATGCTCCAGAATCTATTTTTTGTTGAAATAAAGCTTGCGCATTTTCTACAACATCGACTTCTGCAAAACCGTCTATTTTATCAAACAACACATAACCTACTAAAAAGGTGTCTTCACTTTTTATCACTTGCGGACCTTGTTCATATCTAATAGTCGCTAGTTCGCTTAAAGGCACAGGACTGCCTTTTTCCACAGGAATATAAATATCTTTGATGTCTTCTGGATTGCCACGTAATTCTCTTGGATAACGCACACGAACTCCGTAACGCTCGCGTCCTTCCACAGTTTGGGTTAATTCTATACCACCAATAGCAACTTTTAGCACACTTTGTACATCTACTATAGAAATACCATATCGTGCTATTTTTTCTCGGTCAATATCAATAAGTAAATACGGTTTACCCACAATTCTATCGGCGAAAACAGCTTCTATTTTAACACCTTCAGCTTGTTTTAAAAGACTTTCTAATTCGAGTCCGAAAGCTTCAATTTGTTTTAAATCTTGCCCTTTTACTTTAATACCCATAGGTGCTCTCATCCCTGTTTGTAGCATGACCAATCGGGTTTCTATAGGTTGTAATTTAGGAGCAGATGTTACGCCTGGTAACTTGGTAACTTTTATTATTTCTTTCCAAATATCATCTGGATTGTTAATTTCTGGTCGCCAGTTTCGGTAGAATTCTCCATCTTCATCTTCTATTAGCTGGGAATTTAAAACTGTGGTTGTCACTTCGAGTGATTCTGATTTTTCTTCAGAATTGTATCGAGAAGTATAGGGCCTCGATACATCACTCGTACCTCGTGATACTCGACCTGACATTCTATTTAGTCTTTCACTACCATCAGTCGCCAATTGTCCATTTTTCAATGCAAACAAGCCATCATCATTTACTTTATAACGTTGTCTTTTGCCTTCGGAATTGCGCATGTACTCCGATTTATACTGAATCATGTTTTCGTACATCGATAAAGGTGCAGGATCTAAAGCAGATTCTGTTCTACCTGCTTTTCCAACCACAGTTTCAATTTCTGGAATGGTCGCAACTGCCATGTCTAATTGCTGTAACACACGTTTATTTTCTTCTACACCAGCATGTGGTAACGATGTTGGCATGAGTAGAAAAGAACCTTCATTTAAAGAAGGCATAAATTCTTTTCCCGTGTTGTTCATAATCCATACTCCTGAAATAAGCACGGCTATTGGAATCATTAAAAACAACATCTTATTCGCTAAAGCCCATTTCAAAATTTGACCGTAATATTTTCTAAAAACAGAAAACAGTCCTAAGATTCCGAAACAGATAATAGAAACAAAAACTAAGTTGATTATAATACTACGATTAAAACCTAAAGGTCTCCAATATTCAGCTAGCAGAAATACAATTGCTAACGATGAAATAATAATGTTTCCAAGGTTTTTTGAAAGTGAAAAATGAAATGTGAAAAGTGAAAAGTTTATTTCGGATTTATAAAAATACAAACTCAATAATGCTAACATTCCGAAAGCAATTAAAATAATCCCCAACCAATTACCACTTATAATAATTACCATTCCAGCAAGGATTAAAGCAGCATTTATAAGGTATCTAAACGGGTTTTTAAGCGTCGTTTTACGGAATAAAAAAGCTGCTAAAGGCGGAATTATAAACAATGCAATGACTAAAGATGCCGATAACGCCATTGTTTTAGTAAACGCTAAAGGTCTAAACAATTTACCTTCGGCACCAATCATTGTAAAAACTGGCACAAAACTGATAATAGTTGTTAAAACCGCTGTTAAAATAGCTCCGGAAACTTCCGCTGTAGCGTTATAAATTATTTCGTTTATTGAACGTTTATCATTCTGAACTGCGTTAAGACTTTGTTGATGAGATTTCTCGTCGCTCGTGCCATGCTCTGTCGGAATGACATTTTCATTATTAACTATTAACTTTTCACGCTTCGCTTGATCCTCATCGAGATGACGAATCATATTTTCGGCAAGTATGACACCAACATCTACCATGGTTCCAATGGCAATTGCTATACCAGATAGCGCCACGATATTAGCATCGACATTAAACAGCTTCATGGCTACAAATACCATTAAAATAGCAACAGGCAATAACCCAGAAATTAAAAGGGAAGCTCTTAAATTAAAGACCATTACAATAATTACTAAAATGGTAATTAATATTTCTAAAGTCAATGCTTCGCTAAGGGTGTCTAGGGTTTCTACAATAAGTTCTGAACGATCGTAAAAAGGAACGACGGTTAATTGAGAAATGCGTCCATCTGCTAATACTTTAGTTGGTAAACCGCCTTTTAGTTCGGCTATTTTTTCTTTTACGTTGGTAATTACTTCCATAGGGTTTGCACCATATCTAGCAACTACAACACCACCAACAACTTCGGCACCTTCTTTATCTAATAAACCACGTCGTGCAGCAGGCCCTAAAGAGACTTTACCAATGTCTTTAATTTTAATAGCCGTAAAATCTTTAGAAGTTACAACTGCGTTTTCAATATCTACAACCGATTTAATATACCCTAAACCACGCACTAAATATTCTGCTTGGTTAATTTCTAAGGTCTGTGCACCAATATCTTGATTGCTACTTTTAACCGCTTTTACAACTTGGTTTAAACTAATATTGTATTGACGCATTAATTCGGGATTCACATCTACTTGATATTCCTGAACATAACCTCCAATAGATGCAACTTCAGACACGCCACTTGCAGAAGACAATGCATACTTTACATAATAATCTTGTATGCTTCGTAATTCTTGTAAATCCCAGCCACCAGTAACATTTCCGTTTTCATCACGACCTTCTAAAGTGTACCAGTATATCTGGCCCAACCCAGTAGCATCAGGACCCAAAGCAGGATTTACACCCTCTGGCAATAAATTACTTGGTAGCGAATTTAGTTTTTCTAAAATCCGACTTCTACTCCAGTAAAACTCAATGTCTTCTTCAAAAATGATATAGATACTTGAGAATCCAAACATAGAAGAACTACGAATGGTTTTTACTCCTGGAATTCCGAGTAAAGACGTGGTTAAAGGATAGGTAATTTGGTCTTCAATATCTTGTGGAGAACGACCATCCCACTTTGTGAATATAATTTGTTGGTTCTCCCCAATATCAGGAATGGCATCTACAGCCACAGGATTACTCGGTAAAAAACCAGTATCCCAATTAAAAGGAGCATTAACAATACCCCAACCTACAAAAAGAACGAGAAATAAAACGGCTACGAGTTTATTCTCTATTACGAATTTGATGCTTCTATTTAGCATTAATCTTGATTATTAAACAGTTAGACGATAGCGATTTTCCATATAGGAAAACACCGAATACAGCGAAATTATCCTAATGAAATTAATCACTGGATAAAACAGTCTATTGTTTAAAAATCAAATTAAATAAGTCTCGTCAAGTTTGAAGATTTCTTTTATGACGAGAGGTGTATTATATTCCTCATAAGAAGATACATTATTCTCTAACCCCTCAAAAAGATTAAGGTAAGTATAAACAAGGGAAGCTATAAAAACTTGTTGTTGAAATGAAATATTGTCAAATGATATTTGTAATTCATCTTGACCATTAACAACTAATTGCTCTTCGTTACAGCAATTTTTTTTACTAATTTCACAACCTTTAGTTGAAGGTTGTTCCATTTCCATTCCGCACCCCTTTACTTTATGAAACAAGGCTGTATCTACCAAAGTGTCGCCACAAAAATGCATACTCATAGTAAACGACATTGTAGAGAACAACACTACAATAGCCATTACTAAAGACATTAATTTATGGGATACTTGTTTCATAGGAATTACAATATTACGAAATTATTTTGAGTTTAACAATTATATAGGCTTTGACAAACTATAATTACTTAAATGTAAGATTTTTGATTTTAGATTAAACACTAATACATACAATCCAAACGAAAGATAAAATCTCTGAATAAAAAGAGTATGCGACTGGCTTTATCCGTAGTCTCTAAAAGCAAAGTATTTTACGAGTTTAACTTACAACTCTATTACAAATGTAACCTCTACATCTATTTTACTTGGATAGTACTTAACCAACATTTCTCTCACTTAAAATGCCGTTTGTTATTTTATAATCTAAGCATGGATTTTATCTACACATATACTATTGTCATTTAATTAAAAATTACTTTCCTAAATCATGTGCACTCATTTTAAGACACCCAAATTCATACACACACAAATATACAGTTCCCTCTTATTTTTTTCAATAGTGAATAAACAAACTAGGATTGAAACCGTTTTTATTTAAAACAGACCCTTCCAAAACAACGATACAGTCATTTTACGATAATTAAATACCTAATAGTTTTTTTAAGTTTTGTTGTTTCCATAGACTTGTTTTAGTTTAAATAAATTTTAAGACAAGACAGAAGCTGTATAAATGGAATTAGATAATTGCTTGTTAATACGACTACAGAAAGACTCTTTTATAGGGTTTTAAAAAATCGGGTGAAATTGTTTTTTAGCAATTTATTTTTCAACTGGAAAATAATCTACACCTTTTCTACTGACGTTATAAATTGTTTAGGTGTTAAACCCGTATTTTTTTTAAAAGCGGTGTAAAAAGGTGATTTCGAATTAAATCCAGATTTATGGGCAATGGCTTCTATAGTTAGTTTATTGTAGTTCTCACTCGCTAACAATAGTTTTGCCTCTTCAATACGAAAGGAATTAATAGCGTCGTTAAAATTCATACCTGTTTTTTCATTTATCACTTGTGATAAGCGTTGGGGATTCGTATTTAATTTGTCCGCAATTTCACTAATCGTGAGTTTAGGGTTCAGATAAGGTTTACTACTATCATCTATAAATTGAACCCACTTTTCTAGAATTAATTCTTTATTTACATCTGTAAGTTTTGAATTGCTGTATTTCTCAATAATAGGTTTCTCAATAAATTTAGCACCATACAATAATCGTGGAAAGAAGAACAAGGCCGTTGAAATTGATAAAAGTAGCAGAGCAGTTAAATTCATTGCAAATTTGTATGGATCATTTAATGTTTGAAAATGGTTAAGAAGGTCAAGTCCTACTAATGAAAAACAAAAAATTTGAATGCCTAAAAAAACACTTAACCAACTAAGTAATGATAAGTTAGGGTTTTTATCAACTTTGTTTACACCTATAAATTTGTAAAATAAGTAGCATTGGGCAATCAAATAACCCCAACCACTAATAGCCTTCAATAAATATTGATGCTTCATAATCATAGATCCTTGCGCAATAAAATCATTATAATAATTCAATTTAGCAGTAGTACTAGACATATACAAAGGCATGAATTCGTATATATTGAACATAAAAGGTAGTAACATTAAGAGGTAAATATATCGGAACCTAAAATTTTGTTTTAATGTAGTATAAACATAAAAGAAAGCAGCTGGGCCAATTAAATAATGTATGGGACTATCAACTCTTAATAAATACGGAAACATCATAATTTTACCTGAATAATTCAATCCTCCAAGTATAACTTTCAATGTTAGGGTAAATATTAAAATCAGCAAACTTATCTGAATGGATTTTTTCCCTTTCATTTTAGTAAGAATAAGAACAATTAATAGGATACCTAGAAAACTACTAATAGCTCCAAATAATTCAGAAAGAGAAAATGTTAACATAATTTAGTTTTTAAACAGCGGCGAAAATAGTCCTACTTAATTCAGGTTATCTAAAATTAAAATATTTCATGAATTAATTTTCAGGACAATTTCAGGTTATTAAAAAAGTATTAAACTTAGAGGGTAAACTCTTCGCTATGGCTGGTAATATTGGGGGTAATATGTCTACTATTTTGCTAATGATACATGTTTTTATACGTTGAATAATCAGGAAAAATATTTTTATTTAGCAATTGATTTTTCAACAAAAAAATAACTTACACCTTTTCTATGGAAGTTATAAATTGTTTGGGTGTTAAACCCGTATTTTTTTTAAAAGCGGTGTAAAAAGGTGATTTCGAATTAAATCCAGATTTAAGAGCAATAGCTTCTATAGTTAGTTTATTATAGTTATCACTCGCTAACAATAGTTTTGCCTCTTTAATACGAAAGGAATTAATTGCGTCGTTAAAATTCATATCTGTTTTTTCATTTATCACTTGTGAAAGAAATTGTGGGTTCGTATTTAATTTGTTAGCAATTTCACTGATAGCAAGTTTGGGGTTCAGATAAGGTTTACTACTATCATCTATAAATTGAACCCATTTTTCTAGAATTAATTCTTTATTTTCATCTGTTAGTTTTGAATTGCTGTATTTCTCTATATTGGGTTTCTCAGTAAATATAGCACCATACAATAATTGTGGAAAGAAGAACAAGGCAACTGAAAGTGAAAAAAGCAGCAGAGAAGTCATATTCATTGCAAATTGGTACGGGTCAGTAAATGTTAGCAAATTGTTGAATTGGTCAAAAACAAGAACTAAACGACTGGAAATTTGTAGAACTAAAAAAATAGTAAACCATTCAATCAATGATAAGTTAGGTTTTTTATCAATCTTGTTTTTACCAATAAATTTGAAAAACAAGTAGCATTGGGCAATCAAATAACTCCACCCACTAATAGTTTTAATTAAATATTGTCGTTTCATAATCATAGATCCCTGCGTAGCAAAACCATTATAATAATTTAATTTAGTAGAAGCGCTGGAAAAATATAAAGGCATGAAATGGATTATATTGAGCACAAAAGGGAGTAGTACCAAGAGATGAATGTATCGAAATTTAAAATCACGTTTTAAACTAGTATATACATAAAAAAAGCCAGCTGGACCAAGTAAATAATGTATGGGGCTGTCAATTCTTAATAGGTGCGGAAACATCTCAATTTTTCCTGAATAATTCAAATCTCCAAGTATGATTATCAAAATCAAGGTAAGTATAAAAATTATTAAACTTATCTTAATAGAACTTTTCCCTTTCCTTTTGGTTAGGATAAGCACAATTAATAGCATGCCTAGAAAACTACTAATAGCTCCAAATAATTCAAAAAGAGAAAATGTCAACATCATTTAATTTTTTAACAGCGGCGAAAATAGTCATACTTAATTCGAATTACCTACAAACCAAAAATTTAATTGTTTCCTGAATTAATTTTCAGGATAGTTTTACCCTTAAAATAAAGTATTAATTTATTTATTTGCAGTAAGTTAGTAGAATTTTTTGTTTTACAATAAAATACAGCCCAAATTTACGTTAACATCTCTTTAACACAAAAAAAAACATATTTTTTATGCCTCGCAATGAATTGAAACATGAAAAAAGTAGACTTTTAAGTTCAATTGCATTAGGTATTATCTCTTTAGTATCTAGCAGGAATTCTCAAGAATCAGATCTAAAAGGCTAACCGGAGTAATGCTGTTTTGGTTAAATATTTACAAAAATATATTGCAGATATCAGTATCATTCCGCTGTATTTAACGGGTATTTAGATGTGCTACTTTAGGAAAAAAACATATCTATAACTAACATTATATCTGTTGAACAACTCGTAAAACAGCATTATGTCTAAATTTGTTTTTCGACAAGAAAGCAACTTACTTCTTTTCTATTGAAGTTATAAACTGTTTAGGTGTTAAACCTGTATATTTTTTAAAAGCGGTATAAAAAGGTGATTTCGAATTAAATCCAGATTTATGAGCAATAGCTTCTATAGTTAGTTTACTGTAGTTGTCACTGGCTAACAATCGTTTAGCCTCTTCAACACGCAAGGAATTAATTGCGTCATTAAAATTCATATCTATTTTTTCATTTATCACTTGTGATAAACGTTGCGGATTCGTATTTAATTTATTCGCAATTCCACTAATAGTAAGTTTAGGATTCAGATAAGGTTTACTACTATCATCAATAAACTGAACCCATTTTGCGAGAATCAATTCTTTATTTTCATTTGTCAGTTTTGAATTGCTGTATTTCTCAATATTAGGTTTCTCAATAAATTTAGCGCCATACAATAATTGCGGAAAGAAAAACAAAGCCGTTGTAATTGAACAAAGCAGCAGAGCAATCATATTCATTATAAACTTGTATGAATTAGTAAATGTTTGAAAACCTGTAATTAATTCAAGTCCAATAATTGAAAAACAAAAAAATTGGACACCTAAATAAACACTTAACCACTTAATTAATAATAAATTACGCGTTTTATCAATCTTGTTTTTATCAATAAATTTGTAAAAAAAGTAGCCTTGCGCAATCAAATAAATCCAGCCACTAATAGTTTTCAATAAATATTGTCGTTTCATAAGCATGGATCCCTGTGCAAAAAAATCATTATAATAATTCAGTTTAGTAGTAGCACTGGACAGGTATAAAGGCATGAATTCGATTATATTAAGAACAAAAGGGAATAGCATTAAGAGGTAAATATACCGAAAACGAAAACCTTGATTTAAAGTAGTGTAAATATAAAAGAAAGCAGCTGGGCCAAGTAAATAATGTATAGGACTGTCTATTCTTAATAAGTACGGAAACATCATAATTTTTCCTGAATAATTCAATCCTCCAAGGATAACTTTTAAAATTAAGATGACTATTAAAATGACCAAACTTATCTTAATAGAACTTCTCCCTTTCATTTTAGTAAGAATAAGAACAATTAATAGGATACCTAGAAAACTACTAATAGCTCCAAATAATTCAGAAAGACAAAAGGTTAACATAATGTGGTTTTTTTAAAAAGCTACCAAGTAGCTCAACACGCACTAAATTACATATATTTTTTAGAATTAAACCTTTTCCTAAATTAACATTCAGGATAGTTTTGGCGAGTAAAAAAACAGCAACGAATCCCTTAATTTATATTTTTGTTAAAAATTAGTTAAAGCTATTTACCGAACGTAGGATTACATTTTGTATACTTTTATTAATCTGAATTTCAGTGACGTATCTAGTTTTTTCTAAAAAAATATTAATCTAATCTAAAATCACGAAAACCAACGAATTATGAAAAACACTAAGTTTTTAACTTTAATCGCATTAGGTATCTTCCTCTTATCGGCACCTAATATATATGCGCAAAAAAAAGCCAAGCAGCCTAATATTCTCTTTATTATGGGAGATGATATTGGTATTATGAATGTTGGTGCTTACCACCAAGGTCTAATGGTTGGTGAAACACCTAATATTGATCGTATTGCCAAGGAAGGTGCGAAATTCATGACTGCCTATGCTGAGCAAAGTTGTACTGCTGGACGAACTGCGTTTGCAACTGGTATGACTCCGTTGCGTGCAGGTATGATTATGCCACAGTTACCTGGATCTACCACTTCTTTATTACCAGGAACTCCGCATATTGCAAAATTTCTTCTAGATCTTGGCTATACCACGGGTGAATTTGGAAAGAACCACTTGGGTGATAAGCCTGGTTCATTACCAACTGCTCACGGTGTTCAGGAATTTTGGGGCTATCTGTATCACCTAGATGCGATGCAGGGTGTGAGTTTTCCAGACATCAACAGCACACCAACAGTTCAGTCTGTTTGTCTGCCATGTAAAAACCTACCTATCCCTGGCCTACAAGAGGTTCCTGGGGCCATTGATCCAAAAGATGGAGTATGTATGACTCCACCTCGACCTGTCCTATGGTTAAAATCATCAGACGGTACAGAGAAGAACCAAGTGGCTATCGATGAAGGTCCATTGACACTAGAACGCTCTAAGACTATTGACGAGGAGATTTCTGCTAAAGTTATTGACTTCCTAGATCGTAATGATCCTGACAAGACAAAAAAACCGTTCTTCGTCTGGTATAACCCGGCGCGTATGCACGTTACAACTGTATTATCTCCTAAATATGAGGCTATGTTGGGTGTAAAAGGTGGAAAAGATTGGGGTCCTAACGAAGTTGGGATGAAGCAAATGGATGACAACATCGGTTTGGTGTTCAAGAAGCTAGAGGATATGGGCGAGATGGAGAACACCATTATCGTTTTCACTACTGATAACGGTGCTGAAGTTATTACTTATCCTGACGGAGGTGTTACGCCGTTCCGTGGTGGAAAGCTAACAACTTGGGAAGGTGGTATGAGAGTTCCGTTGCTAATCCGTTGGCCAGGACACATCGAACCAGGTATTATCAAAGATCAGATCTTCTCGATGATGGATTTTGTACCTACTTTAGTTGATATCGCAGGTGGTGCTAAAGGAGACGACCTGAACAACCAAATTATGGCTGGAAAATACCCTGGTATCCTAAAAACCAAACTGAGCGGTGTGAATCAACGCGCTTACATAGAAGGTACAGGAGATTCTGCACGTGATTACTTTTTCTACTACAGTGGTACCCACCCATCAGCGGTGCGTTACAAAAACTGGAAAATGTACTACGCAATGGCACCTTCAACACCTTTAGGTGGACTTTTGGGAGTACAAAATTATCACTGGACACAGGTGAACAACATTAAGCGTGATCCATTCGAAGGTTCAATCATGAATGACAACACTTTGGTGGGTATTGGTGGTGTACTGGCTGCGCCTAGTACAGCTTACCTTTATGACTGGAATATGTTACCAATTGGACAGTTAATGTGGATGAAAGAGTTGGAGTCCTACAGGGAATTTCCTGCGCTACAAACTCCATCTAGTTACAATCTAGATCAGATTATTACGCAAATGAAGGAAACAAATTCCGGTAGCCACGCAGGCCACTAATTTAAAAAATATAACTGAGCGGACGCCTGAACAGGGCGTCCGTTTTTGTTTAAAAAAATATTCCAATTATTTTAAAACGAATTTTATGAAATACACAATTAAATCATTAGCCTTTCTAACCACGCTTTGCATTTTTTTGATCTCATGCAATGAAAAAACAGAAACAAAAGTTGAAAATACTATTACAGATATAGAAAATACTGTAAAATCTGATCCATTACCGTCTTGGAACGATGGAGATAACAAAACAGCTATTATTGAATTTGTTGAAGATGTAACTAATAAGGATGGAAGCCATTTTATTCCTGCAATTGACCGCATTGCCACCTTTGACAATGATGGAACTTTATGGTCAGAAAAACCGGCATATGTTCAATTGCTATTTGCTTTTGATAGAATTAAAACTTTAGCTCCTGAACATCCTGAATGGAAAACGACACAACCTTATAAAGCTGTTTTAGAAAATGATGAAAAAGCATTAATGGAATCTGGAGAGAAAGGATTGTTAGAAATAATAGCCGTAACACATGCAGGTATGTCTACAGCAGATTTTGAAACGATTGTAACCAATTGGATAGCCGCTGCAAAACAGCCAGACCCAAGGTTTAAAAACCGTCTTTTTACTGAAATGGTGTTTCAACCTATGCTTGAATTGATGGATTATTTACGTGCAAATAATTTTGATGTATTTATTGTTTCAGGTGGAGGCATAGAATTCATGCGCCCTATGACAGAGAAGGTTTATGGAGTTCCTACTCAAAATGTTGTTGGAAGTAGCATTCAAGTGTCTTATGAATACCGTGATGGTAAACCCGTTTTAATACGTTTACCTAAAGTGGCATTTATAGATGATAAAGATACAAAACCAACAGGAATCAATTCACATATTGGTAAAAAACCAATTCTTGCATTTGGAAACTCAACTGGTGATCAAGAAATGTTAGAATGGAGCCAAAGCGCAGGTATTAAAACGTTTCAAGGTTTGGTACATCATACTGATGCTGTGAGAGAATGGGCTTACGGTCCAGATTCTAAAATTGGAACTTTTTCAAACGACCTTATGACGAAAGCTAAAACTAGTGGATGGAACGTTATCGATATGAAAACAGATTGGAAGGTGATTTTTCCTCATGAACTGAAATAAGTTATTAAATAGCGCCTACCCTATTCTTAAAAGGAAGAATATAAACATCACATTTAAATAATAAATTTTAAAATAAACAGAAAAATGAAACCCTATAAACTTCGAATCCTTTTGCTCGGTGCATGCTTCCTTTTAATGATCGTATTTACAGAAAAGACCCATGCACAAACTAAAGGTATGGCACATTTCGAGGCTGGACTTAAGGCTTTAGACGCTAACAACATGCCACAAGCGTTTCAGGATTTTTTAGAGGCTGCTAAAGAGGGTCATGCTGATTCTCAATTCAATGTTGCGCTTATGTATGAGCAAGCAATTGGAGTTAGTAAAAATGAAAAGGAAGCGTTTTTTTGGTATGGAAAATCCGCCGCGCAAGGAAATACAGGTGCACAATTCAATCTTGGAGTACTCTTTGAAAATGGACGTGGTACTGCCATTGATTTCGCAAAAGCGAATGAATGGTACCGTAAGGCTTCGGTACAAGGAGATGGGCTTGCCGTAGGTAACTTGGGCATGTTATATGTTAGAGGTCAAGGAGTAAAAGAAAACAAGATAGCAGGTGTAGCGCTTCTACTTATGTCTGCTACTATTGATACGTCTCCCGAAAATAATGCACGAAATAATATTACTGCAACTCGTGGTTTAACTACTGCTATGGTTACTGAAGCCCAAGCACTTTCTGAAGAAATGGGTGAAGCCAATAACCCTTTGGTGCCGCTTGACGCCTATTTAAAAATATCAGAGTAATAGAATTAAAGGGAGTTAATCAATAGCGTACTAAACGATTTATCTCTTTTTTAAAAAAGATTGACCGGTGCTGACTTTATTGAATTACTTGCGCTGAGGGAGGTACTTTTTCTACATAAGTTGAATTTTGTTTTTCGGGTTGGCCTATCGAAAATTTATCGTAAAATTTGAAGAGAAAGTATCGCGAAATTTAAAGTTGTTTGAGCTAAACGTATGTTTCTATATTGTTGATTTTTAGTAGCGAGTTCTTTAAATTTAGATACTGAACGAAAAATTTAGATGAAAGTTCGTAAGCCTAGATTTTTTTGGCTTGGTTTATCCAGAGCGTAGTCGAAGGATCTTTTTATCAATGAAAAAAATGAACATATAATATTATTTAGGACACGATTAGTAGTTAATAATTAATTTTTTCTTTAAAGCAGCTCGATAACGGAGCTGCTTTTTTATTTTATAAACAATCTAATTTATAATTAAACAACTGTAAAATCTATTTGCATTCCATGCTGATTAATTAGCATAAATCTAGAAAAAACACCCTTGGATTTCCTGAATAAATCTATAGGTTATTCTACATAAAACCAATATGTAGGCAAGACAAAAAAAAACCGCAACATCTCTGTTGCGGTTTTTGCATTCTATTAAAGAATTGCATGTGCTAAAGTTTATAAACTAAAAAAGAAGTTTCTTAAACAGAGGCTTTTGCTTTTCTTAGCAAACACTATATCCTATACTTTTTAATCACTTCCTGCCGACATTAATGTATTCATGGTATCACCCAAGTTAAAACTTGCAGCTTTCATACGTGGAGGATATTCTTGAAATGTAGCAATAAAGTTACCTACATAATCTGCTGCTGGCAACAATAAAAAAACATGATCTAAATACCAATCCCAATACGTGTTTGATGTTACAGGTGCCATCTCATAAGGATCTCTACGTAAATTCAATAATAATGGTATTCTTGTAGTTACCATTGGTTTAGACCAAGTATCCAAAGTTCCTGGAGACGTTTGTTGCATAAATGTCACCTTCCAATCATTGAAACGAAGTGACATTAATTCACCATCATCAGAGAAATAAAACAATTCTTCACGAGGTCCTTTAGCTTCTTTTCCAGTTAAATAAGGTAAAAAGTTATACCCATCTAAATGTACTTTGTATGTTTTTCCATTAGCAGTATACCCTTTTAATAATTTTTCTTTAATCTTTGAGTCACCTGCAGCTGCAACATACGTAGGCATCCAATCTAAACCAGACATGATTTCATTAGAAATTGAACCTGCTTTAATTTTCCCAGGCCAACGCACCATAGCTGGAGTTCTCCAACCTCCTTCCCAGTTGGTGTTTTTTTCACCTCTAAAAGGATTTACACCTGCATCTGGCCATGTGTTTTTATGTGGTCCATTATCTGTACCATATTGAATAATTGTATTGTCTGCAATTCCTAGTTCATCTATAACTGCCAAAAATTTACCAATGTGCATATCATGTTCAACCATACCATCTCCATATTCATTTTGACCAGAAATATTAGTTAATTCAGGTTTTACATGGGTTCTAAAATGCATACGTGTTCCATTCCACCAAACAAAGAAAGGTTTCCCTGAAGCTACCGATTTTTTAATAAATACAATAGCAGCATCTGAAGATTCATCATCAATAGTCTCCATTCTTTTTTTAGTTAAAGCTCCAGTATCTTTAATGATACCATCAGCTGTGGAATGAATAACACCACGAGGGCCGTAATTTTTAGCGAAATTCGGATAATCAGCTGCATTTGGATAATCTCTTAATTCTGGTTCTTCTTCCGCATTTAAATGGTATAAGTTTCCGTAAAACTCATCAAAACCATGATTTGTTGGTAACATTTCGTCACGATCGCCTAAATGGTTTTTTCCAAATTGTCCAGTAACATACCCATGTGGTTTTAACAATTCGGCAATGGTTGGATCTTTCTCTGAAATACCTTCTTTAGCACCTGGCAACCCAACTTTACTAAGTCCTGTACGCAATACACTTTGCCCTAAAACAAACGTTGAGCGACCTGCAGTACAACTTTGCTCGGAATAATAATCTGTAAAAATCATTCCTTCTTTAGCAATGCGATCAATGTTTGGAGTTTGATAACCCACCAATCCCATTGTATAGGCACTAATATTAGACTGACCAATATCATCGCCCCAAAGCACCAAAATATTAGGCTTTTTTTGAGCATAGGTAGATGAGACCACAAAGCACAAGATTAATACATTTAAAAAGTTTTGTTTTTTCATATTTAAAATATTAATGGTTTAGTTAAGGTTAGATTGCTTTCATCAAAAAAGAATATTCATTAATAATTTTCGTTTGCGACACAAAAAAATCAGCTATACTACTGGTAATCAATGAAAATAAAATCACTTGAAATAAAAATTCTACATTCGACAAATAGCTTTAACTAATTTTTAACAAAAATATAAATTAAGGAATTCGTTGCTATTATTTACCAGCCAAAACTATCCTGAATGTTAATTTAGGAAAAGATTTAAATTAAGACTATAGGTAAGTTGGATTGTCTTGAGCTATTTGTCAGCATAAAAAACATAACTGTTTACTTTTTATTTTCTGAACTATTTGAAGTTAGTGTTTGTTTTAAAGTCTGCTATTAATTGTTATTATTCTTAAAAAAAAGGGATGTAGAAATCCCATTAAGATCAGTTTGATCTTTTTATTGATCATCTTGTCCTGTCCTAAATAAAAGCAACATGATTTTAGACATTATGCACATAAAATAAGAAATTAGGCCTTACAAAAAATATCATAGCCTTAAGAAAATAGGAGAAAATGTCTCAGAGAGGTTTGGAGTAGATTATGCTAGTATTCGTACTATTTCTCTTGAATCCCTTTTAAAAATCAGTGAAGCTCTTAAACGTATGACAGACTTTGAATTAATATTGCATCCAAATGATATGAAACGGAAAAAGGATTTATTTGATTATGGAGACTACTAAACTCGACGTATATATGCACAATTATTAAAAAGAAAAAAGTTAGATATTAGCACCACTAAAGAAAACCATAGTTAGGAAAATGCCATAGCTGAACATGTAAATGTGATATTAAAAGATGTGTTTTTTTTACAACACACCTTTACTTACATAGCACATGCTTAAAATTACACAACGAATTAATTTTACGATTATCTCGCAAACTTCAGAATATTACATCGTATATCTGTTTTTAGCATAAGGACTATATTAATTTGTAGCCATATTTCAGGACAAGACAAACTATAAGTAAGCAGGTATTTTACCTTTACAATGGTAGCGCAACAAAAACGAAATTAAATTATACAAGGAAATACCATTACATTTATCTCTACATTACAAAACACAGACCAAAGCATAACCATTCTCAGCCTAAAACAAATTTTAATTTGTAGCTATATTTCAGGGCAAGTCTCCTCTCAAAAGCTAAAAAAAAAGCCTATAATTTAGCCGAATAAGAATACCTTTGAAAAAAAAATATCACCCCAAATTCATTAAATGAATCTAACGAAAAACCAATCTGCCTTATCGGGAATAATGATAACAGCAGGAACGACAATAGGTGCTGGAATATTCTCACTACCAATAGTTTCGTCAGGAATGTGGTTTGTATTAAGTTTAGTTTGCTTATTATTTTTATGGTTTCTAAATTATTTATCAGCATTGTATATATTAGAAGCTAACCTTCTATTTACACCTGGAGCAAGCTTCGATACCATTTCCACCAAAATATTAGGTAAAAATTGGAGCATCCTAATCGGTTTGTCTATTGCATTTCTAATGTATATTCTGCTCTATGCTTATTTTAGTGCTTTTGGAAACATTGCTATAGAAAGTTTAGGTTGGGACATTTTTAAAACTACCCCATGGTTACAAGGCGTAATGAGTATAGCACTTGGTAGCCTATTAGCGTTTATCGTCTGGTTAAGTACAGCTATGGTTGGACGCATTTCTACAGTTTTAGTCTTTGGAATGATAATCTCATTTACCATTTCTATAGCTGGCTTTGCACTCCAGATTGAAACAACTAAGTTATTCGATACAACTGAAAACACATCTTCTTACCTACCCTATTTATGGGCAGCACTCCCCTATTTTATGACATCTTTTGGACTAGCCACAGTTGTTCCAAGTCTTTATAAATTCTATGGCAAGAATCCCGTAATAATAAAAAAGAGCCTACTCTGGGGCTCGTCAATCACCTTTTTTGTGTATGTATTATTCCTTTCTGTTGCATTCGGAAATATATCCCGTCAGGAGTTTATTGCTATTAACGAAGCCGGCGGAAATATAGGTCACTTAATACATGCATTTCAAAAGGACGAAAGTAGTCCCATAATTAGTTTTATATTAAACCTATTTTCAAACTTTGCAATTATTACCTCTTTCTTGGGAGTTGGGTTGGCGCTGTTCGATTATATCGCAGATAAATTTTCATTTCCAGACAACGTAAGAGGACGATTTAAGTCGGCGTGTATTACGTTTATACCTCCAGGAATTATAAGTTTCTTTTTTCCAAATGGATTTATTGCTGCTATAGGATTTGCAGGCTTAGTCGTTATTTTTGGTTTCTTTATCTCACCATTTTTTATAGTCAAAAAACTAAGACATTCTAAGGTTAAACCTGTCTATAAAGTTTGGGGAGGACATGGTCTTTTACTTTTTTTCATCATATCAAGTGTGCTCGTGGGTGCATGTCAAGTTCTAGCAATGTTAGATTATTTACCAAAATGGTAGTAGACTATTACTGCTGTAATTACTCTTTAAACATAAAAAATGATTTACTAAAAGATTAAAGAGATCTATCAGTACTTATTAAGAACAAAAGAAGTTACATATCCCTGATATTCGGCATTTATAGTAGATAAGTGTTATATGTTGTTGTTAACCACAAATTTAAAATCACTTTTATTTAAATTTATAATACGACGTAATAAAAATTTCAAATTGGGAAAAATTAAAAATGATTACCTTTATTTTTCATAAACCAATAAACAATAACAAAAAAGAATGATTCCTGCTAAATTACCATACAACGAAACGGAACGTCTTGACGTTTTAAATAGCCTTAAAATTTTAGATACCGTTGCAGAAGATGATTATGATAATCTAACAGAACTTGCTAGCTTTATTTGTGGCACGCCTATTTCACTAATTTCACTTATTGATAAAGATAGACAGTGGTTTAAGTCTAAAAAAGGATTGACAGCCTGCGAAACGTCACGCGATATTTCTTTTTGTGCACACGCTATCCTTGAACCTTTAGACATTTTAGAAGTACCAGATGCAAGACATGACATACGTTTTATAGATAACCCCCTAATTAAACTTGAAACACCAGTGATTTTTTATGCAGGTATACCGTTAAAAACGGAACAAGGAATCCCTTTAGGTACGCTTTGCGTTATCGACAATAAACCCAATTCTCTCACTCGCGAACAAAAAAATGCATTAAAGAAATTAGGAAAACAAGTAGAAAGACTCTTGCTATTAAGAACGAAGAATAATGAACTAACGATTACAAAAGAAAGTCTTAAAAAACATAACGGACTTCTTAAAGAATTTGCTGCTGTAGTATCGCATGACCTTAAAATGCCATTGGCCAATTTAATACTCACTTCTGATATTGTAAAAAAGAAATATAGCAATGTGATGGATGATAAGGGAAAGGAATATTTAGACTATTTAAAAAAGTCTTCTCGTTCTATGAGTGATTACATTACAAAAATTTTAGACCATTATGAATGTATCTCATACGATATTGATGATACCCAGCAATTTGGAATTAATGATTTATTAGAAGATGTTATCGATTTAATGAACATAAAAGATAACTGTGAAATCTTAACACCTGAAAAAAATATTGATATAATTTGTAATAACACGGCTTTACAGCAGATTTTCATGAATCTAATTGGCAATAGTCTTAAATATGGAGATAAGGAAAAAACGATTGTAGAAATAGAAGCAAGCTCCAGTGACAGTTTTTATAAATTTAAAATTCGTGATAACGGCAGGGGAATAGAAAAAGAAAAACTTGAAACTATTTTCGGATTATTTGTCACGATAGGTCATTTTGATAATGCTGGAGAAAAAGGACACGGTATAGGTTTATCTACAGTACAAAATCTTGTAGAAAGTTTAGGCGGTAAAATAACAGTATCATCGGAACTCGGCATATTTAGCGAATTTATATTTACCATTGCCAAACGCATATCCTTTTAAGTCGATTTTACATAAAACACTAAACAAAAGCCTTTTGTGATAAAACACAAGTAAAATCCACTTCATTATTAGAATTATAAATTAATAGTAACTTGCATAAAATAGACCAAAACCCATTCCAAACATATGACATTTTACATTAGTAAATTTGTTATAGACTAAATAAATATTAAAGCTAATTTCACACCTTAAAATGCAAATAAAACTTTAGACAAAGTAATTAGTTTTTAACTAAAAAAGTTAATCATACTATCTAAGCCCTGCAAATAAGAGTTAAACTAATATAAAAAAATCTAAATAACTGATGCTATTTAGATTAATTCTAATTATTATTACATTAAATATAGTTAAATAATAAATTCTTCAAAATAGTAATTACAATGAATAAAGATTTTTCAGATTTTATTAAAGACTTTAAACAGACTTTAAAAGATGTTTTTCATCAAAGGTATGATATCCATCAATTTAGTAAAGAACGCGGATTACCAGGAATAGCTTTAAGAGATATAATGGCTAAATCTCCTTTATCTGTTGCTATCCCAGAAGACAATGGAGGAAGAGGTCTTAAAGTTGATGAATGCCTTAGAATATTATCTGCTGCGTCATATGAATCTCTACCTTTATCCTTAACGTTTGGTATTAATATCGCTTTATTTTTAGAACCCGTAGCTAAATATGCTAATCCTGATGTGAAGGAAAGTATATTTAACCGTTTTCTAGAAAAACAAAACATGGGTGGTTTAATGATTACTGAGCCCGATTTTGGTAGTGATGCACTTGGAATGCAAACCTATAACGAAAAAGTAGGAGACCATTATAATGTAAAAGGTACCAAGCATTGGCAAGGCTTAACGGGAATGGCAGATTATTGGCTTATAACTTCTCGTGGAAAAAATGCAAATGGAAATTTGAATAGAGATATTGATTTTTTTATATGTGATGTCAGCAAACCTAATCAACAAATAATAGTAGAAGAATATTATGACAATTTAGGACTTTACATGATTCCTTATGGAAGAAATAAAGTCGATGTACAAATTCCTTCTCAATACAAATTAGAACCACATAGTTCTGGTGTTAAAATGATGTTAGATATTCTACACCGCAGTAGAATGCAGTTTCCAGGTATGGCTTTAGGTTTTATAAAAAGAATGTTAGATGAGTCTATTAAATACTGTAATTCACGTATTGTAGGTGGGAAAAAACTATTGGAATTAGACCAAGTTAAATATCAAATTTCAACCATTCAAAGTTCATATACAATAGCTTCTGCCATGTGCTTTAGAAGTAGTACCAATAGTGGCATCGAAAATGATTTAGCGAATCGCGGTATAGAAGCTAATGTCATGAAAGCTTATGTTACCGATCTTATGCAAGAAGCGGCACAAACCTTAACCCAATTATCGGGCTCTAAAGGATTTAAAATGGAGAATATTGGCGGTAGAGGTATTATGGATAGTAGAGCGTTTCAGATATTTGAAGGCTCTAATGAAATGCTCTACACTCAAATTACAGAAATGTTTTTTAAATTAATGAAACGTAAGAAAGAGTTTAATATTTATAGTTTTTTAAAAGAGTATGAACTTACTACAAATTCATATTCATATTTTAAAGAGTATGTTAATTTTACTGTATCTCCAGATTTGAAGCAAAGAAAAATGATTGATTTAGGAAAAGTATTTTCTAGAATTATATCTCTTAATTTTGTTTTGGAAATGCAAGAAAAAGGGTTTAGACAAGATCTAACGACTAACTGTATAGAACTATTAAAGCTTGATGTATCCAATTTAATCAATTCGTTTAACTCAAAAAATACAGTCATCCAAATTGAAGATTATAATGAAAATAGTGAATGGTATAACTTTATCTAATAAAGAACACTTTAGCCGTTAGTATTATTTAAACAAGGGTATCAAATTAGTCCAGTAGATTAATTTGATACCCTATTCTCTATTAATTTTACTTCTTTAGCTGTAAGTAAATGAGTTCTAAATTTGAATGATTTTCTTCTTGAAAACAAATATTTGCTGATGTGCCATATTCATCAGGACTTAATCTTAATTATTTGGAGCTTCAGCATATTTTATGGTTTTATTGAATATTAAAACGCTCTAATTAAAAAGAATCGAAATCTTATTTTCGTACCATTTTATGCTTTAGAGCGTATATATAAAAAAACGAAATTATAGAAGTCGATGTGAAAAAAGGAAAAAAAATAACGCCATTAAGATTTCGAAAAGCTACCTTTTATAACCGACTCAATAAACGAGAGTTTGAATTTTTGATAAATTTATTTGACTTACAAGCTGATTAAATTACAGGCTTATACAAAATAAGAAGGCAGATAGAATTGTTGTTCAAGCAACTCAAGCAAAATTTCCAATTAGAATATTTCTAATGAGATAATGAAAACGCAATCAAACTACAGATTTACTGTATTTTAATAGTTAATCTGTTGACGGCTAATATCAAAAATAAAATTGGGCATCTTCAAATTTGTTTAGCTTTTGTAAAATACATCTTTTTAATTACATTAATTTGATGAAATTTCTTGAAAACCCAGAAAAAGACTGGATAATTGATAACGCTGAAAATGAACAATTATCATTTTACTAGTAACTTGTTTTCGAAAAAATCCTAAAAACACAATGCGAAACACTTAAAACACACGACTTAAACGATTTACACATATTAACAGTTCGTTAACATTTTAACTTAATATTATTATAATTTTATTCTATACTTTTACGGATTAATGAGAAGTAGTCGTATAAAAAATAGCATTACCTTTTTGTTCCTCATCCTTTTTCTTTCAATGAAAATGGTTGGGCTACATGCGCTATCTCACGCTCATGATATAGAAGACAACGATCACGCACTACATTGTGTTATTTGTGATCATGCAACTGCAATAAATCTTACACCTGCACTTACTCCAGATCTACAAGAATTTTCATTTGAAATTAAGGAGTATGTATTCACACAAGACTTAAGAAAATATTACAATTATATTCATTCGAATACCTTTGCTACAGACGAGCTCGTTTCTAGACCTCCTCCTACTTTACTATAAATTCCCTATACATTTTATTATTTTAGAAATCCGCTAGTGTGTTTTATCTGGTTTTGGGATTGTTTTTGGTAACTGTTATTATATTCTATTCTGTTGAATATTAATAGCTTTAGACCATATAACTATTCACCATAATCAACTTAAAACAGTTACAACTAGTACGTTCTACCTTCTACATGTATAGGTTTTGTTATTGGTTCTTTTAAAAAGGACAATTTTACAAATCTTATAGTATTTCAATATGCTTCAAAAAACAATTGGTGTTTGGCTATGGTTTAGCCTATGCACTATTGCGTTTGCTCAAGATTCTTTTCTAGTAAAAGGAACTGTGCTTAACGCCACCACGTTGCAACCTATCGAAGGCGCTTCAATTAGTGGTAATGATTTATTTTCTATAACATCTAGTACTGGTGATTTTACACTAAAAAATGTAAAACAAGGGACTTATACCCTGACCATAACTAGCATGGGATTTACACCTAATATAATCACAATAGACGTTGGTACCGAATTACAAGATGTTATTGTACGCTTAAAAGAATCTACCACAGATTTAGATGAAATAGAAGTACATGGGAATTCTAAAAAAAGAGAGATCATGGAATCACCTGTGGTTTCTTATACCGTTTCTGAAGAATTTTTGAATAAAAACAGGGAAAATAGTCTGATGCAAACGTTAAGTAAAATTCCTGGTGTAAGCACGATTAGTATTGGCTCTGGACAATCTAAACCCGTCATTCGAGGCTTAGGATTTAATAGAGTTGCCGTTGTACAGAATGGTGTGAAACACGAAGCACAGCAATGGGGAAACGATCATGGATTAGAAATAGATCAATATGGTATTGAGAATATACAAATTATAAAAGGGCCTGCCTCTTTAGTGTATGGATCTGATGCTATTGCTGGTGTTGTAGATATTCAACCTAATAGTGTACCTCTAATGCATTCTTTTCAAGGAGAACTCAATGTGATAGGACAAACTAATAATGATTTGATTGGGGTTTCTGTGGGTGCAACTGCAAGAAAACACTACTGGTATTATGGAGGGCGTTTAACATATAGAGATTATGCAGACTATAAAGTCCCAACAGATAAAATTAGTTATGAAAATTACATTTTCGATTTGCATGATAATAATCTAAGGAACACAGCTGGTGAGGAGGCTAATGCTAGTTTTAATATTGGTTATATTAAAGATAACATAGAATCTGAAACCACGTTTAGTAATGTGTATGCTAAAAACGGTTTTTTCGCTAATGCGCATGGCTTAGAAGTTAGAACGTCAGATATCGATTACGATAGCTCTAGTCGTGATATCGATTTACCATACCATATGGTAAACCATTTTAAAATTACAAATAACACCTCTATCATGAGTGGTGACCATACGTTTTTGTTCGATTTGGGCTATCAAAACAATTTAAGAAGAGAATATTCCGAACCTGTTCCTCATGGTTATATGCCTAAACCATCTAATACTTTAGAGCGTGAGTTTAATAAAAACACCTATGCGTTAAATATTAAAGATGCTTTTACTTATAATGAAAAACACGATCTCGTTTTAGGTATAAACCTGGACTATCAAGATAATTCTATTGGCGGGTGGGGATTTTTAATTCCTAATTATACGCGTTTTACCGCAGGAGTCTTTGCTTTTGATACGTTCGAAATTAATCCCGATTTTCATGTTTTAGCAGGTATTCGTTACGATTACGGCCTAATTAACACCAAAGCATATTACGATTGGTTTCCATCAACAATAAAAAATGAAGATGGTACGACCTCGTCTGTATATGTACAAAGAGCACAGAACAAATCTTTAAATTTTGGAAGTTTCAGTGCTTCTGCAGGATTGAGTTATATCAATGAAAATACGACCTATAAAGTTAATATTGGTAAGAGTTTTAGAATGCCACTTCCAAACGAATTGGCCTCAGATGGTGTAAATTATCATATGTACCGCTTTGAGAAAGGTAATTTAAATTTAGATCCTGAAGAATCTTATCAATTAGACTTTGAACTCGATCATTCTACCGAAAGCTTTGGGGTTGTCTTTAGTCCTTTTGTAAATTTCTTTGAAAACTTTATCTATTTAAATCCAACTTCCGATTATTACGAAGTCCTACAGATTTACGAATACACACAAAGTAAGGTCTTCAGAATTGGAGGAGAACTAAGCGCTACCACTACCATTTTTAACAAATTAGAATTAGATGCTACTGCAGAGTATGTGTACTCCAGACAAACTAGTGGCCCTAAAAAAGGATTTTCTATACCATTTTCCCCGCCTTTGTCTGCTATGTTTTCAGCTAATTATCAACTTAAAGATGTTTCGGTTTTTAAAAATTCGCAGCTAATGGCGGATTATAAAATAACAGCTGCACAAGAAGAGATTGTACCTCCAGAAGAGACTACAGAAGGGTACCAAGTATTTACCATGTCGTTTTTCACAGAACTCGATGTGTTTAAAACCAATGAACCCCTAGAACTGCAAGTCAAAGTTAATAATGTATTCGATACTAAATATTACGATCATACTAGTTTTTATCGGCTAATAGACGTTCCTGAAGCAGGAAGAAACTTATCATTATCCGTCACAATACCATTTTAAATTAAATAACAATCAATTAATATTAACACCTATGAAAACAAATTTTATGAAAGCAAATTTTAAATTTTTAGCCATTATCCTTTCACTAGGATTCTTTTTACAATCTTGTAGTAGCGACGACGACGGCGCAATAACAATTGCACCCATAATTACCAATTTCGAATTTGGAGAAGGTACAGATCATTCTACAGACCCGGTAGCAGAAAGAGGTACAGACCTTCATTTAGAAGCAGAAATTTATGCCGAAAATGTAATTAGTAGTATTACCCTTAGAATTCATTCTCACGATGAGATTACTCTTTCAGAAGGTGAAGTAGAATGGGATTTTGAACAGGTTTATACCGATGCTTCTTACCAAGTTATTAACGCTGTATTTCACGAACATATAGATATTCCTGCAACTGCACCTGCTGGAGAGTATCACGTAGAACTTATTGTTGTCGATGAGTTAGGAAACAGTACTGAATCTGAAGGTCATCTTGATGTTTTAGCTCCAATTACCATTAGTGACTATGAAATGGATGAGACTGTTTTACGTGGAAATGATTTTCATGTTGAATTTATGGTAGATGCTCATAATGGTATCCATGAAATTAGCGTAGACATTCATGCACATGGACTTGAAGTTGCAGCTGGTGAAGTTGAATGGGATTTTGAAATGGTTTATGATGAATTCCATGACCAAACAGAAGCAGAATTCCATAAGCATATTGATGTTCCTACAACTGCTCCTGCTGGCGAATATCATGTTACTTTTACTATTGAAGATGAAAATGGTAATATCGAAACTTACGAAACACATATCGATATTACAGCTTAACAATTAATTACACCGCATAGTATTAACGTACTATGCGGTTTTAAACCTTATTACCATGAAATTTATACTAAAATACAACTACCTAATACTAATCTTATTGGTATTAGCATCTTGTTCAGATAGTGATTCTGTAGACAAAGACGAAGAAAAACCTGAAATAACCATTAATTACGAAGATGGTTTCCCTCAAGCGTGCGCTCAACTACCAAGAGGTGAGACGTATATTTTTAAAGCCCTAGCAACCGATAACCAAGCATTAGCATCATACAGTTTAAACATTCACCATAATTTCGATCACCATACACACGACGATCAAGGAGAAACATGTGATTTAGAACCCGTTAAGAATGCGGTTAATCCATTAATATTTCTAGAAAATTTTCCCATAGAAGGCGGAGTGACAACCTATGAAATACAAATAAGTGTAACGATTCCTGACGATGTAGACACAGGAGATTATCACTGTTCGTATTCTGTAACTGATGAAACGGGTTGGCAAGCATTAACCTCTGTCGATTTTAAAATTATTGAATAATAGTACTTAATTCATGCTGGTAACCAATTAGAATCACAAAACACTTCTAATTCTAAAAAAACAAAGCATATAACTATTGAAAATTAACAAACCTCGTCCTTTAAACATAATTTAAAGGACGAGTGTTTATGTGTCCACATCTTTATGACCAATGATCAAAAAGATTATTATTAATGCGATTAAGGAAATTGATTTTAATTTTTTGCATTTTGGTTCTTTTTCTATTGGCACCAAAAGTTAATTACTTTTATTTGAAGTTAAAGTTATAATTATCTTATACCTATAGATTGGTTTTATAAAACTTCAGAAGAAAAAGAGTAAGGCCTTATTCTTAATAACAAAAAAAATACCATGACATTTATCTTAAAGTAATAAAACCGAATATGATATGTCAATTATTAGCCTAAAAACCATTTTACCCTAGCCGTATTTCTCAACAAAACTCTCCTGATTCATCCCATTCTTGGCATACAGTCGATATGGTATAAATAAAAGATAAGTGTACTAATAGAATAGAGTAACCCATAAAAAAATATTGGTATTATAATTCTCAATTCAACTTCATGTATTCCCTTAAACTTAAAAAAGTTTCATTGGTAGACTACCTTTAATATTAGAGATATTTACTATTTAATAGCAACCACGCTCCTACTTACATCTCCAGACATTGCCTCGTATGAAGAAAATACATACATTTTATGTTCAATACATATTTTGCATAGTTAATAACTTTTGCACTATTCACACAAAAACTACACTCCAATACTACTCGCGATTATACAACCCCAATTATTAAATATAACGACAATAGGATCCTATTAACTTTAAAAAAACGCTAACATAATAGCATCCATCTATTTAATATGTCATTTAGTTTAAAAAAAAACTGATTGTTGATAAAATTCCTCCATAAATAATTAATGAATGAATGTTTATTCATACATTTGTATCTTCAAATATAATGTACAACTATGGCGAGAAAAGTAGACGAAGAAAAATTGCTTAGAATAAAACAAGCAACAATGAAAACCATTGTAGACTGTGGTATTGAAAAAACAACCATTGCTATGATTGCAAAAAACGCAAATGTTAGTGGCGGCTATTTATATAGATTGTACAGCGGAAAACAAGAATTAATTAATGAATTATATTTTGATAAAATAGCATCTTTAAATCAAGAGCTCGATTTTTTTATTGGGTTAAATCCAACACGTGTAGCCGACATTTTAAGAGCATTTATTCAAAACAGAATTGTATATGCTCAAAACGAACTTGAAGCTTCAAAATTTTTCTACCAGTTACTCCATAACGACAACTTTATTATAACAGACCAATTAAAAGCTGAAACCAATGTAATCATCGAAAAGATTAAAACCATTGGTGTACAAAGTGGTGAAATACATATAAACAGCAGTCTTTACGAAATATCATATCATTTTATTGTGTATGTCGTTGATTACATACAATTTCATCGGAAACGTTTTTTTGGAAACGAACCGCCTTCAACGATAAACATAGAATATTTAGCACATAATATATTAACCATTTTAAAAAAATAAAATTAACAATGTCAGGCGACAAACTAAAAAATAGTATAGAACACACCTTTAAATGGGCGTTACTATCATTACTATTCTTGACCATGTTCACAACACATGCGCAAGAATTAAGTTTAAAACACGCTTATGATTTAATGCTAAGTACTAATGGAGATTTAAAAGCTTCAAGTTTTGAGAACGAAGCCGTTAAAGAAGAAGAAAAAGCAACGAAAGGGTTACGCTATCCATCGGTGAGTATTATGGGGTCTTACATCACCTTAGCCGATGATGTTACACTAGATCTAAATCCGGCTCAAGACATTATAGGCGGCATCATTGGTGGACTTCCAGAAGGTGGTCTCGGAGACTGGAATTTTACCTTGCAAGAACAAAATTTTGGTTTTGCAGCGGCAAATGTGACTTGGCCCATTTTTGCAGGTGGAAAAATTAATGAAGCTAACAAAGCAGCAGCATTAAAATCTGATATTTCCGAAAACCAACACCATCTTAAAGAAGACCAGTTCACAGCGAATTTAATAGATTATTATTATAAACTTAAACTGGCAACAGAAGCGTTAGATTTATATACTAGTGTTTTAGAAACGGTTAAGATTCATAACGATCATGCCGAAAAGCTGTTTAAAAACGGTATTATTCCTGAAGTAGAAACATTAAACGCGAAAGTCGCACTATCTAATGCTAAAAGAGAATTATTAGGGGCAGAAAAAGATGTGTCACTAGCAAAAACAGCCATTCAAAATTTAATTGGTGGGGAAACATTCAGTTCGGTTTCAACAGAATTTATGCCTCCTATAATATTACCACCTTTAGAAGAATTTCAACAGGACATGTTAAGCAATAATAAACAGCTATTACAAATTGAACAAAATTATCAGTTAGCAAAAATTGGAGTGAAAGTTGAAAAAAGCGACTATTTTCCTCAAGTAGGCGTCTTTGCAGGCTATTTATTATGGACGGATAATTTACCATTATTAGACGATTATAGATGGGCTGCCGGTGTTGGTTTAAGTTGGGATATTTTTGATGGTTTTACAAGAGAACATAAAATTAAAGCGTCGCAACACAAAGTGTCTCAAGTTGAAGAAATTGACAAACAAGCACGTTTAAATATACTAACCTATACCGAAAAATTATATCGCGAAATTCAAAAACAACAAGAACAATATGAAAGTTTAGATTCTGATGAAGCTTTAGCTGAAAAATTAAAGTTTATGAGAACTCGCGGTTTTGAAGAAGGTACAGGAACGTCCTTAGAAGTGATTGACGCGACCTTGCAATTAAATAAAATTAAACTTTTAAAATTAAAAGCACTTTACCAATACAATGTAACCTACGGTCAATTAATGATTCATTTAGGTGAAACAACCTCTTTTTTAAATAAAAATTAACTTCAAATGAAAAATTCAAAATCAATAAAAACAATAGTCGGAATTTTAGTGCTCGCCATTTTAGTACTGGTAAGTATTTGGCTTTTAAACAAACCTAAAGACGTCGTTTTTCAAGGTAGAATTGAAGCTAAAGAAATTTATCTTTCGGCCAAAATACCTTCACGTTTAAAAACCATAGAAGTCAAAGAAGGCACAAGTGTTCTAAAAGGACAATTACTTGCTACCCTTGAAAGCCCCGAAATTGATGCTAAAGAACAACAAGCATTGGCAGCTAAAGATGCTGCAACTGCACAACAAAGCAAAGCTATAAACGGCGCTAGAGCCGAGGAAATAAATGCCTACAAAAGTGTCTACGAAAAAGCTATCCTTGGAGCAGACTTAATGATTAAGTCTTATGATAGAATTGAAAATTTATTTAAAGATGGTGTGGTTTCTGAACAACAAAGAGATGAAGTCTTAGCGAAAAAAAATGCAGCCTTAAAAGATCAAGATGCGGCATACGACCAATATCAGATTGCTTTAAAAGGCGCTAGAAAAGAAGATATTGCCGCAGCAAATGCGTTGGTAAAAAGAGCTGAAGGTGCTTTAAATGAGTTAGAAAGTTATAAAAGTGAACAATTTATCTCTAGTCCTATCGATGCAGAAGTCATGGATTTTTTACCTGAAGAAGGGGAATTAATTGGCGCTGGATATCCCGTAGTACATTTGGTAGATTTATCCAACGCTTACGCTGTTGTAAATGTGAAAGAAACGAGTTTATTCAACTTTGAAAAAGGTTCAGAATTTACCGCAACGATTCCTGCACTACAAAACATAACGGTGACATTTAAAATTTACTATGTGGCAGCCTTAGGAGATTACGCGACTTGGAACGCTACAAAAACAACTGGAGATTTTGACATTAGAACTTTCGAAATTAAAGCGTCTCCTGTAAACCCAGAAATTGAATTACGACCAGGAATGAGCATTTTAATTGATGCTGCACAATTTAAAAACTAAAATGAAATCGTTTTTATACATTATTAACCGAGAATTCAGGATGCTTTTTCACAATAGAGCAATCTTTATTTTTGCAGTTATCTTACCCATTTTATCCATAGTTTTTTTCAACACTTTACTTGTTAAAGGTGTTCCAAGAGATTTACCAATAGCTGTCTTAGATTTAGATAATACTTCCATCTCAAGACATCTAATAAGTCAGTTAGATGCTACCCCTGAAATTCTGGTTAAATATAAACCTGCAGATCAATTAGAAGGAGAGCAATTGGTAAAAGAAATAAAAGCATACGGTTTAGTTATTATACCTCCTAATTTTGGAAGTGATCTAAAACAAGGAAAACAAACCACCGTAATTAACCAATATAATAGTAATGTGCTGCTGCCTTCTGGTTTAGAAAATAAGGCATTTAGAAAAGTGGTGGCCACATTTTCGGCTGGAATAAATATTCAAAAGCAATTGGCTAAAGGCACTGCGATGCAACAGGCAAAAGCAAATTTTCAGCCCATAACGTCTGATAATCACACCTTATCTAACCCGTACACGAATTATTCCTATTATTTAAATTCTGGTTTTTTAACCTATTTTTTACAAATTTTTGTAATACTCACCACTATTTATTGTTTTGGTGTCGATTTAAAATACAATAAAGGAGAAAAGCTTTATAATATTGGGAAAGGAAATTTACCTATCATTCTATTTGCCAAAACACTGCCTTATACGTTATGGTTTTTATTAATTGGTATTATAATGTACTACAGTATGTTTATGTTTCAAGATTTCCCTTTATTAGGAAATAAAGGCATGCTCCTTTTAGGACTGTTTTTCTTAATTACGTCTACACAGGCTTTTGCCTTATTATTTATAGCGTTAAGCAGAAGTTTTAGAGAAGCGTTAACGTTTGGATCAGGGTTTGCTGCCGTGAGTTTATCGTTCTCTGGAATTACTTTTCCCATTTTTGGAATGCCTAAATCCATACAATATTTAAGTCAAATATTTCCTTTTACACACTATTTTGAAATATTTGTAGATCAGACGCAACGCGGCATTCCCGTATTATACTCTTTTAAACCCATTTTAATATTAATAGTAATAAACGTGGTTGTTTTTTTATTGAGTTATAAAAAGTTAAACAATTTATTAAAGCAAGGTTCATTTTTAGAACGTACGTAACTATGAAATCATTTTATAAAAAATATCATCGTGCTAAAGTATCATTCTGGAATGCTGTTGCTACAGAATGGAATGCTATAAAATTAGACAAGGCTTTAATCAGTACCTTTCTATCGGTAGCATTTGTCATTTTAATTGTTTACACCTATTTATATTCAAGAGAAGTTATTACAGAAGTTCCTGTTGCGATTGTAAATCAAGATGAATCTAAAACAAGTCGAGATTATATTTCAATGCTAAATGCTTCAAAAGGGATATATACGAAAACAAATTACACCGATTTAAAAGCCGCTGAAGAAGATTACTATGAAAACATCGTTAAAGGAATTGTAGTCATTCCAAAGGATTTTGGAAAAGATCTTAGAAGAGGCCGACAAACAACCATATCGACCTATGCTGATGCTTCCAATATGCTTTTTTATAAAGAAATTCTTGGAGATGTAACGGTAACTACAGGATATTTTAACGCTGGTATTGCTATTAAAAAAGAAATGGCAAAAGGAAATTCAATGGCACAAGCCAAGGCGAACTATTCTCCTGTACAAGCAGTAACCACCAGTTTATTTAATGTGTCTTCAGGATATGCAACCTATTTAATTCCTGTGTTAACCGCATTAATAGTACAGTTGGTTTTATTAATGGGAATAGGAATAATAAACGGAACACGACACGAGGATAACAAGATGTTATCCAATTTCCCAAGACTCCTTCACAAAGGCGGAACAATTCCCGTATTATTAGGAAAATCGTTTGTTTATACGTCATTATTCTCCATCATTTTACCTCTTCAAATCGGTATTGTATATTCTTTGTTTTCAATACCCGTGAGGTCTTCAATATGGATGGTATATCTATTTTCTTTACCGTATTTGTTAGCCATAGTATTTTTTGGTATCGCTATTAGTTCTTTGTTTAAACGAAGAGAAGATTCTATAGTATTTATAGTTTTAACGTCCATACCGTCTTTAATGCTAAGTGGTTTATCTTTTCCAATAGAAACATTTCCTAAATTTTACCAATATTTCACACAAATAATACCGTCAACACCTGGGATTAATGGATTTGTAAAATTGACACAAATGGAAGCCACTATTAGTGAAGTCTCCCCGGAATGGAATCACTTATGGGTATTAGCACTTGTCTATTTTATAATAGCGACTGTAACGTTAAAGTTACAATCAATTAAAGAAAGAAAAATTTCTACTAAATAAATCTTCCATAATAAAACGATTTAGACTTTTTTCATAACACAGTAAACGTATGCCCCTGGAACAATACCATCGGCAAATCAAAACAATGTTATTCCATCTAAATACCTGCTTCATTATAATTGCATAATTTACAACTATAATTAAGCAGGTATACTATTGCAAATATCTAATTTCTATAGTTTTTTAACTATCATAATTTCTTCAGTTTTTTGTTGAAAAAATCCAGAAATAGTGATCTTACTTAGGTTGTGTCATTAGAATAGAACTTACCTTGATACTATTATGCTTCCATAGTGACAAAGTTTTATTTGGCCAGAGCAATTGTTTCTTTGTTCTCTTTTCTTTCCATAGCTTGATTGGACTAACTATGCAAAAACATGTAAGATTATAACCTACAATATATCAATCAAAAGAAATAATTATACTAGAATCGTAAACTAAATCTATTTACCAGCACAATGTGTAGTACATCCCTATATTTAAAGGATTTTGCTCTACTTGATGTATGTCATAAAGGTATAACACTTTATTTTCCTTTGTTTGATTGCTTAGTCCTTAAAAAGGTAAACACATCAATCTTTTCTAAGATAATAACAGTAAAACATTTCATAAGTCGTAATTTTAACAACTTAGTTACTGATTAAAACACGTTACCCTTTAATAATAATAATAATAATAATAATAATAATAGTGAAATTTACTTGAAGATTTTATATTCGTAACTAAGTAGATTAATGTCAAAATCATAGCCTACGCGTACTGATATTTACCATGAAAATATTGTAAATGTTCGAACTTTCTTTTCTAGGTTGACTCTATTTAATTGTCCTATAAATCTAATAGTACAAATTCTACGATATACATAATTAAGTCTTAATCGTTTTTAAACCCGTATCATTGGTCATTTGGAAATTAGTTATTTATCCATCGATAAATATCCTGAACTCTTGATCAAAATGATTCAAATTAATTAGGATAACTTAATGCTGTTTATAAATGACGTTTCATTATAGCCTATGACTTCAATTGCTTAGCAAATTCGGAAGGCAATGCATTAACCGATCTGATTTTAATATTCTTATAGTACACTTCTGCACCTTCACTCTGAAGTTGGATTTTTCCTTTGGTTAACGGTTTAGCAACATCGTCTGTTCCATAAGTCACCGAGTTTTCCAACACCAATACTACTTTTCCATTAACAATATGATACGCCTTATCGCCGAGGCAAACCAAATCAATTTGATTCCAGCCTTCTAATTTTCCGTAGTTCTCACTTTTTCTACAACGTCCGTCTTCTCCTGTTTTAAACTGCTTATACTCGCTGTCTGGATTGTAGATAAAAATATCCCAATCTGAATTTGGATTTTCTTTCTTTATCGCTCTTATATCGGCACCAGAACCTGCTATAGTGTAGTAATCTCCACAATCTTCTTCTTGAATCTGAAATTCTTGAGACTGCATCCAACAGTTCCAAAATGCCCCTTGTTCCCCGATGGCATGGTACAACACACCACTATCCATAGGTTTGTCTAAACGTGGTTCGTATTTCTTTTCGCCCCACTTAAACATCAAACTTAAATGGTAATTTTCGTATTCCTTTTTGGTGGTTACTGCGCCATATATTTCTCCTGAAATTTTCAACATCGGTTCGCCATCTATTTCAACAGTTGAAAACACATTTAAAGGATCATTATTTAATCCTAAAGCCGTGCCCTCGTCCATACCATTCCCTTTTTCATAACCTTCAATATCTACGGTGAGATGCGGAGCACCAACAAATTCGTCCCACTGACTCAGTTCTAAATCTAGGAGGTGTTCCCATTTGTCTTTTGTGGGTTCGTCTGAACGCCAAGACGTCATGGAAAAACAAAGTAAAATTACGGCAGTAGCCAAAAGGGTTGGTTTTAAAATAGTTTTCATAAATATGTGTTTGTAATGATGAGTATATTATTTCTTTCTGTTGATTAGTTTCACAATAATGACGTTGTCTATCCCTTCAAATTCAGGGTTCAATACCATCCGACTTTTAAAATCGACTTCGTGAGGCTCGGTATATATAATAGTAAGCGGATTAAACCATTGTATTGGTAACTTTTTAAGGGAGAAACTACTTATGGATGTCGACGTCCCTTCCTGATTCGGATTGAAACGCACCAACCATTCGTTATTTCCATTATTAAAACCAGGTACAGTTACTTGAGAATTGTCGGGTGCTTTGAATGTATACGATAAGTCCACATGAAAAGGTTTCTCGATATTTCCATTTAGCGTAAACAGCACATCAACCGTTTCCCATTTATTCCCTTGAATAGCCTTCTGACTAAAAGAATTGGGTAGTATAATTAAAAATAAGAACGTGAAAAGCACGATTCTGTTCATGTAATGTAATTTGTTTATGGATGAATTTATGTTGCTGTTTTTAAAATAGTGCGTTTGGTTTTAATCAAGGTTTATAATAGCATAATATAAACACTTAAATATATTCTTTTTACAGACGTTAGAGAAATGAAATTTCGAAAAGCATTTGTTTTTTTTACAACGTATATTATCTATTGCTTTTACTTAGCCCGAACCTTTGGTCTTGTAGTCCATAGGTTCGGTATAATGGTTATAAATAATGATATCTAGGTGTGGTTATAGAAAAATTTCATGCAACGAATATATATAATCTATTCAAAATTCATTTACTGTGGGCTACGTTTAATTGATATTCTAAATTGGTTATCAGTATACACGTTTAAGAATAGTCATTTAGAAAAAATGAACGTCCTTAATTGAAGAAAACACAAATTTATCAATCATACTATGACCAGTTAACACTATTATCATATCACAAGTCATACTTTTTAAAATCCAACTGGAGATAAAATCCACCCTTTTATGTTTCAGAAATTTTATTGTCTTAGTGATTTTAGGATAACACTAAATTATCAGGTAAATTTTATTCTTAAGAATACGGGTAATGCTATAAGTCAAGTAATTAATTTTTAAATTATAAATCACCCAAAAATATCCCGAACCTCCTCATAAACCCGATCAAAATTAAGCTGTATATCATCCTCAGAAAACACCTGTTTTTCTTTAGACACCCCTATTTTAATATTCAGTAACATACACTGAACCTTATGATTGGTTCCATTGAAAACACTACAAAAACCAGCAAGGTATTGATTTATGAAAACGTAACATTAATTCCCCCTAATGTCTGCTCCCTTGTACGCGTGGTTTTATCTCAGGCATATTGGTCGTTACCATAAAGAGTAAAGCTTACCAAATGGGCTCCAACTATTTTTAAATCACCAAAATCACATGTTAATAACCTTAAAAATAAGCTTTAGTAGAGCTATCTATCACTTTAAAATGATTTCTATTGATTTGTTGATTATCTATATATTTAAACTTACAACCCCTAAAAGATTAAATATTCGAAAACATTGATTTATAAAAAAAGGAAATTAATTGCTAAAATTAATCTATATTAAAAAACTTTTCTATTCATATTTCTATATTTGATTAGAAAATTTTTAATTTTTAAATAATTTAAATTAAGCTAGAAAAATTATGTTTTTGTATTTAACAAGAATAGTTCACCTTTGTTTTTTTAGTAAACTATTCTCGTACATATGGAGTTAAATGTAATTACAAAAAACAGTAATAAAGAGGTTCTAAATAGTATTATATCTAAAATAAAAGATATTATTAATGATAAAAATTTAGAGCCTGGAGAAAAACTACCTTCTGAACGGGTATTGTCGGAAAGATTTGGAGTAAGTAGAAGTATTATCAGGCTAGCTATCCAAAAATTAGAATTATATGGATTATTAAAATCTAGACCTCAAAGTGGAACATTTGTGGCTGATATTGGGGCAATTGGCAGAAATGGAATGATAGAAAGTATTTTACGATTAAAAAATGCTGAATTTAAATCTTTGGTTGAAACCAGGATTTTGTTAGAATTAAAAACTGCAGGATTAGCTGCTTCAAGAAGATCAGATGAGGATTTAAACCAAATTAAAAAAGCACTCGATTCCTATTGTGATAAAGTATTGAAGGGTGAAGAAGCTGTTGAAGAAGATTTATTATTTCATTTAGCAATAGCAGAGGCCAGTGATAATAGCACACTAAATAGCTTAATGCTAATAATCATCCCTGAAATCATTACTAATTTTGAAAAACTTCACGTTTGTGATGGAAATCCATCAGCTTTAACAATACAAGAGCATACAGATATTTACGAGGCCATTAAAAATAAAGACGCATCACTTGCAAAACAAAAAATGAAAGACCATTTTAAAATGTTATATAATTATTGCTATGATGAAAAAGAAGAATGATTAAAACTCATATGTTCTTGGAATTAATAATTTAAAAGTCATAGTGTATCATTCCATTTTAAAATAAATAATATAAATGTGTAGGCTTCCCTAAAAACAGTACGCTTATACCTCGTTTAATACTAAAGAGATATTCTTTATTAACTACCTTTAAAAATAAGTACTAAAAATACTTATAAAATGATTTTAAATAAGAAACCATCTAAAACAAACTTTTTTAGAAGTCATTATAGATGGTTTTTATAATTTAATCCAACGTATTAGTCAACGTATACTTGAACTTATTCTTCAATTAATTTTGACAACATTTTAGCTGCAACCTCGGCAGTAATGTCCCGCTGTGGCGACCCGAACATTTCGTAACCCACCATGAATTTTTTAACCGTAGCGCTTCTTAATAAAGGTGGATAAAAACTCATATGCCAATGCCAATGGCTATTATCTTCTCCATTAGTTGGTGCTTGATGAATACCACTAGAATACGGAAATGATGTATTAAAAAGCTTGTCGTAAGCCTTAGTTATTACCGAAATAGCTTCGGCAAAAAGTAACGATTCGTTAGCTTCTAAATCAAGAATACTTTTTTGATGTCTTTTAGGAACAATCATCGTCTCGAATGGCCAAACTGCCCAAAACGGTATCAACACAACAAAGGCATCATTCTCGAAAATTATACGTTCTTTTTCTTTAAATTCTTGGGTAAGATAATCACCTAAAAGACTACTCTTGTTTTTGTTGTAATAGTTTAATTGATGTGTGTTTTTCTTTTCAACTTCGTTAGGCAAAGTAGATTGACTCCAAATCTGTCCATGTGGATGCGGATTACTACAGCCCATTACAGCGCCTTTATTTTCAAAAATCTGTACGTAGTTTATAGTATCCTTTTCTCCAAGCTCCTTATATTCATGTTGCCATGCCGAAACCACTTTCTCTATGGATTCTGGAGACATATCTGCCAAACTTTTTGAGTGATCGGGACTAAAACAAATCACCTTACAAATACCTGTTTCACTTTGGGCTTGCAACAACCCATCGTTAATATTAAATGCTTTTGAATCGTTTTGAAGTGCTGCAAAATCGTTTGTAAACACAAAAACATCTTTGTAATCAGGGTTTATTTCACCGTTAATCCTAGTATTTCCAGCACATAAATAACACGAAGGATCGTGTGATGGTCGTATCTCTTTAGAGATTTCTTCATTTTGTCCTTGCCATGGTCTTTTAGCTCTATGTGGTGATACTAAAACCCATTCTCCTGTAAGGATATTAAAACGTTTATGCGAATAATCTTGTAAGTCCGTTTTCATTATTAATGGTTTAATTCGTTAATTATATGAGTACCATCAGAAAGTTTTACTTCGTAAATCGAGCACTCTGTATTAAATTTAGTTTTATAAGCTTCAGTAATGTAATCTTTAAAAGCAGGTACCTCAGATTTTGCAATCAAATTAATCGTGCAGCCGCCAAAACCACCGCCCATCATTCTAGAGCCTAAAATATTTGGATTCGACTTTGTTTCTGCAACTAAAAAATCCAATTCATCACAACTCACTTTATATTGTTTTTGCAAACCTTCGTGCGAAGCATACATAAGTTTCCCCAATGCTTTCAAATCGTCAGTTTTCATTGCTACCGACGCCTCTCTTGCGCGGTTATTTTCTTGAATTACATAAAGTACTTTCTGATAGTTCTCTGGTGTAACTTTGTCTTTTATGGTTTCTAAATCAAATTCTGTAGCATCCCTTAAAGCTTTCACATTTAATAATTCAGAAACAGATTCACAAACCGAACGTCTATCATTATATGCACTATCTGACAGACTATGTTTAACATTTGTATTTATTAGCAGGAGTTCGTAATCTTTAAAATCTATTTTATAAGATGTCGCATTTACAGTTCTGCAGTCTAGTAATAAAGCAGTATCCTTAACACCAAACATACTGGCATACTGATCCATAATTCCACATTTAACTCCGACATAATTATGTTCTGCTTTTTGCGAAATTAATATCATTTCGTGTTTTGTTAACCCCAAATTAAATAGCTCGTTTAAGCCAAAAACCACACTGTTTTCTAATGCTGCAGACGAAGACATTCCTGCACCGCCTGGTATATCGCCTCCAAAAGCGATATTAAAATTTCCTATCGTTTTATTTCTATTCTGGATCTCTGAAACCACTCCTAAAATATAGTTTTGCCAACATCCCTTATTTAAAGGTTTTAGATTATCTAATGAGAATGTTATACTTTCAGTTTTATCTACTGCAAAAGCGCTTGAACTATTTGTATCGCTTTTCTGAATAGCCGCTACAATACCTTTATTAACAGCAGCAGGAAACACAAAACCATCATTATAATCTGTGTGTTCTCCTATAATATTAATTCTTCCTGGCGAAAAAATCAAGATTGGTTCTACTTTAAAGTTATTTAAAAAACTTGTTTTAACGGTATTAATTAATGTCGTATTCATGTCTTTGTTACTTAAATCATTATAATGAATTCCTAAGAATTAAGGTATTTATGTTTTCAATTTGTAATTGCTCATTATTTAAAATCATTTGAGCCAAACGTTCTCCCATATGATTAAAATCTGTTGAAATGGTTGTAATACCTCCCTCTACAATTTCCTTTAAAAGTGTATCGTTATAAGAAATAATTCCTACATCCTTTGAAAGCGTGTAATCCTTACTTTTCATCCCTTTTATAATGCGTAATAAATTTTTGTCGTCTGGAATAACATAGACTTCACCTTTAGAGATCACTCTATCTTTTAAAGACTTGATTACTTCATATTTCAATCCATTTGCTTTGCAAAATTTCACAAACCCTTTTCGCATTCCTAAAGGTTGATTGTCTTCCGAAAAGTGTAAAATTATGGTGTCGTAGTTCTGAATAAGATGTAAAGCTTCGGTAAGATTGGTGAAGATATCTTTTTCAAAATTTTGATAAATTGCGGCGTATTGTGACAATTCAGGATGTGTCTGATCCAAAATATACACCTTTTCCTTTGGTAATTTTTCAATAACCAATTCAGTGTTTTTTAAATTGGCAGGCATAATAACGTAGTAGTTATACAATCCAATATTTTCATAAATTAACTTACTAAAAATGTCTTCATTGAAATGATGAAAATAAATATCTACTCGAATATTACTGTTTAGATTACTTATAAACGAGTTATATAAATCTTCTTTAAACGAATTTAATTCGTCAAACAGCAAGAATACTTTCTGGCTCACATCTATACTATCATTTAAAACATAATATCCTTTTCCGACAATAGATTGAATAATACCCCTTGCTTTTAATTCATTGAAAGCTGTTAGCACAGTATCTCTAGAGAGTTTATGTACATCTCTAATATTATTAATTGAAGGTAATTGGTCTCCCTTTTTTAAATCGCCGGAGATTATAGCATCTTCAATAGATTCTATAATTTGCTTGTACTTAGGTACACCTGTATTCTTTTTTATGTTAATAACACCCATAATACAAAGGTAAATAAAATTCACAAACAAACTAGTAGGTACTAGTATGTTTTTAAGTAAATTTAATATCTTTGAAAAACTATTAATTAATCTATTATAAATTTTAATGCATAACAAATACGAGATATGAAACATAAAATTATAGTAACAGGAGGATTAAGATTTATTGGTTCTCATGTTGTAGTAGAACTACAAAACGAAGGATTTGAAGTGGTTATTATTGATGATCTTTCAAATTCTACAGAAGACGTTTTGAATGGTATAACATCCATTACGGGACAAAAACCAGTATTCGAAAAATTAAATTTACGTAATAAAATAGGTGTTATAGATTTCTTTAAACGTCATCATGATGTTATTGGAGTTATCCATTTTGCTGCGTCTAAAGCCGTAGGCGAAAGCGTTAAACTCCCTTTGTTATATTATGAAAACAATTTGAATTCGTTAATTTATATTTTACAAGAATTATATAAAAAAGATACAGCAAACTTTATTTTTAGTTCGTCTTGTACGGTTTATGGTCAAGCAGAAACACTTCCTATAACAGAATCTGAAGCTATAAAAAACGCAGAATCTCCTTACGGAAACACCAAACAAATTGGAGAAGAAATTATACAAGATACCTGTAAAGTTTCGGAAAACTTAAAAGCAATTGCGCTTCGTTATTTTAACCCTATTGGAGCACATGAATCGGCAAAAATTGGTGAACTACCAATTGGAACACCTCAAAACCTAGTGCCGTTTATTACACAAACAGGGATTGGATTAAGAGACCAATTATCTGTATTTGGAGATGATTATCCAACCGAAGATGGCACATGCATACGTGATTATATTCATGTGGTCGATTTAGCTAAAGCTCACGTTGCAGCTCTTAAAAGACTTATTAATAATAAAAACGATGATAATTATGAAGTCTTTAATATTGGGACAGGTAAGGGGTCGTCTGTTTTAGAAGTGATTTCAGCTTTCGAGGATGTATCTAAGCAGAAATTAAATTATAAAATAGTTGAACGAAGACAAGGTGATGTTGTTGCTGCATATGCCGACACTACCAAGGCAAATGATGTTTTAGGGTGGAACGCAAAATTGAATTTGAAAGACGCCCTTTCTTCGGCTTGGAAGTGGGAACAAAAAATAAGAAATAACTAATTTAAAACAATACATTTCATTCAAATACCTGCTTACGTATAGTTGTATAATTCATAACCATATATAAGCAGGTATTTAGCTTTTACAAAGTAGCGCAACAAAAATCGCAATTAAATAATACAACGAAATACCATTACATTTATCTTTAGATTTCAAAACACAGAATAAAGCATATCCATTCTCAACCTAAAAGCAATTTTAATGTGTAACCCTATTTCAGGTCAGACAAAAGATATCTTTCTTCTAAATGGCAACTTAACTTATTTGATGTGTGTCAGATAAAACTAGAAACTCCGATGAAAAAGAATCAACCTAATTTTATAGAAAAACCTTATATGTAGGAAATCTAGAAAACGTATTGAAACCTTATTTTCTCAACTTTGTGACCAATTTATGATATGCTAAATCTTTTGAAGGATTTAAAACCAGAATATTATCTAAAATTACCGTACTAACTGTTATACAATATATCAACCATTTTATATTGGGTAGAAAAATAAAATACTACTATTAGGCTTTCATTATTTTATTAATTTCAAATTACAACCCAAATAGTCTTGGTAAAAACATTGAAATACTCGGAATATAAAGCACCATTAACAATACGATTACCATGATAATCAAAAATGGAATCAATGGTTTTATAACTTCAGAAACCGATATATTAGCC
>NZ_JAWQUN010000021.1:0-76255 GCF_033447105.1 Formosa sejongensis
TTAAAAAATCAGCGAACTCGTTGGTCATACGTGTTCCCTGTGCTACAAAATTCCAATTTCTTTGAACGACTTCCTTAGTACTTTTATCAATCCATCTACGTCTTTTTACGTGGAGGTAAACGGTGTTTCCTCGTAAAGGAAAATCTTGAATAGTAACTTCTTTATGGAATCCGTGTGCTATGAGCGTTCTACTTGATTCTTCTTTAGGTATCGTGTTGCGTTCTTCGAAATATAAATGCATGACTTCTCCATTTTTAGTGTTTCTGATTAAATCAAAGTGATCGACGAGAAACTCAGGAAGTATGAGTTTTAGTAATTCTAGGTAATTATCCAATTTGAGTTTTTTTTACAAAAATCGCGATCTTATTTCAATTCACACACACAACTTTTGTGCTTGATCCTAACATTATCCCCAATTTTTTATAGTTGACCCATTTTGTTTCGATACGAGTATGTATTTACCTAAATAATATTTAGCATCATTGAAACTGATTTTCTTTCTCCTTAGAAACCGAAAAAAAGTTAGTGTCTCCCTTCCTGATACTTGTTGTTTCCATTTATATACGGGACTAAATTGTATAAATGTATGGTTTGAGTTAGTTCAACTCTCTAAAGTTATTTTTTATTGCTTGTTTTTATGCTAAAAATCATTTTTCGAAAAATAATAAAGAAGTAATGCATATGGTTCTGTAAAAGTATTAATTGGTCATAGTTTATTTCTTAAGATGTTTAATACTACAACTTGTTTTTTAATATGCTGTCTTTTTAAGTTACTAAAATATTGGTTTTATTCGCGGTTAAAATTATAACAATAATTTTACTTTAGTTTCTAAGTCGGTCATAATTCTGTAGAAACCTTTTTATGTAATTTCAGTTTCATTTCTAGACAATTTAGTGTATCAGTTTACTGTAATAAAAACACTAACTATTTAACTAGAGACTTTTAAATTCAAGATTAAATTTACTTGTTATTTATAAAATATTAATGAACAATTTTACATCAATTTGATTCATTACTATTGACCAATTTCATATATTAAAATTTAAGTTCATTCATTATTTGGTCCTCGTATTACTTTAACTCCGGTTTTGTTTTTTCTATTATTTCAGTGTCTTTATTAAGATATTTCCACCTATTTAATTCTAAATAATTCCTCTAAACCTTGGATCGGGGTAAAAGAGGAAAGTTTTAAAAATTTATTTTAACAGTGAACTAAAAGTGTTTTCAATTTGATAACTCTATGTTTCTTTCTTTGGTATTTCATCTATAAATATAACGTATATCTCTTTACAATTTAATCCTTTTATGGTGGCTTGTTTCACCTTATTTAGAAATTGTTAGATTAAAAACTCAAAACTTGAATGTTCTAGACGTTTATATGTTTAAGCAAAATTATATCTCATAATTTCTAGCAGATGGGTTTAAATTTATAGAATTTTGGTAATACTAGTTATAGTACTGTTAAGTGCTAAAATGAAAGGTATGATATAAATTATGGTCCTTTTCAATAAAAGAGATATGCTTATTGAATAGTTTGTGTCGAATATTTTTTATATAAAATTTATTAATTTTATAGTTTCATTAAAATAATGATAATGAGGTCTTTAACTGTGTAAATCTATTGTTTATACATGAGTGTTATGAATAATTATTCAATTTTGGTGTATAACTAAATATATCTTTCTGTTAAATTTTAGTAATATTGCAGAATTCACAAAATAGCTATGGAATGAGTAAGAATTTATATTTTGTTGTATTATGTTTTTATTGTAATCTTATTTTTGGCCAATTTGCAAATTTAAAGTTTGAAAATTTAAATAACGAAGATGGGCTTTCTAGTAACTCCGTTTTGGAAGTATTCCAAGACAGTGATGGGTTTTTATGGTTTGGAACTATAGATGGCCTTAACAAATATAATGGTTATGAATTTGAAATATTCCGACAAGTTTTAAATGATTCTACATCTTTAAGTAACAATAGAATTAATGCTATTAAGGAAGATTCAAATGGTAATTTATGGATTGGCACAAACAACGGTCTTAACTTCTTCAATAAAAACACTAAGACTTTTGCTCAAATTAAACTTTACGAAGCCCCTTTAAAAGATATTAATCCTCGTAAAATTGTCAATTCACTTTTATATGATGAAATTGAAAATGAGTTGTGGGTTGGAACCAATAGTGGTTTGGTTAAAATAAATTTCACAGAAACGGATACGATTTCACATAAAATGAAATTTGTCCACTATTATTCCGATAGTATAGATAAGAATACGATTGATAATAATAATATAAATTCTATAGTACAGGATAAAAATGGAGTCGTTTGGGTTGAAACAAATGGAGAATACCTAAATAAATATAATCTAGAAACAAATAATTTCGATCGTATTTTAATTAGAAGTAAATCGCATTATGAATTAGATCATATTCCTAAACGGTTGTATATAGATTCAGATAATGATTTCTGGATAGGAAACGATATGTCTAATATTATTTTTTGGAATCGTTTAGAAAACACATTCGAGCAAATTTCGTTAACCGAAAAAAGTATCCCTATTTATAATTTTTATCAAGATAGTTCAGGAATTGTGTGGATGTTAACCGATGGATATGGAATATATCTTTACGACAAAACCAACGGACAATTACAGCACTTAAAACATGATAATTCCGACCCATTTTCCTTACCAAACAATCAAGTTTCAAAAGTAATAGAAGATAAAGATGGAGTATTCTGGATTGCAACTTATAATGAAGGTGTTAGCAAATTAGATTTTAAAAAATCAAGCTTCGGACATTATTATTACCAAGAAGGAAGGGAACGCGGTTTAAATGAAAAAATTGTACAATCGGTTTTACAAGACTCAAAACAAAGAATTTGGATAAGCACTTACAATGGTGGTTTAAATTTATTTGAGGAAGCCGATAGAACTTTTCAATCTTTTAGTTCTAATCCGAATGATACTAATTCACTGAGTTCTAATAAAATCATGTATACTTTTGAAGATAGCGATGGCTATATTTGGGTATGTACTTTAGATAAAGGTGTAAATAGATTCGATCCAGAAACGCATAAATTTAAACGTTTTGAACATAGTGAATTGAATACTGCCACAGTCGGGCAAAATTCGGTTTGGTCTGGTGCAGAAGATAAAAAACAAAGAATTTGGTTTGGTTTATTAGACGAGGGATTAGATGTGTATGATATGAATGATCAAACATTCTATCATTATAAAATTGGTGATAATACAGAGTCTGGATTGCTCAGTAATTTCATTCCTTCTTTAATTATCGATTCTAAAAATCGCTTATTATTGGGAACAGCTTTAGGTTTAAATTATGTTAATTTAGATAGTTTAAGTCAGCGAATTCCTGAAAAAATTGATTTTAAAAGTGTTAATATTAATGGCATTACAGGAAATCGTATTAATTATATAACCGAAGATCATCTTCATCATATTTGGTTAGGTACAGATAATGGTATTTTTAAATTAGATTCAGATTTGAATTTGATTAAATCTTATTTTTCACAAGAAGGTTTACCAAACAATTTAATTACTGGAATTAAAGAAGATTTAAATCATAATTTTTGGATAACGTCTAAGAGTGGGTTGTCATTCCTTAATCCAGAAACGGATCAGTTTAAAAATTTTAATACACACGATGGAATTCAAGGTGTCGAATACCAAAGTAAATCTATAGATCGTACAAAAGACGGTCGTATAATTGTTGGAGGTATTAATGGATTTAATATTTTTCAGCCTTCAGATATTACAATTACAACATCAACTAAACTATATCCTAAAATTTCTGCTTTAAAGGTTAACAATAAATATATTAAAGCTGGCGAACGTATTAATACAAAGTTTGTTTTATCAAAACCTATTTCCGAAACCGAAAAATTGGTATTAAACTATAATCAAACTAACTTATCATTTGATTTTATCGCACTTCATTTCCAAAATCAAGAGCAAGTAAGATATGCTTATAAAATGGAAGGTTTAGATAATGAATATATTCGTTCAGGGATAAATAGATCTGTAAATTATTCAAACTTACAACCAGGTTTATACACTTTTAAAGTTAAAGCTTCTGTAAATGGAGATTGGGATAGTGCACCAATTTCTTCAATTGATATCAGGTTAAATTCACCACCATGGAAAACATGGAGTGCATATACAATTTATGCTATTTTATTTATAGGCTTGCTATGGTATTTAAACCGATTCTTCACTAACAGAATTAAGGATGAAAAAGAACGTGAATTCGGCCAAATGAAATTAGAGTTCTTTATTAATGTATCTCACGAATTTAGAACGCCATTAACTTTAATATTAAATCCGTTAGATAAATTAATATCTGGAATAGACGATCCTGAGTTGGTTAAAACATCTGCACATTCTATTCAGCGTAGTGCCAGACGTTTATTGTATTTGGTGAATCAGTTATTAGATTACAGAAAAATGGAAGTGGGTATGGCGCCTTTACAAGTACAAAAAGGCGATATAATTAAGTTTAGTAACGATATTTTCTCACTGTTTCAAGGATTGGCAACAAAGAAAAATATAGAGTATACATTTACCACATCATCCGATCAATTATTTTCTTTTTATGATTTTGATAAAGTTGAAAAAATACTTACAAACTTAATTTCAAATGCAATTAAATTCACAAATAATGGAGGCGAAATTAATGTGTCTGTAAATAAGGTTTTAGAGAAGAAAAGCGGTTCAAAAATAATTGGTAAGCATAAAAAGCTAACAAATTATATTGAAATTATTGTTGAAGACACAGGAATAGGGCTTGATAAAGAACAACTGAAAAAGGTGTTTTCTAGATTCTATAATGTGGATATTAACAAAACGGGAACAGGTATCGGATTAAATTTTAGTAAAGGTCTTGTAGAATTGCACGGCGGTGAAATTTTTGTGGAAAGTGAGTTTGGAAAAGGAAGTAAATTTGTAGTTAGAATTCCTTATAATAAAAAAGCAGAATCTAGCGTTGTAGAAGATATTAAGGATGAATTCTTAATTAACTCTATGAAATCTGTCGAGTACGATATGCTTATTTCTGAAGATACTCAAGAAATTGTCGATAAGGAATCATCGACAGAGAAAAAAGACTTTCCTAAAGTATTGATTGTTGAAGATAACAAAGAGTTACGTGAGCATCTAAAAAACGAATTAAGAGACCATTACGAAATTATTGAAGCTGTAAACGGAGAAGAAGGTTTGAAAAAGGTTTTAAAGCATTATCCAGACATTGTAGTTAGTGATGTTATGATGCCAAAAATGGATGGTTTTGAACTTTGTAAAAGGATTAAATCGGAGTTTGAAACATGTCATATTCCTGTGATTTTATTAACAGCAAGAGCACTTGAAGAAGACCGGATTGAAGGTTATAAAACAGGTGCAGATGGATATTTAGGAAAACCCTTTAACCTAAATGTATTAAAAGCTAGAATTGCGAATCTGCTTGAATCTAAACGTGTTATTAGAGAAAAATTCTCTAAGCTAGGTGCTGTTATTGCGCCAAGCGAAGCGACGAGCAATTCTATAGATGAGGCTTTTTTAGAAAAGACAACGAAAATTATATTAGATAATATTAGTAACACCGAATTTAAACTCGAACACTTACTTAAAGAAGTAGGTATAGGGCGTTCCCAATTTTATAGAAAAATACAATCTATTACCGGACAAAATCCGAGTAATTTTATTCGAACTATTCGTTTAAAATATGCATCAGATTTGTTGTTGCAAGATGCAAATACCATAAAAGAAGTTACACATTTGGCTGGGTTTAATTCAGCAGCTTATTTTGGAAAAACGTTTAAAGAATTATACAATATGACGCCAAGTGAGTATGTTGAAAAAAATAAAAGTCAAGATTCAGAAAATAATGGTGAAGCTCCAGAAATGAAGAGTTAATCTGGAGATATTGCAATCTTTTATGTAAAATGGGTTTTAAGTTATGATTTTAGATTCATGATTTATAAAATTATAACTTAAGACTTTTTATACTTGTATTATTAACTTTAATTAAGATAATACAATATGACCGTTTTCAGAACCATCGTTTTAAGTGGTGTTTTTTCCATGTTATGCTACCGTACTGCAGAGCATCTGAAAACCGAATGCTCTAAAGGCAATGCTTTTAAAAAAATAGCAAATCAATTAACTTTGGCACTAAACACAGTGGTAGACACTTCCGTGTTAAATCCGAATATCAGATTACAAATTCATTCTAGTTTAGGTGGGCATCTTCCGATGATATACGCCTATTTTTATACTACCCAAGTTTTAGTCCCTTTTAACCGCTTTTAAAACGCATACTCATATGAAAAACTATATCATTCTTATTTTAGCCTTTACCTTAAGTGCCACGTTATGTGCACAAACGATCCCATACACTAATGGTCGCATTGTTATAAGTTCCGACGGAAATGAACACGATCATGACGACTGGGCAGCAACACCTTTTTCATTGGCTTTATTGGCAGCAAGCGGACTGCAAGATAGTTTAACGGTTTACGCCTTTAGCGATCACATTTGGGGGAGTAATCACGATCATAAAAATGCAGAAAAAGAAATGCAAATCAGTGCTTTGGAAGGTCAGAAGGTGTTTCATTTTAATACGACCAATTTTATTGAAGCAGTAGCCGATTCTACAAAAGCCATTCAGGCTATAACTAAAGAAATAAATAAGTCTACACCGGACAATCCACTAACGATTATTGCAGCGGGCCCAATGCAGGTTGTGGGCAGTGCGATTAGTCAAGCAGATGTTTCTAAATTGAAATTTGTTCGTATTATATCTCATCACAGTTGGAACGATAATCATTCTGACAAACCAAACGATTGGGAACAGCATTCGGGATGGACATGGAAAGAAATAAAATCTAGTTTTGAAGACGACGGATTGATTTGCGATAGAATTATAAATCAAAATGGTGGAGACGATTATGATGGTATGAAAGCATCGATAGATAAATTCGATTGGATTAATACCTTAGCCATAAGACAAGAATCAAAATCTGTTACTAAACAATTAGATTGGTTGTATAAAAGACAGGAAACATGTATTAAAAAAGGGGATTTCGATCCTTCGGATGCAGGAATGATTATTTATTTACTCACTGGAATACAAAAAACAAATCCAGAAGATGCAAAAGCTATTATGGAAAACCCTGAAGCACTAAAAAACCTATCTAAAAATGAAAAGTAAAACTATAGTAGTCCTTTTGGCAAGTGTATTTATAATGTCTTCTTTTAAGGGAGACGGTTTAAAAATATATCATAAAGATTGGATAGATTTCAATAAAAATGGGGTGATGGATGTGTATGAAGATCCTAAAGCGCTTATTGATGATCGTGTAGAAAATCTAATCTCGTTAATGAATGTTGATGAAAAAACATGTCAAATGGCAACCCTATACGGTTATGCTCGTGTTTTAGAAGATGAATTACCAACTGAAGCCTGGAAGAATCGCGTTTGGAAAGATGGTATCGCAAATATCGACGAACACTTAAATACCATTTGGAATCAGGAAAAGACGCATTCACCATATGCGTACCCTTATAGCACACATGCCGAAGCGATAAATACAGTTCAGAAGTGGTTTATTGAAGAAACACGCTTAGGTATTCCTGTCGATTTTACCAACGAAGGTGTACATGGTTTGTGTCATGAAAAAGCAACACCCTTGCCAGCGCCTATTGGTATTGGTAGTACATGGAATAAAGATTTGGTTTTACAGGCCGGAACCATGGTTGGGAGAGAAGCCAAGGCTTTAGGATATACAAATGTATATGCACCTATATTAGATGTGGCTAGAGATCCGCGTTGGGGGAGAGTGCTCGAATGTTATGGCGAAGATCCATATCATATTGCCGAAATGGGGAAACAAATGACCTTAGGTATCCAATCGCAAGGTGTCGCAGCGACCTTAAAACATTTCGCAGTGTATAGTGTTCCAAAAGGAGCTCGAGATGGCGATGCACGTACAGATCCGCATGTGGCGCCAAGAGAAATGCATCAAATTCATTTATATCCCTTTAAACGTGTCATTAAAGAAGCACATCCTATGGGCGTGATGAGTAGTTATAACGATTATGACGGGGTTCCAATTACGGCAAGCCGTTATTTTTTAACCGAATTACTTAGAGAACAATATGGTTTTGATGGGTATGTGGTTTCAGATAGTGAAGCGGTAGAATATGTGTCAGAAAAACATCATGTTGCTGAAGATTATAAGGAAGCCGTTAGACAAGTGGTCGAAGCTGGTTTAGATGTACGAACGACCTTTAGAACTCCAGAATCGTATATAGAACCTTTACGAGAATTGATTCATGAAGGAAAAATTTCAATGAAAACCATCGATAATAGAGTTGCAGATGTTTTAAAAGTGAAATTCAGATTAGGATTGTTTGATCAGCCTTATGTTGAAAATCCAAAAGATTCAGATGATTTAGTACACACTGACGCCGATGAAGCATTTTCAAAACAAATCAACAGAGAGTCGTTAGTGCTTTTAAAAAATGAAAATAATTTACTCCCTTTAGATGTTAATGCACTTAAAAATATATTGGTTACCGGACCTTTAGCAGACCAAGTGAGTTTTACGTATAGTCGTTATGGTCCAGCGTTTAACCCGTCGACATCCGTATATCAAGGCGTTAAAAATTACGCAAAAAATAAAGCTGAAGTCACTTATGTAAAAGGGTGTGATATCGTAGATCCAGATTGGCCAGGAAGCGAAATTATTCCAACACCGCTTTCTGCTTCAGAAGAAGCAAGTATAGCAGAGGCTGTAGCACAAGCCCAAAAATCTGATATTATAATTGCCGTAGTTGGTGAAGATGAAAAACGTGTAGGTGAAACCAAATCCAGAACAAGTTTAGGGCTTCCAGGACGTCAATTTCAATTGGTACAAGCATTATATGCTACAGGAAAACCTGTTGTATTAGTCCTAATAAATGGGCAACCCTTGACAATTAATTGGGAAAATAAATTTTTACCAGCTATTTTAGAAGCTTGGTTCCCGAGTACAGCGGCAGGAGAAGTTATAGCCGAAACGTTATTTGGAGACTATAATCCTGGCGGTAAACTAACCGTTACCTTTCCAAAATCTGTAGGGCAAATTCCATTAAATTTTCCATATAAACCAGGCTCGCAAGCAGGTCAACCAGGAGCAGGGCCGAATGGTTATGGAAACACACGTGTATTAGGTCCGTTATATCCTTTCGGGTATGGCTTAAGTTATACCACATTCGCGTATAGTGATTTAGTTATTAATCAGAAAACGAAGCAATCTCAAAGTGATATTGAAGTGTCATTTAAAGTGAAAAACACTGGGAAACGCGCAGGAGACGAAGTGGTTCAATTGTATTTAAAAGATGAAGTGAGCAGTGTAACAACTTACGAATCGCAACTTCGCGGATTTGATCGTGTGCATTTGCAGGCAGGAGAAACGAAAACAGTTCATTTTACGTTAAAACCAGAAGATTTAGAGCTCTTAGATAAACATATGAATTGGACCGTAGAACCTGGAACTTTCGAAATATTAATCGGGAGTTCGTCTGTAGATATTCATCTTCAAGAAAAGTTTACTGTTTTGTAATCACGTTGTAAAAAGGCATTACAAATTATAAACCAATTAAAAATCTCAGTAGCATCTCAATTTAGGGGCTACTGAGATTTTTAATTTAAAGAAGCATGATTTTGGTTTCTTAAAACGACGTAAACAGGTCTATTGATTGTTTGTAATAGGACTAGAATGCACGTCACTCTAAACGCCTTTATACTTAGGTTTTATTTTAAATTAAAGAATCTTTGATTTTAGGGGCTCTCTTTTTTAATTTCTTTATACTAAAAATAATGAGATGCTGAAACGGGTTCAGCTTGACGGCTAAATAGCAATTATGACTAGAAACGAATATTTGTATAGGTATTGTGCTATATCAATAATAAGTAATAAAAATATTTCTTTTTAATAAAATATAAGAAGTTATGGTTCCTAAATAGTTAATCTAAAAGTAATAAATACTTTTATTAGAGAGAAACGATCTTCCTTTACGTTTATCAAGATAGATCCCTGGTTTTATAGCGATTCCCACTTAAAAATAGGTGCTAATTTATAGTGATTGACCTATGGTTTAGAGTCTAATGTTATGATAATGAATACTTTTATCAAACATTATTAACTAATTATTAAACTTAAAATTATGGATTGTAAAAAACTACCTTTAAAATTTATTTCAAATGCCATCAAAGCGTTAAGCTTTGTGTTAATCTTCGCGGCAAGCTTATCTGCGTCTGCACAAGACTGTCCAACGTCCTATCCTTTTCTTGAAGCTCAATATGCTTCTAGTATGTCTGATGCTTTAGTAATACAAGAGAATGAAACTGTTGGAAATGTGGAAACAGCATCTTGGCTTGCATTTTTAGATCAAGATATTAATTGTGCCGATGGTATTAATATATCAGCTGCAGCACCTAATGGTCGTGGATATGTTGAAATTAGATTGGGTTCTATTTATGGAACTCTTATTGGAACATCTGATATAATTAATACCGGAAACTGGAACTCATTTGTAACTGTATCAGTACCTGTAAATACTAGTGGAATTTCAGAAAATCAAGATGTTTATTTCGTGTTTGTGCTTGATCCAGAAGTTGAATCTAGATATTTATTTAATATCGATGCATTTCAATTTACTAATAGTCAGCCACTTTCTGTAGGCGATGTTGATGCTTTAAGCGTAAGTGTGTATCCAAACCCTACAACAGATTTTCTTTCTATTAATTTAGAGAAAAACAATTTAAATATCGCTCAAACTAAAGTCGCTTTATTTAATGTTGCTGGTCAAAAAGTTATGGAAATGAATGCTAGTAGCTCTAAACTTGAAATGAATGTATCTAAACTGTCTAGTGGTATTTATATCCTAAATGTAAAAGACAACGCTAAAAGTGTTTCTAAAAGAATTGTAAAGTTGTAAGGACACTTTAACCAAGTGCAAAAACTCAACTTAAATTTTTAAAAGCTCAGAATCACTTCTGGGCTTTTTTTTATACCTTTTTAGGTTTTATAGAATGAATAATATAAAAAAAATAGATTTATTATGTACGATGTTTTAGTAAGATGGACTTGTCTAGTATTAATTGTTTTTGTTCAGCAAGTATCTGCCCAATCTTTTGAAAATTACACATGGAAAACACTTGAAACTAATGGAGATCCTGTAGCGCGACATGAAGCTGCCTTTATTGAAGTAGAGGGAAAGTTTTATCTCTTAGGAGGAAGACGTGTTCAGGATGTGTCCATTTTTAATCCAAAGACAAATACATGGACTAGCGGAGCAAAACCACCAATAGAAATTCATCATTTTCAAGGATTTTCATATAAAGATAATATTTACGCTATAGGTGCGCATACAGGAAAATATCCTCATGAAACACCTTTGGAAAACGCCTATATTTATAGCCCTAAAAAAGATAGTTGGTCTAAAGGATTTAACATGCCTAAAGGTAGAGCTAGAGCATCTACAACAGCTAATGTCTATAAAGATAAACTTTATATTGCCTGTGGTATTACAGACGGACATTGGGATGGACATGTAACATGGTTCGATGTTTACGATTTTAAAACAGGGACTTGGGAAAAACTAGCAGATGCGCCAAGAGCAAGAGATCATGCAACCTCAGTGATTTGTAATGATAAATTATACCTTTTAGGAGGTAGACGTTCGTCTGGACATATTAAAAAAGTTATGGATATAACCGTTTCAGAAATTGATGTCTATGATTTTAAAACAGGGACATGGAGTACTTTAGATAAACACGTTCCAACAGAACGTGCAGGGTGTACCTCTATATGTATTGGCGATTCTATTTTGTTTACAGGCGGAGAAAGTATGACGCAGGTTTCTGCACATGATGAAGTCGAGGTGTTAAACACAAAAACAGACACGTGGAGTACGTTACCGTCATTAAATACAGGAAGACATGGTACACAGCTTATTTGGTATAAAAAGAAACTGTATATCGCTTCTGGTTGTAGCGAAAGAGGTGGGAGTACAGAATTAACAACTATAGAGTGTTTTAGTAAATAAACCAATATCGTCCTAAACGATTAATCTCTTTTTTCAAAAAGATTTGCCGCTGCTGACTTTATGGAATTACTTGTACTGGGGGAGGTACTTTTCTACATAAGTTGAATTTTGTTTTTTGGTTTGGCCTATCGAAAATTTATCGTAAAATTTGAAGAGAAAGTATCGTAAAATTTAAAGCTGTTTGAGCTAAACGTATGTTTCTATATTGTTGATTTTTAGTAGCGAGTTCTTTAAATTTAGATAATGAACGAAAAATTTAGATAAAAGTTCGTAAGCCTAGATTTTTTTGGCTTGGTTTATCCAGAGCGAAGTCGAAGGATCTTTTTATCAATGAAAAAAATGAACATATAATATTATTTAGGACACGATTATAAATAAGCAAAAGTTATGAAAATAATTAATATCACAAATAAATTTGGCAAAGCTGCTGTTTTGTTGTTCTGTGTTCTAGCCATGCAAACATCAGGATTAGCACAAAATAAAGAAGAACAAGCCATTCTGGAGACGTTTAAAAAGAAAGAAGTTGTCGTGTATAAAACGGTAGATAGTGTGGCGTTAAAAATGACTATTTTCTATCCGGATTCCAGTAAAATTCAGCCTGAAAACCCATGGATGCTACATGTGCACGGTGGTGGCTGGGCAGGAGGAAGCCAATATAATATATTACTGAAATCATATCTTCGCTCTCTGAATTCGCTTTTAGATCATGGCGTTGTTTGTGCAACAATAGAATATCGGAAAGCTCGTGGGAATTCTACGGCTTATGATGCTGTCGTCGATGCTAAAGATGCCGCAAGGTTTCTATTAAAACATGCCGAGCAGTATAAATTAGATACAGAAAACTATGGTGTTTGGGGAGGTTCTGCCGGAGGACATCTTAGTCTTGTTACAGCCTTAGGAGATAATTCTGATTTTATAGGCGATTTGGAGCTGTCAGGTTTTTATCCTGAATTTAAATGTGTAGCGGCTTATTTTCCATTTACGTCCTGTGTTAATCCTGAGTTAAGGCCTGGTTCTATTTTTGAAGATGAAACGCTTTTTGTTCGCCTTTTAGGAGCGCCCTTAAATGAGAAACCTGAGTTGGCAAAACTACTTAGTCCAACCGAACTTTTAACAGAAAGTAGTCCTTCAATTTTATTATTGCATGGAGAAAAAGACACGACCTTACCCATCATTAATTCCACATATATGGTAGAAGTTGCAAATGAAAAAAATGCAGACGTCGAATTGTTAACCATTAAAAATGCAGGACATAGTTTTAAGGGGTCAGATATTTCTCCATCTATAGAAGAAATTAACGATTATGCGACTCAATTTATATGTTCTCATTTAAAAGAGGAGTCCAATAAAAAATAAAATATGGGTTGAGGTGACTGTTGAATTTTCAGCGCGGTAAATTATAAAAAACGACGATGCTAGGGTACAGTTTGGTGAGACTGGTACTATTCTGGTGTTAAGTACTCATAATTTATACTCAATGACCTTTAATTTATATCAAAAAATGAATTAAAAAACGATATTGTTATTGGATTAAGAAAAGAGAAACAAACTAAAAAAAATGACTAATGAATTCACCAAAACCTATTGCTTTACGAATACCAAAGCATTATTTAGCAGATCATGTAAATGGGATTAACCTATTAAAAGCATTGTTTGTATTGCTGCTTTTTAGTTTATATAGCTGTGATGATAGTAATTCAAAACAAAATGTAGACGATCAAGAAAACTCAAAAGTTCAACCTAAATTAGAATTATGGTATGATGCTCCTGCTGCCGATTGGAATGAAGCATTGCCTATAGGAAATGGGCGTTTGGGAGCTATGGTTTACGGACTTCCTGAACATGAAAATATTCAATTAAACGAAAGTACACTTTGGGCTGGTGGACCTCACAGAAACGATAATCCAGAAGCAAAAGCTGCCATTCCAGAAATTAGAAAATTGTTATTTAATGGCGAATTTGAAGCTGCCCATAACCTGGCGAATGCTAAAATAATTTCTAAGACATCGCATGGAATGCCTTATGAAACGGTTGGGAATTTAAGACTAGATTTTTTAAATCAAGGTGAATATTCAAATTATAATCGCGCATTAGATATCGTAAATGCCGTAAATACAACAACGTATACCGCGAATGGGGTAGAATATAAACGTGAGATCTTTACGTCTTTCACCGATCAAGTTATTGTAATGCGATTAACCGCAAATAAAGATGGTGAATTAAGTTTTACTGCCGACATGGATCGTCCAGAACCTGCAAAAGTTACCGTGTCTACAGAAGGCGATAATGTGTTGAAAATGGTTGGTTTTGGAAGTGATAATTTAAATAAAAGATTAGGAAATGCAGCCCCTATTGAAGGGAAAGTAGAATTTCAATCGCGCGTTAAAATTGTAAACGAAGGTGGTAGTGTAACAGCTGCAAACAATACACTTGAGGTTTCTAAAGCCAATAGTGTTACGCTTTATATTTCAATAGCTACTAATTTTGTGAATTATAATGATGTTAGTGGAGATCCGCATAAAAAAGCAACAGATTACATTACTAAAGCAGAAAAGAAGGACTACAAACAATTAAAAACTAACCATTCAGATTTTTATAAAAAGTACTTTAATAGAGTGGTTTTAGATTTAGGGACTTCTGAATATGACGATAAACCGACAGATGTTAGAATTAAAGAATTTAGCACGGTAAACGATCCTAGCTTAGCGGCTTTATATTTTCAGTTTGGGCGTTACCTTTTAATTTCTTCTTCTCAACCAGGTGGGCAAGCAGCAAACTTACAAGGGATTTGGTGTAAAGATTTAACACCACCATGGAAAAGTGCCTACACGGTGAATATTAATACTGAAATGAATTATTGGCCTGCAGAGGTAACTAATTTATCCGAAATGCACGATCCTTTAATCGATTTGGTAAAAGACCTTTCGGTTACCGGACAAGAGACAGCAAAAGTAATGTATGGCGCAGACGGTTGGGTGACACATCATAACACAGATCTTTGGAGAATTACAGGACCAGTAGATGGTGCAACTTGGGGCATGTGGACCACAGGAGGAACTTGGTTGGCACAGCATTTATGGGAAAAATATATGTTTAACGGAGACGTGGCGTATTTGGAATCTGTATATCCTGCAATGAAAGGCGCTTCAGAGTTTTGTATGAGTTTTTTAACGCCAGATCCAAAAAACGGATGGTTAATAATTTCGCCAACAATTTCACCAGAACATGCACCTAAAGGGCGTCCGAAAAGTGTAAATATCGTGGAAAGTGCCTCTATGGATAGTCAGTTGGTTTTCGATATGTTAACAAAAACAATCGCTGCTGCAAAGGTGTTGAATGTAGATGCCGACTTAGTGAAACAAATGGAAGAAACCTTAACAAAGTTACCTCCACTAAAAATAGGACAATACAATCAGATTCAAGAATGGATGGACGATTTAGACGATCCGGAAGACAAACACCGTCACGTCTCTCATTTATACGGATTATACCCATCTAACTTATTTTCTCCATATAGAAATCCTGAATTATTTAAAGGTTCAGAAAATACTTTAATTCAGCGTGGAGATCCTTCAACAGGATGGTCTATGAACTGGAAAATTAATTTATGGGCAAGATTACTAGATGGAAATCATGCGTATAAATTAATGGGAGATCAAATCAAATTAGTTGGTCGTCCAGATTCTCCACAAGGCGGAGGAACGTATGCAAATATGTTAGATGCACATCCACCATTTCAAATTGATGGTAACTTCGGATTTACATCAGGTTTAACCGAAATGATTGTACAAAGTCACGATGGAGCAATTCATCTTATTCCTGCACTTCCAGATGTATGGGCAGAGGGTTCTGTAGGCGGACTGAGAGCAAGAGGTGGTTTCGAAATTATCGATTTAGAATGGGAAAATGGTGCTGTTGTAACAGCGGTAATAAAATCTACTTTAGGTGGTAATTGTCGTGTACGTTCTTATAATGCATTAACATTAGATGGAGAGAATGGGATGACAGTAGCTTCAGGAGTAAATCCAAATCCATTTTATCAAGTACCAGATATCAAGGAGCCTATAATTTCTAAAAAAGCAACATTAGAAGAATTGGTTTTAAAACCGATTTTCGAGTATGATATTGAAACTGTTGCAGGACAAGAAATTTTAATCACAGCAAAATAAGATTTAATAGCAAAGAATACCTCGAGGAGCTACCTCGGGGTTTTCGATAAAATGGTTGTTTCAATAAACTCTACACGCATTTCTATGAATCATTCAAATACTTACAATAAATTAAGGTTGTTATTGGTCGTACTAATTAGTATCACTTTTACCAATGCGATTGGACAGCAAATTAATACGCCTTTAGTTCTTGATATGGTACATCATAATCCAGGTGACACACCGTATAATTCAGATTATAATGATCCCGCATTTATTAAAGAAATGGGCTATAATGGGAAAGTCTATTTCTTATTCGAATCTCCTGCATTAGCCATTAATTGGGAGTCTGTAGATCCTGATATTTTACCTAAAGGGTCAGAAGATCGGAAGTGGGTCGATGCCAAAGCTAAACAGATAAAAAAAATGCATGCCCAATGCAAGGCTGAAGATATGTCGATTTATGCGATGTCAGACCTCATCTTATTTCCAAAACGTCTCATTAAAAAATATGAAATAGAAGATACGTTTAACGATCCTAACAATCCGGTTACAGAGAAATTAATACGTGCTCAAATTAACGAAATGTTCGATCAATTTCCTGATCTAGATGGTTTGGTGGTGCGTATTGGAGAAACGTATTTACATGATGCACCCTATCATCAAGGGGCGATACAAGATAAAACGAGTGCAGATAAAACAATCATTCCTCTTATGAATATCTTGAGAGAAGAAATCTGTGTGAAACGCAATAAGCAACTCATTTTTAGAACGTGGAATGCCTTCGATAGAGATGAAAGCACTTATATGGAAGTGAGTAACGCTGTCGACCCTCATGAAAACCTAATTATAAGTATAAAACAATGTGAAGGTGATTTCCATAGAGCACGTCCGTTTAGTAAACTGATTGGCCAAGGGCGTCATCCTCAAATTATAGAAGTGCAAGCAGCTCGAGAATACGAAGGTAAAGGTGCATATCCTAATTATATTGCCAATGGTGTTATTGAAGGTTTCGAGGAGCATGCGAATATGCCGGAAGATAAAATAAACAGTGTTCGAGAATTTGTAGAAACCACTCCTGATTTATATGCAGGAATCTGGACATGGTCTCGCGGTGGTGGCTGGGATGGTCCGTATATTGAAAACGAAATGTGGTGCGATTTAAACGCATGGGTTATGGCGCAGTGGGCTCAAAATACAGAACAAAGTGAAGCATTTATTTTTAATAGATATGCTACAGAACGCTTACATTTAAAAGGAGATGATGTTGCTAAATTTAGATCGCTCTGCTTACTGTCTGCAGAAGCTGTTGTACGTGGTAGGAATACGGTGCAAAATGATATTAGTGATGTGTGGTGGACACGAGATCAAGGAATCGGATGGCCTGCGCCTGCTAAAGATGCCGTAGGGCAAAAGCGAAATCTAGAACAAAAAGATGAAGCTGTAGCAAAATGGAAGGAAATTGTTAAGTTGGCGAAATCTATTCATTGGGATAGTGAAGCGACCAAAGATTACGCTATTGGATCGGCCGAATATGGATTACGACTGTATGAAATTTATAGAGCAGTGGTTAATATATCCGATGCGGAAGCGAAGGGTGATAAGAAAGCCATTAAGAAGTGGATAAAAGTGTACGATGCTGCTTGGGCCAATTACAATAATTTACCAAAGGAATATACCACAGTTGCTACTTTATATACCCAAGATTACGAAAGACATTTGGCTAATAATGCCAATAAAAAAGTGGACGAATTGCGAAACCATTAACATCTATATCCGATAAATAAAACTTTTAAAAAGAGTAGTAATACAATTGAGGTTTTAAAATTGAATATTAAAATAAATTGTCTGAAATAAGTCAAAAAACGGACGTCACCCTGAACGCGTTTCAGGGTCTCAATGCTAATTTATTGACCCACATATAATAATGAGATGATGAAACTCATTCAGTAAGACGGTTAAATAAGTCTAGGACTATAACTAGATAGTCATTATTAAAATGATGGAATTAATTAAAAATACAAGAATATATAAAAAATAAAATTTGAAAATGAAAAATACAAGATCTATAAAAGCATTCAGCATGTTGTGTTTAATTACATTTTGCTTGACTTCATGCGGGACATCAAAAGCCCCAACAAAAATGATTGAAACAAACGCATTATTCCCGAAATTTAGTTGGGAAAGTACACCAATGTACTATCATTTTGGTGATATTGATCGTGTTCTAGAACCAAAAGAGGTTGCGTTTATAGCAGATAAGACAGATTTTATTTGTATCGAAAAATCACATGCCTTCAATCAGCTTGGCGATCAAGTATTAGGTACAAAGTATGAAGTGGAAGCGTTTCACAAAATCAACCCTAAATCTAAAGTTCTATTTTATTATAATTCTTATTTAGCATGGCCTTATCCTAGTTTGAATCACGAATTTACTCCTGAAGGCATTGCTGAAAACCCAGAATTAGAAGAATTTCTTTTTATTAGTCCTGAGACAGGAAAATTAAGAGAAAAAACAAAACCTGCATTTTCATACTATTTTGATGCTTTGAATCCTGATTTCCGTAAATGGTGGGTAAACTCTGCCGCTGAAGGTGTTAAAACCTCAGGTGCCGATGGTATTTTTATTGATCGTATGAATGTGGGGCTAGATATGGATTATCCTAATGATAAAATAGCTGAAATAGCAATAGCTAAAGGTGAAATGATGGCTAATTTAAAAAAAGAAATAGGGCCAGATAAAATATTGATTGGTAACAACGCTGCCAATACGAAAGAGGTTTTTCCTTCTTGTGATGGTTTTATGTTCGAGCATTATAATGACGATGTTATGAGTAAAGAAAGTCTTTTAAAAGATTGGGAAGACATGCTACGAATTTATAAAGCTGGAAAAATGTCTATTTACCGTTTCGGAGCAAAAGGTAAGGGGAAAACAGATATCACTATTGGCGCAACAGATACCGATGGTATGGAACAAAAATCTAAAGATCAATTAGAATTCCACCAAGCGTGTTTCCTTATTGGTGCACAACCGTATGCGTATTTTCAATGGAACTGGGGTTGGAATCTAGCAGATGGTAATTTAATAAATTATCCTGAATTAAATAAACCACTAGGGAGCCCAAAAGCAGATTTTAAACGTGTTAATCCAGAAGGATGGATTTTTACTCGTGAATTTGAACACGCAAGTGTTTGGTTAGATACCGAGACTAGAAAGGCTAAAATTACTTGGAAATAATTTTAATGGGTATCGTTCTTCAGTCTGAAGTAAATTAAATGTAATTTAAAAATAAAATGAAAACAACTAACTTATCCAAAATACTATTGTTTTTACCTATGGTTTTAGGTTTTTATACGGTAGTGGCGCAAACAAAACAGAAACCGAATGTTATTATTGTCATCACTGACGATCAAGGATACGGGGATTTAGCATGCACAGGAAACCCTATTGTAAAAACACCTAATTTAGATAAGTTCTATAAGGAATCTGTCCGTTTAACCGATTTTCATGTGGCACCTACTTGTGCACCTTCACGATCGGGATTAATGACTGGGCGTTATGCTAATAGAGTAGGGGTTTGGCATACCATTGGAGGAGTATCTATTCTTCGTGAAAATGAAGTAACCATGGCGAATGTGTTTCAAAACAATGGTTATGAAACAGCCATGTTTGGGAAATGGCATTTAGGTGATAATTACCCTTCACGTCCACAAGACAAAGGTTTTAAGCATGTATTATCCCATGGTGGTGGAGGCGTTGGTCAAACACCAGATTATTGGAATAATGATTATTTTGACGATACCTACTTTGAAAACGGTGTGCCTAAAAAAGTTGAAGGTTATTGCACAGATGTTTGGTTTAGTGAAGCCATAGAATATATTGAAACCAATAAAGACAAACCGTTCTTTTGTTATATCTCAGCTAATGCGCCTCACCTTCCTTATAATGTTCCTGAGGACTATTACAATACCTATAAAAATGAAGACATTCCAGAAGAAATGAAGGTTTTTTATGGGATGATTACTAATGTAGATGATAATTTTAAACGTCTTCTAGACAAATTGAAGCAATTGAAATTGGAAGACAATACCATTGTAATCTTCATGACCGATAATGGTACGGCCACAGGATATCAAGATGTTTATGGAAAGATGTATGGGTATAATGCTAATATGAATGGGATTAAAAATAGTGAGTACGAAGGCGGTCATAGAGTTCCGTTTTTTATCTCCTATCCAGATGGCGGAATTTCAGGCGGACGAGATGTTAATAACTTGTTAGCGCACTTAGATATATTGCCATCACTAGCAACAATCTGTGATTTACAAATGCCTGAATTAGAGTTGGATGGTAGTGATGTCTCGTCGTTATTATTGGATGAAAATGCCGTATTCCAACGCGATTATTTAATTACAGATTCTCAGCGTGTTCAAGAACCTATTAAATGGCGAAAAAGCGCAGTCATGTCAAATAACATGCGATTAGTAAATGGTACTGAATTATATGACATTTCTACAGATCCAGGTCAAAATAATGATATAGCAACTAAATTTCCAGAGACTGTTACCAAAATGCGTGGGTATTATGACGAGTGGTGGAGTTCAGTTTCTACAGAATTCAATCAGTTTCCTGTTATCATAGTAGGTTCAGAAAAAGAAAACCCGGTAATACTTACCTGTCATGACGAACATGTTCATGATTCAAAAATTCCATGGAACCAAGATTTTATTAGAGAAGCGAAATTAAATCCTATAGGAGGTGAATTCACCCTTGAATTTGAACGTGATGGTGTTTATGAAATTGAAGTTAGTCGCTGGCCATTTGAGTCTGGTTTGATGATTAATGAAGGTATTCCTGGTAGAAAAGCAACCACGTATGTTGAAGCCATATCCGAAGGAAAAGCAATGGATTTTAAAAAAGCAATTGTAAAAATTGGAGGATGGAAAGAAGAAAAAGCAGTACCGTTAGATGCAAAATCGGTTGTATTCAAAGGTAACTTTACCAAAGGAAAAACATCTATGTCCTCATGGTTTATTGATAATGACAACAATGAAATTGGGGCCTATTATTTTAAATTAACTAGAATAAGTGCTTTAAATTAATATGAAAAATAAAAACCTATTTATAGTCCTTATTATGGCAATACTCACTTTTTCTTGGGGCTTTGCTCAAAATAATAATAGTGAAGGCGTTCAAACAACTTGGAAAGGTTTCGAACGCATTAATTTCAAATTTGAAGGTCGAGATGCACAGCTTACAAAACCAGATAAACCATTACCTGGAAATCCTTGGTTATGGCGAGGTCGTTTTCCGGAGTATCATGCCGAAATAGATAGTATGTTGTTGGCAAAAGGATTTCATGTGGCTTATGTGAATACAGACAATCAGTTTGGGAGTCCAAAGGCTGTAGCTGTGTGGAACAGGTTTTATGAAGAGCTAATGTTAACCTATCAATTAAATCCGAAAGTGGCCTTACATGGTCACAGTCGCGGAGGGTTATTTATCTACAATTGGGCGAAACAAAACCCCGATAAAGTAGCCTGTATTTATGGAGATGCTGTGGTGTGCGATTTTAAAAGTTGGCCTGCAGGTTTCGGAAATAGTAAGGGCAGTAAAAAAGATTGGGAGACGCTAAAAACTGAATATGGTTTTAAATCAGATGTCGAAGCTAAAGCGTACGCAGATAATCCTATCAATAATTTAGACGGATTAGCGCAAGCAAACGTCCCTATTTTACACACTATAAGTTTAAAAGATGGCGTAGTTCCTCCAGATGAAAATTCATTAGTATTAGTAAATAATTATATTCAATTGGGCGGAACAGCAACAGTGTCGCCTTGTAGCTCTGGGGTTCAGAAATCCAACGGACATCATTATAATATTGACGATCCTGAAATGGTAGTCGATTTTATTATGAGAAACAGCATAAAGGATGCGCCACTAGTGTCATCGGCATATCATAATATGCGAAGTGATTTAAAGAATAGCTACATTCAATTTGAACGCAATAAAACAGGTCGTGTCGCTTTCCTTGGCGGGTCGATTACGCATAATAGTGGTTGGCGAGATAGTATTATGGACTATTTAGAACATAGATTTCCTAAAACTAAATTCGAATTTATTGCGGCAGGAATCCCTTCTATGGGAAGTACACCTGGAGCGTTTCGACTAGAACGTGATGTGTTATCTAAAGGTAAAATAGATTTGTTATTTGAAGAAGCAGCGGTAAATGATGCTACGAATATGCGGACATCAACAGAGCGTGTTCGTGGGATGGAAGGTATCGTTAGACATATACGAAAAGCGAATCCAGAAGTAGATATCGTGGTTATGTATTTTGTCGATCCAGATAAAATGGAAAGCTATCGTACCGGAGAAGTACCAGAAGTGATTAAAAACCATGATTCAGTTGCCAAACATTATAACATTCCGACCATTAATCTCGCATTAGAAGTCACCGAACGCATCGATAACGGAGAGTTTACATGGAAAGACGATTTTAAGAACCTTCATCCTTCACCTTTCGGACAAGGGGTTTATGCGCATTCTATGATCGCATTTTTAGAGACAGCCTATTCGGGTCATTTAGATCCTGACGATAAAATAGCAGCTCACAATTTGCCAAAACCTTTAGATGTTTATAGTTATGAAAACGGTGTTTTGTTAGATGTTTCTACTTTAAAGTTGAGTAAAGGTTGGACATTAGATCCATCTTGGAATCCAAACGATGGGAAGACGTTTCGTGAAAATTATGTAGATGTACCGATGTTAATTAGTGATACTCCGGGAAGTACATTAAAACTAAAATTTAAAGGGAATACCGTGGGTATTGCCGTTGCTGCTGGCCAAGATGCTGGGATTATTGAATATAGAATTGATAAAGGAGAGTGGCAAATATTAAACCTGTTTACAAAGTGGAGTAAATCGATTCATTTACCATGGTATTATACGTTGGCTAGTGGTTTAACTAAAGAACAGCATCAATTAGAACTAAAAATAGCTAAGGAAACCGATTCAAAAAGCAATGGGAATGCGTGTAGAATTAGGTATGTCTATGTGAACGAGTAAAATGATGTTATAGAAAAAATATATTATGAGGATAAAAGTTAGTCATTTTGGAGTGTGTGTAATTCTCATGCTGTCATTTTTAGGTTGTAAGGATGCACCTTTACCAGTTTCATCGGAGAAAATTTACACTGTCTGGGATAACCAGCCTTCAGCAAACCGTGGAGGCGATTTTAATATTAGTAAAGCCAGAGGATATCCTTATGATGAAGATTGGGAACTGTATTCATACCCTATTGGTAATGGATATATGGGTGCCAATATTTTTGGTAGAACGGATACAGAACGAATTCAGTTAACTGAAAAAACATTGGCTAATGAAGGACTTTATGGCATTGGAGGATTAACGAGTTTCGCAGAAATTAATTTGGAGTTCAATCATGAAAATCCAACAGACTATAGCCGGTCTATTAATATTAATGAAGCCATTGCTTATGTTGACTATACCTATGACGGTGTAGCATATACTCGGGAGCATTTTATGAGCTATCCTGATAATGTGATGGCTATAAAATTGAGTGCCAATAAAAAAGGGAAAATCTCTTTTACACTCAAACCAGAAATTCCTTATCTCCGAGATTCGACTCAGAAAAATACTAGGACTGGAGTTATGAAAGTTGAAAATGACTTGATTACAATGTCTGGTTTTATAGAACATTTTAGTGTCAATTATGAGGGGCAAATAAAAGTCATTAATGAAGGTGGAGAATTAACAGCTTTTCAAAATGGAGATAAGTCAGAAATAGTGGTGTCTAATGCCAATAGCGTGATCATTTTAATTGCGGCGGGTACAAATTATGAAATGACTGAGGCGCTTTTTAAGGAAGACGTAAATAACAAGAAGCTAGACCCTAATAAATTCCCTCACGATAAGGTGAGTGCTTTAATTAATACGGCTTCGGATAAAGGGTATGAGGTGTTAAAAGATAGACATCTTGATGACTATCAAAATTTATTTTCAAGAGTGCAGTTGGAGTTTACAGAAAATACACCCATAGAGCCAACTAATGTAGTATTAGAAAACTATAAGCTAGATCCAAGTAATCATTACCTCGAAGAGTTGATGTTTCATTATGGGAGATATTTATTAATCTCAACGTCTAGAGCAGGGACTTTACCTTGTGGTTTGCAGGGCGTTTGGAGCCAGTATGAAGTGACTCCTTTTACGGGAGGGTTTTGGCATAATATTAATATACAAATGAATTATTGGGGTGCTTTTAATTCCAATTTAGCTGAAACATTCACGCCTTATGTCGAGTTTTTTGATGCCTATCATCCTAAAGCCAAAAGTTTGGCTACCAAATATCTTAAGGAGCATCACGCTTCAGCGCTAGCGAAAGATAGCCTTGATAATGGCTGGACCATTGGTACAGGAACAACACCATATAAAATTGTAGGACCTGGCGGACATTCAGGCCCAGGAACCGGTGCACTGACCACCAAAATGTTTTGGGATTATTACGAATTTACAATGGATACCACTTTCCTTAGAGAAAAGGCCTATCCTGCTATTTTGGGCATGAGCAAGTTTCTGTCTAAAACATTGGTTCCTACAGGAGATAATCTTCTTCTTGTAGACCCTTCTGCATCACCCGAACAAATACATAACGGTGCCAATTACATAACGGCTGGAACCACTTTCGATCAGGAATTGGTTTGGGAAAATCATAATGATTTGCTGAAAGCTTCTGAAGTTTTGGACATTAGAGATGATTTCATAAATGTAGTTCAAGACGAAATCAACAAGCTAGATCCCATTATTATTGGTAAATCTGGTCAGATAAAAGAATTTAGAGAAGAGGAATACTACGGAGAAATTGGACAAAAGAATCATAGACACATCTCGCACCTTTGTGCCCTTTATCCAGGGACACTTATTAATACGTCTACCCCGGAATGGATGGATGGATCTATAGTGACTTTAGACGAGAGAGGAAATAATACAACAGGTTGGGGAATGGCCCACAGAATGAATCTGAGAGCACGCACGAAGGATGGTGAAAAAGCCCATGAAGTGTATACAAAATTTATACAAGAAAAGACATTGCCTAATCTATGGACTACCCATCCGCCATTCCAAATTGATGGTAATTTTGGTGCTATGGCTGGCGTTTCAGAAATGCTTCTTCAAAGTCATGAAGGATATATTGAACCTTTAGCAGCACTTCCTAAAGCGTGGAATAATGGCCAGTATAGTGGTTTAGTAGCGCGAGGTAACTTTGAATTAGATGTTGTTTGGACAGATGGAAAAGCGACTTCTATTAAAGTATTATCGCGAAGTGGTGGAACGTGTACCCTTAAATATGATGACCTTTCAGTGGCAAAATTAACAGATGAAAAAGGAAAGTCTATCGCGTTTAAAAGCGATACTTCAAACACGATGTCTTTTGAAACTAAAAAGGGAGAAACCTACCTGATTCGCTTTGCAGAAGAATGAGAAAACGATGAGGTGTAATCACAAGGTTTATAAGCAGTAGGGTTTAATGCTAACAGAAGATTTTTACATATAAATCAAGACAGAACAAAATGATATACTTAGGAATCATAATCCCTTTTTGATTAAAGTCGTTTTAATATCAATACTATTAACGCTTATAATAACACTAATAAATTTAATTGATATTTTTAAAAGTAAGCTAAATGGGAATGATAAATTTTTTTGGGTATTTGTAGTTTTATTTTTCAATCTAATTGGAATAAGAATATATTTTTTTACTAAAAAACAAAACATCAAAAGAATAAATCAAACAAAAGATTAGAAAATATTGTGTGGTATACTTTTGATTTTTTTTAAGTAAATCCTCGTATACAGACACGCAACTATTCTTATGTATAAACAGCTGAAAATAAGTTGACTTAATTAGCACAAAAGATATAAATCATGAAAAACAAAAAATATAAACTACTGATTTTTATTGCGGTTGCTATAAGCACTTTTTCATATTCTCAAGATAAAGATCTGTCATGGGAAGCATTAAGTGAACAATACGAGATTCCAGAATGGTATACAGATGCCCGATTTGGGATATGGGTGCATTGGGGTGCTCAAACCGTACCAGAATATGGAGGCGGTTGGTATGCACGACATATGTATATGCAAGATGTAGGGAAAGAGACCTTTGGTAAAAATGCCTACCCGTATCATCTTAAAACATATGGGCATCCATCAGAAGTGGGATATAAAGATGTCATAAATGAATGGAAAGCGGAAAAGTTAGATACCGATGCACTTTTAAAATACTTTACAGAAGACTTGGGTGCTAAATACTTTATGGCTTTAGCACATCATCATGATAATTTTGATAATTGGAATTCTATTCATCAGGAATGGAACTCCGTTAATATGGGGCCTAAACGTGATATTATTGGTGAATTTAGTAAATCGGCTAAAAAGTACGGCGTGCCTTTTGGTGTAACCACGCATGATGAACGTTTTTTCGATTGGAATTTACCAGCTTTTGGTTCCGATGATTCTGGACCATATAAAGGCGTGCCTTACGACGGAAATTTAACCAAAGCAGATGGAAAAGGAACGTGGTGGGACGGTTTCGATCCAGCAAACTTATATGGTTTACCTCCGGAGCAAAGAACGGCAGCATGGGAAGAAGCATGGAAAGCAAACTGGTTGTTACGTATGCAAGATTTACTAACAAATTACGATATAGATTATATGTGGTTCGATGGTCGTGGTTTTCCTTATGGTGAGTATGGAAAAGAAGCCTTCCGAACTTTTTATAATCATAACTTAAATGAAAATGGAGAAATAACCGCCGTTATAGCTGGTAAAATTCCAGGTAGAGACCCCGGAATATTACACGATATCGAGCAAGGTGTAGAGAATAAAATCTCTCCAGTACCCTGGCAAAGCATCTGTAGTTTTACGCATTGGTTTTATAAAAAAGACGATCCATCCCGACACGATGCGAGAAGTACAATCGAATTGCTTGTAGATGTGGTGAGTAAAAATGGAAATTTTGTATTGAATGTAGAATTGCTTCCGGATGGTTCAATTCCACCTGAACATAAACTCATTTTAGATGAATTTGGGGATTGGTTTCAACTGAATTCAGAAGCCATTTATGCCTCTAAACCATGGAAAGTACATGGCGATAATTTGTATTCTAGTTTTATAGATCCAAATTCTAGCAACAAAAATTTAGCAAATATGAATCCTGAAGACCTTAAAAAGATGGAGGATAAACAGTTTAATAACAGAACTAAAGATACCCCACCTTATGGTCCGAATGAAGTCCGATTTACAACCAAGGGAGATGTGCTATATATGATAGTATTAAATCCTACTGAAGGGGACATCAAAATTCCTGCTCTTGGATTAAAATCGCAATACAATCCTAAAAAAATTAGATCTATAACGTTAATCGGTAGCGATGAAAAAATCAAGTTTAAGCAAGAGCGAGATAAACTAATTTTAAATGTTCCAGCTCATAGACCAAATGCGTATGCGGCGGTATTTGTGGTTTCAGGAGCACTTTAAGGAGATAAACGAATTTTACAAAAATATATATCCGTATAAACTTATAATGGTTCTTATTGTCAATGGTAGCGGATGCGAAAACTACTACATCCCATCTTCTACGCCGCTCGATTGGACACTAAGTTAATTACAATACTACATTATGATACATAGGGGATATTCAATAAAATAATCTAAAAATACGCTTTCATTATGGTACAAAAGAAGTTGTTTATTCCCATGTTATGCATGCTGTGTTTTATTTCGAATACGATCGTTGGGCAAACGCAATTAAGTTCACTTAACGATTTTGTTCAACCTGTGGGGAACTGGGTAAAAGCGAATGCTGTGCAAATGGATGTGCAAAACCCAGAAACCTTAATATTCAAAGCCGATGGTGATTGCTTCGTAAACGGCGTAAATGGTAAAGCCAAATACCTCGTTACTAAAGATTCATATCAAGATATAGAACTGAAACTTGAGTTTATGCTACCTAAAGGTTCAAATTCGGGGATTTATTTTCAGAGCAGATACGAAGTACAACTTTTCGATAGTTGGGGCGTAAAAGATCAAGATCTTACGTTTTACGATTGTGCAGGGATTCAGCAACGCTATGACGACACTAGAGTAGAGGCAGAAAAAAGTTTTGAAGGGTATGCGCCAAGTACGAATGAGAGTAAAGCACCTGGAGAATGGCAAAGTTTACATGTTATTTTTAGGGCTCCGAAATTTAATTCAAACGGAGAAAAAATAAAGAATGCCCAATTCGATAAAGTTAGTCTTAATGATGTTGTAGTGCATGAAAACATAATATTATCAGGTCCAACCAAAGGAACTTTATCAGATGTAGAAGTGCTAAGTGCGCCATTCCGTTTACAAGGCGGACACGGACCTGTGGCGTTTAGAAATATTAGAGTAAATGTTTTAGAACAATCGTGTCCTAAATAATATTACATGTTCATTTTTTTTCATTGATAAAAAAACCCTTCGACTTCGCTCTGGATAAACCAAGCCAAAAAAATCTAGGCTTACGAACTTTTATCTAAATTTTTCGTTCACTATCTAAATTTAAAGAACTCGCTACTGAAAATCAACTATATAGAAACATATGTTTAGCTCAAACAGCTTTAAATTTTACGATAGTTTCTCTTCAAATTTTACGATAAATTTTCGATAGGCCAACCCAAAAAACAAAATTCAACTTATATAGAAAAAGTACCTCCCTAAGTACAACTAATTCCATAAAGTCAGTAGTGGCAAATCTTTGTAGAAAAAGAGAGTAATCGTTTAGGACCCTATTAGTTTTAGAATAATAAATTATAAATGAAAATTAATAAAATAATGAAACACTTTATCTTAATATTACTTTGCGTGATGTCTTTTGCAATGCAAGCGCAGGTACGAGAACAAATTGGAAATATTGATTTTTCCGATTGGTCAGGAGTCAAAAAAGATAAGCATAACGTTGGTGCGTTCTCTAGTGGAAAAACCATTTCGTATCGCTATCCGGATGGCGAGAAATCTTATAAAGGATTTAAACAAATACACGGCAATGCCAGCGACTGGAGTCCTTATGCAGGTGTAGCCTTCGATATTTACCTTAAAAAAGAGTCGCGTGCTAGCGTAGTAGTCAGCTTTAAAGTTGATGAGTCGGATACTGGAGGATTAAATCCTGTGAGTACGACTAATCTGCAAATTACTGGTATAGGTTGGCAGTCGGTTTATATTCCTTGGGAGTTATTCGATTTAGCAGAAGGACAAAAAGGAGCAACCTTGCAAGCGGTTAAGGAACTTGAAATTAAGGTAGATTCCGATAATAATAAAAGCCTTAAAATACGGAATGTAAGTGTCGCTAAAGGCGAGTTTATTGCGCTTGAAGCTCCAATTCAGGGGAAATCAGTTAAAGCAGGCGGACAAGTGGAATATGAAGTGGAGGTAAGTAATACCACCGCAAACATTCAAAATGTGCAGTTACAATTCACTAAATATGGTTGGGAATCAATGACTCAAACGGTTGATCCAAGCACCATTGAACTTCAACCTTTTCAAGTGGTTAAATGTACGGTTCTCGTAAATGTTCCTGACAGATTACCTGAAGGGGTTCATGAAAATCAAGTGCTTAAAGCCATTCCAAACGGAAAAGGAAATGCAGCCGCAACACTTCAGTTTACTACAGCTGTAACTGTTCCTGCTCCAAATATTGTTTTTACGGCAGATAAATGGCAGGAAGTTAGAGATAAAATGGAAACATACGACTGGGCTAAAGAAGGCGCTTTAACGTATGAAAAAATAGCACAAGAATGGGAGGTTCCAAAAGTAGATACTAATGGTCCTACTCGCGATTTTCAATTTGGTCAGCATTTATACAGCGAGAAAGATGCAAATGCCATGTTTAATACAGCAATTGCGTATCAGATTACAGGTAAAAAGGAATATGCAGAAAAATGTGCACTCTTTTTAAAACGCTTTTCTAGTGAAGAAAATGGATACCCTACAACATGGAGAGCTGGTGGTGCTAATTTTGTTAAAGAAGGTGGCTTCTTTCAGAATATTGCTCGTGGTTATGACATGATTCAGGATGCCGATTTGTTAACCGCTGAAGACCAACAATTAATAGAAAATTCATTTCGATTATATATTGATATTGCCATTACAGAAAATAGTGCAGGTAATATCGGGAACTGGGATTTAAGTGAATTAGCAGGCGCGTTTTATTGCGCACTTTCTATTCAAGATTTGTATTTAGCAGAAGAACTTTTAACGATGCCTGCTGGAATTTATCAGCAGTTAGCACAAGGTGTCCTTAACGATGGTTGGTGGCATGAAGCTGCTATTGGATATAACTTGTGGTGTTCACAAATGTTTTCTCAGATTGCCATTTCACTAGAGCCGTGGGGAATCGATTTTAAAAATAAGTTAATGCCTTTGGGTACAACACCTAATCATTCATTAACACCACGTAGAAACCGTCCGGGAGCTCATGGTATGAATTTTATGAAATGGGGAACCTTAAATAATAACAATATAGGTATTAAAGATATGTGGGATGCCGCTCTCGATTTTCTAGATTATCGCGGCGTTATGTTTGCTGTAAACGATGCCACAGAAACGCGTGTAAGTGGAGCCGATTACGAGTTGGCTTATTATTTATATCGCGATCCGGAATATGCAGGAATTATAGGACGTGGAAAAACAAGAGATTTACTTTATGGAGTTCCTGATTTACCAGAAGTAACGTCCGAAAAAGCAAGTAAATCCGCTTATGCCGACAATATGGGAATTGTACAATTACGCTCTCAAACACCAGATAGGGAACAGCGCGATCAAATTCAGGCCGCATTGCATTACGGAACACATGGTGGTGGACACGGACATTACGATCGTACGCAGTTAATTAGTATGATGCGTTATGGCCGAAGTTTTTATAACCCAGAGATGTATTGGTACGGGTATAGTTCTTATCTGTATAAATTTTTAGTCCAAGCCTCTATTAATAAAAACATGGTGGTGGTCGATGAGAAAATGCAAGAACCTACAGAAAGTTTTAAAACCCTTTTTTACACGGGAGATATGATGCAGGCTACAGCAGTAGAATCTAAATCCCGTTGGATGAATCCGCCTTATATGGGAATGATTTATGGTGGCGATCCTGTTACGGTAGAAGATAAGGCTTGGAATGAAGGTAGAAGTTTATTTATTCCAGAAGATCATCCGCCTTATGGAGATGTTACAGCACAAACAGATTCCATTATGCAACGTAGAGTGATGGTTATGATGGACGATTTTATTGTCTTATCAGATTACGCGAAATCTGATAGTATTCGTACTTACGATTGGCTCATGCAGATTAAAGGCTTTAAAACATTAAGTGCCGATAAAAAAGAGTTTTTAAGACACGACAACCAATGGAGTACAGATCCTTTAGGAGCAGCGCAATTTACAACAGATTGCGATTGGTATGAAACTACGGGAACAGCACGTTCGTCATTCGAAATGTGCTTTGGTGAAGGTTGCGATAATGGTGGTGCTAGAATGCGAAACAGTGAGGATGGTCCGTTAAAAATAGATGTGTTTAATGCCTGGCCAATTCAAAATGAAATCATGATTGGAACCACACCTGAAGCCTTTTCAGTAGAGAAAAAACTATGGTATACTATAACTGCAGATGATGTAGAAGTTGTTAACGACAGTACTAGTGCTTGGGTTTTGGGAAGTCAAGATATTAAATTAGATATTTCAGGTAAAAAGAAACTAGTGCTTACAACAAAAACTCAAAAAGCAAAAACAAATACTATTTTTTGGGGAGATGCTAAGTTAACGCTTAAAGATGGTTCGGAAGTATTGGTATCGTCATTGCCTTTAAAATATGAGAATATTTTAGTACCAAATACTAAAGGTAAGGATTATTATGATGGGCCAATTAAAATTGCTGGTGAACTTATGGGACAATCAACACCAGGAATGCCAGAAAATACAAAAGAATCAGGAACTATAACCATAGATATATCTGGTTTAAAAGCGGTTGAATTCAATGCAAAATTAGGTGGGGATTTCCCATTAGGAGATGAATCGTCACGTAGAAAAACATTAGCAGTAAGAACGAAAGGAAAAGAGACACGTTATCTATCGGTAATCGAACCTTACGAAACGGAATCTGTTATTAAATCGGTAACGGCTAAAAATGAGAATGAATTGATTGTAGAACTCTTAGATGGTCGAATTCAAGAAATAACTATTGGTAATGTAGAAAGTGATTCTGAAACCATTACTGTTGATGTCAAGGAAACGTTGAATGGTAAAGTAATACGTGAAGAACGTACGTATTAATGTTGTTAAGGCTTATGTATTGGGCTTTACTCCATACTGTTATTCAGAGAAAGGAAACGACCGAAGGATCTTTTTGTTTTTAGGTCATGGATTTTTGGTTTTAGTTATTAACATCTGCCTTGGTTAAGTCTAAAAAGATTCTATATTATAAATCCATCAACATGGACGTTACCCTAAACAGGTTTCAGGGGCTTACAAAAAAACACAACTTTAGACCGTTTTTAAATCTGGAATCAATTCTCACAAACGAAAACAGGAATAGGCTGTAAAGAACCTACTTTTAGTTTCCGTAGTATTCAAGAAAAGCAAAATCAGTCTAGTTTTTTGTCTTGGTGTATTCAAAGCGTAGTCGAAGGATCTTTTCATCAATTAAAATTGCGAAATACCTCATGAGTTCAATAAAATAATAATCCGAATAAAAATGAAAAAAGATATGTAGTAAAATCGATACACCTTTTGTTCTCCTCTAAAATAAGGAGTGTATTTATCAAAGTAAGATAAAAGAACAGGTTTTTTTGCTGTTAAATATTTAGATAAAACCGTTCTTTACTTTTCGATGTACCACCAATGCTATTATAAAATCCTATTGCTTTTTTATTAAAATCGGGAGTTTGCCATTGCATAATAGTGCAATTTTCAGACTTGCCATACTCTTGAATTTTCTCCATAAGCATTTTTCCTAAACCTTTTCCTCTCTTATTTTCTTTAAGATATAGACAATCAAGGTAAATATAAAAATGGGTATCCCAAGTCGAAAACTGTTTCATAAATGTTGCGTAACCAATTAGTAACTCTTCTTGTTTTACAACCAAACATTTTAGACTCGGATTTTCGGCAAATAGGAATTTAGATAATAATTCTATTTTGTTAGTCTGTTCATAATCTGCCTGTTCAAATTTGGCGTGGGCTTTACAAAGTTCTATAATCTGCGGTATGTCACTTTCTTTGGCGTATTGTATATCCATTTTATTCGGTTTTAACACGCACATTCCATTTGTGAACCTGGAGTTGGTTTTTGTCCGACGGTTGCATATCCGTCAAATTTCCACCATTCAATGCCTCCGATAAGTTCTTTTACTTTAAATCCAAGTTTTGTCATTTTTAATGCGCCTTTAGTAGATGCGTTGCAACCAATTCCATCGCAATAACAAACGTAAGTTTTAGACTTGTCTAAGTGTCTTGTGCTTTCTTCATTCATGTCTCTATGAGGAATGTTGATTGCAGTAGGAATATGTTCCTTTTCAAAACCAAAAGGTTGTCTAGCGTCCAAGGCCACAACATTTTTTCTATGTTCTAATTCGTCCCATAAATCTGATGGATCCATTTCGTAAACTAATTTGTTTTCATAAAATTCAATTTGTTTCTGCATACTTTCTAATGTTATTTTTGACAAAAGTAGATAGAACGGAATGTTTGATTTGTGTTTATAAATTGAGCGTTTTTAATTTATAGATGAAATTTTCTCAACTACATCATCACTGTTAAATTGTTAACTTTGTAGCGTATGGAAATCAAATATTTTAGATTAATAAAAACAATTGCAGAAGAAGGAAGTATCGCAAATTCTGCTGAAAAACTTTTTTTAACACAATCAGCTTTAAGTCATCAATTAAGAGAATTGGAGGAGCGTTTGGGGTTTAAGGTTTTTCTGCGAACTCGAAATAAATGGAAATTAACAGATGAAGGACATGAACTCTATACACTAGGAAATTCCATTCTCGAAAGTATTCAAAAAGGATTTCAAAATATAGAACAGTTACGAACGGGTTCTGTCGGCAAAATAAAAGTGAGTACTGAATGCTATAGTTTTTATCAAGGTTTACCTGCTTTTATTCAGAAAATGGGGCTTTTATATCCTGAAATACATGTAGATCTTATTCTTGAGGCGACACATCAGCCGATTTTAAAAATTTTGTCAAATGAAATAGATATTGCAATGGTGACATCAAAACCAGAAGATGATACTTTATCAAGTATAGAAATTTATGAAGATGAGATTTATGCAATTATACATAAAGAGAATCTTTTAAAATCTGTTGACTTCGTGGACGCTAATGATTTTTTAAATACGCACTTAATAATTCACTCTTTTCCTTTAGAAACGGTTTCGATTTACGAGCAATTTTTAAAACCAAATAAGATTAACCCGCTCAAAATTTCGGCTATCCCGTTAACCGAAGTTGCTTTGGAAATGGTAGATGCTAATATGGGAATGATGTGCATGCCAAAATGGGCTTTAAAATCCTTTAAATTATCAGAGGATTTAATCTTTAAAAGGATTGGCAAAAATGGACTAAAAAGAATCCATCATTTAGTTTTTCGTAAATCCGATATAACTAAAAAGTATATCAACGATTTTATTTCAAATTTTGAAGATGAGTTTTCAAAGGTTTAAGTATTTTTTTAGCTAACAGCTAACGTAATTTTGTAAGGTAGGATCTTCCGATTACACATAGAACACGCAATTAATTTTACATGCTGTTAGCTATACTTTAATAAAAGACAAAACTAATTATTACACCTTTTCCGGGTGTTTTATTATTGTTCATTAAAATCATTATATGTTATAAAGAGATATAAATGGCTAACACAATTCTTAGTTAACTCGCGCCTTTTATTAACTCCCAAAACTCTTCACGATTATTTGTACGCGGAAAAGCTTCATTTGGTACAGCTACATTAAGAAATTCACAAAGCGGTTCCCATCCGTCCTTCACTTGAAATATTAGTAATTGTTCTTGAGGAATACTCTCTTTTACGGCCTTATTATGAGCAATAAACCCTTCTATTAATTGATCTCTATCTGACCCAATTGGAAATCCAGATTTCACAACTACGTCATTAGCCATTTTTAGCCAGTTTTGTAAATGTTCAGGTACTGGTCCTTGAAGTAATTTATAGATGGTTGAGCCAAAACTATCAGCCCAACTTTCAGGGCTTCGCTCTGTTAATATAAATTTAGCTGTTGGGTACTCCTTGATTAATTCACGAAAAAATCCTGCTGTAGGCCAATCGACAGCACTTTTATAGCCCTCATAAATAGCGCTCCAATTTGCATTTCCTTTTATGGCCTCCGACCAAAGGGGCACTTGTACATCCATATTTTTAAAAACTCCTTCCATATGGTGACATGGTCCTTGTTCAAGTTTATTAATTGCTAATTTAAGTGAATTAGTACCCGTACGACCCAAACCAACTCCAATAATATTAATTGCCATAATTTCTCTTTTTTTTAATAGTAGTAACAGTTTTCAATTAAATAGAGTTAATCATAAAATTCACTACTTAAGTTATGAGTTATTGTAGTAACAGCTTGATTATAAATATACTAATTTTTTAAGCAGATTGTCTGTTATGACTGAAAAACACGTAGTACTACCTAGTGGTCGTACGTATTGGGTGTTTGTAAATGAGGTTTATGGGGTTAGTTGTTTGTAGATCGTTTTTATCACTAAAAACAAGAATGTAATGGATATTTAAAACAGCATGTGTAAGCAGCATCAGCTGCCCGTTATTCAGAACTAGTTTTTTGGGTATAGAAAAAGAAACCTGACAAACTGATTTTTAACAAACTAATCAAACTTTACTTTCGCTAATTACTAAAGCACGCGGACAACCTATATTTCGGAACTACTCCAGATAACAGCATCTCCCAAATTTTAACTGTTTTTGTTCTGTATAGTCTCCCCCAAAAAAAAGGTGTTAAAGTGCTATGCTTTTATGAAGGTAGTTGATCTTTTCTACTTCGTTACCGTTAGAAAAGGCCGTGTATAATAATTCCTAGAGGTTCTTCCTCGGGGTTTCTCATGATACTGTCTTCCCTTGAAATCGGGAATCTAAAATACAGATTTTTGCTTTTCGAATAGTGTGGTTTTGTGTCCGAGGATTTTCCGAAGGAAAATCAGAAGCTAACAAACGAGTAACTAACTTTGACTTTACTATAACTAGCAATTTTTAATACATGGTGTTGTACAAGGTTCTATTTTGTCTGTTCGGATAACTTTAATATCTGTTTGAGTATAAATCCTTCCGTTAATTAGATTTTCCCCATTCATCTTTAAGAATACTGTAAACATAAGTTCCTTTGCTTTCTCCATAGGATTGCATGTTATAATCTCTTAAAAGACCCTCTTTGATAGCTCCAATCTTTTCTATTGCCTTTTGAGATTTTATGTTATTTATGTCTATTTTAAATTCAACTCTTCTTAGTTTTAAATTGTCAAAACAATAATCCAAAAGTAGTCCTTTACAGATTGCATTAATTCCTGTACCTTGAAATTTTTCGCCAATCCAAGTCCAACCTATTTCTATCCGTTTACTTTGAAAACTAATATTTCCAAACATTGTCAATCCGATTGGGTTATTATTTTTCTGATTTATAATTTTTAAAGGATATAATTCTTTTTCTTTTTTTGCTTTTAGGCAGAAGTCAAAAAAATCGATTAAATCATTTCTGTTTTTTACCCTTGCTCCAAATTCGCCCAGTTTTTTACTGTAACTAATTTGCTCTATTGCATCAATATCGCTAATAGATAAAGGGCGCAGTAAAATTGAATCATTTTCAAGAATTAATTCAGATGAGAAAAATTTTTCTACGTTCATTTTTATAATTACATAATTTTTATTGAATGTGACATAATGGTTAGTGGCTTGTTTAGAAGTGTCTAATTTTTAGTTTAACACTTGATTATTAAGCGTTTAAATGTTTAATTTTAGCACAAAACAGCCATTAACTATACTCTCTATGTGCCCAGCATGGCCATCTTTTTATTTACCTAAAGGTAAATAATTAATTTAGAGGGTGCAAGCTTGCCTATTGGAGACATAGGTCCCTTATGGGCGTGTGTAACGTCTTGAAGCATTAACAATCCAAGTGCAATCTGCCTTAATTTAGTAGACCTTTAGAATCTATTTTAGGTCGAATATGGCAAGTGAATAAACCATTTAAGCCTAACGCTTCATAACGCGTTTTAATCTGTTGCGATATTTCAGGAGATGATATCATAGGGAGTATAAAAGGTGTTTTATAATGATTATTATTCTTTTAATATACTTGTTAGTTGCGAGTTAAACCAAATACGTTTAGATTCGCGAAACTCACTAAAACCTCCAATTATGAAAAAACAGTTTACAATTATTGCCTTTTCTTTAGTTTTACTATTTGCCGTATCGTCTTGTGCAAAACAATTTATGGTAGTTGACAATCCTGCAACACAACCGACTGCACGTGTACTTAATGATAGACCTGAGGTTGCTCTTGTACTTGGTGGTGGTGCATTTCATGGAATGGCTCATGTAGGTGTTATAAAAGTACTTGAAGATGCAGGAATACCTATAGACCTAATTGTTGGAACAAGTGCTGGAAGTATGGTGGGCGCATTATATGCTGACAACCCTAAAATTGACTCGCTTATGCCTTTAATAAAATCAACAACGGCAAAAGATGTTTTTGATTTTTCTTTATTCAGATCGAAAGAAGGGTTTGTTTCAGGGAAAAAACTGCAAGATTATCTTGGTAAACAACTTCGTGTTTCTCAGATTGAAGATACAAAGATACCTTTTGTAGCGGTTACTACAGATCTAGTGAAGGGAGAATCTGTAGCTTTAAAAGCCGGACCAATAGCTCCATCTGTTAATGCTTCATGTGCTATACCAGGAATTTTTGAGCCCGTAAAAATGTATGGATCTACTTTTGTTGATGGAGGCGTTCTTGATAATCTTCCCGTTAATATAGCCAAAGAGTACAATCCAAAATATATAATTGAGGTTAAAATTATGGCTTTTGAGACTACGGTTGACTTAAAGAATCGTCAGGATGTAATTATAAGATCTTACTCGGTTGCAGCAAATAAAGCTAATACTGAATTAACCTCAACAGCTGATGTTTTAATTGCTCCTAACTTAAAAGGTATTCCTTTAATGAGTAGTAAAGACAATGAAAAATTATATGAATTAGGAATGAATGCAGCGAAAGAAATGCTACCTGGAATAAAAGCTGAACTTCAGAAAAAAGGTATACTTAAATAGTGACATCAAATTAAAATAAGAAGCTCATATAACTATTAGTAGTTTCTGTGTTTTATCCAAATATGAAATAACAATATTACCTTTAATCCTAATTTAAGGGAACTAAAATACATGTGCCATATAGCACATGTATTTTTTTTTAATATCAGAGGTCTGTATTAAATTGTCCAATGGCATTTTAAGGTCGTGAGATACTACAGTAGCAAATTCTTTTTTTAAGGCGTTAACATAAGCTTTCGGTATAGAATGCCATCCAGAGAGAGGGACGACCAAAGCATTTTAGTTTTAGGGGGGTATGAGTTGTGGGTTTTTGTTTCTGTCTGTCCTGAGTGGAGCCGAGAGTGTTTGCCAATATAAAAAGGATAAAGAAATAGAGTTAATACCTTGGTTTTTCTAAACCATTTTTCGTGCCTCAAAATCACCACTAGGACTGTAAGCCGTTTTTTTATCTAAATTGTTTTGGTTTCAATTGTAAACTAGCACTTTCTACGATTTCTATAATTCTTTTATGTCTTGTTTCTTTTCTTTTAGCGGAAATAACCCAATATAAAATGGACTTTTTATTAGACTTGCTTAAGCTTTCGAAATATTCCGATGCTACTTTACAAATTGCTAGTTCTTGTTTTAGATCTTTCGGAATTTCTAGATTTTCAACGCCGTCTAGAATTGTCCAAGACCCATTTTCTTTTGCAACTTCAATACTTTTATAGCCTGCTGCCTTCATAAGTTCTTGGTCAATTAAATTTTTTATTTTGACCTTATTTACTTTCGACCAGTTACTTTTTGCCTTCCGTTTACTGAAATATTGTTTGTATCTCTCAGTATCAATTGTTTTTTTTGTACTGTCTATCCAACCAAAACAAAGCGATTCGTCAACAGATTCACTCCAATTAAGATTATGATTTGGTGACTTCTTTTTATAAAAAATCAACCAAACAGCATCCTTTTCTATATGGTTTAATTCAAGCCATTTTCTCCAATCCTGTTTGTTAGAAGGACAATATTCTTCAACTTCTTTCATCTTCTATTTTTTTGTTTTTATGCTTACTGCGTTTTATATACGATTGGTTTTAAATCAACAATCTATGCTTATGCTTGGAGTAGAAAAATAATGAGGGTTAGGCAGTCCTGCTAATTTCATTCGCTTGAAAACAGAAGTTAGCCCTTAATAAGGTTTTTAGCCCCTTTGTAAATGAGTACTGAAGCGATCATCATAAACACATGACTGATGTCTACATGATTAAACCATGTATTTAATCCTATTCTGAAAACAAAAAAGATAGCTCCAATGGTACTAAAGATCATGGCATATAATATTTGCTTGCTACCTGTGCTTTTTTCTTTAAGGTAAACAAAGCCTGTAAATCCTGTTACGACTATCCCCATACCATAGGCCGCATGAATAAGTACAAATTGGAAGTTTAATGTGACCAGTGAGAGTATTAAAAAAACAACTAATTCTATGATGTTCAATTTTGAAAAGAAAGCACCAATTTTTGGATCAATCCATTGTCGAGAATATTGTATCAAAGCACGTTCAATTAAAGCAATAGATAACATACTTGTAATCCATCCTGGAAGCTTCATATAAAAGGGTAAATAAGGCATAAAAGCATGACCTAAAACTCCACCTAAAAACGTGGCTAAACTCATGGAAAGAAAATAATACTTAAATAACCCCTGAATTTGACTTTGTTGAGGTAATGCATTTAATTTTATATAGGCTACTAAACAGATAATGGAAACCAAAACATCTGTTAATGCTGTTACGGGCTCGTGTAATACAAGTCCAAATAATTCAATTGATGGTTGTGGCTCTAACAATGTCTTTCTTTTGGTTTAATTAGTTTTTTGAATGTCTGCTATGTGATGATTTAATAACGGTTTTCGACTCCACTCAAACTGACCATACTAACTATTATGATTTAATACGAATATATTGGTTTTTAATGAAATAAGAAGCTAACAAAACAGCAACTAATATTTGTTTTACTAAAACTAACAATTTTTTAATAGATGGTGAAACTCCGTTCTGTTTTGTCTGCTTGGAGAACTTTAATTAGTGAATTAATCGGAAAGTATCTGGCAATGGAAAAAATGAAATCAGATAGAAATGCAATACTTGTTTTTTTATTTAGTTTCTCGATACTATTTTTCGTACCTCAAAATCACTCGAAAAGACAAATTGAACATTAATCTAGAATGTCATCCCAATGGAGGGAACTGGGTTATGAGTTACGGATTTCGGTAAAGATTTTTGTAGTTAGTTAGAACTATGAAACGTAGCAATGGCGTCAGCCATTCTATCGTAAAATGTGCAGTGAAATATCCGTAAAATTTTAGGCTGTTTGAGCAAAACGTCAGGAAGTTAATTTATCAAATTTTGTTTTTACCTAACGCATTTTAATAATTAAACTCATTAAAGCGAGTTCCTGAAATTTAGGATACAAGCATAACATTTAGATAGGGTGGATGCAGCCTAGATTTTTTAGTTTCGTTTTTCATCAATGGAAAAAATGAAAAGAATGTACAACATAGAGTTTAGAACATTATTTCTGATTAATTCATAATATAATCATAGCGTTCTTTCTATACACCTTAAAAACAACATAAGTTATACACTCTGAATCATGGTTTATAAAGAAAGTTAAGACTAATGGTTAACATTGTATAGATAAACCCTTACGAGCTTGCCAGCGATTTAAATAATTTAAATCTATGTTATTATTTGCGTGTTAGTTTGGTGTAAATTATTGAAAAAACATTTTATGAAACGACGCGTTTGGACATTGAGCCTATTAGTTAGTATAGCACTTACACTTGGGGCTTGTAAACAACAAAATACAGAATCCCAATCAGTAAAAACAGAAAAGCGCCCTAATGTGATTTTTGTTATGCCAGACGATATTAGCCACAGTGCGTTTTCGTATTACAAAGGCAATGGGCCACAAACACCCAATATAGATGCGTTTGCAAAGGGATCGGTAAGATTAGCAGATTTTCATGTATCCCCAAGTTGCTCACCTACACGAGGGGCTTTACTTACCGGACGACCTAGTGATGTTGTTGGAGTGTGGCACACCATTAACGGACGTAATATGTTGCGTGCCGATGAAATTACCATGGCCGATATTTTTAAAGCTAACGGCTATGCCACAGGTTTGTTTTTTAAATGGCATTTGGGAGACAATTATCCATTCCGTCCTAAAGACAGAGGCTTCGAAGAGGTGGCTTGGGTTAAAGGTGGTGGTACCGGACAGCAACCCGATTATTGGGGAAATACCAATAATAGCGCTCAAGTTTGGGTAAACGATTCTCTAGTCGAAATGACCGATGAAGACGATGGTATTGAAGGTGCATTTACCACGAACTTTTTCATGAATCGCGCTATGGATTTTATGGACGATAATATTAAAAAAGACAAACCTTTCTTTGCTTATATTCCTCTTGGAACAGCTCATGCGCCACATGTGTTGCCGCCAGATGCTCGTGAAGGTGTCGGTGCTAAAAAAGGAACTATTGAAAATATAGACAAGAACTTCGGACGATTGCTAAAGTTTTTAGATGATAAAGGCATTGCAGATAATACGATACTTGTGTTTACAACAGATAATGGTGATGGCGGTTATTTAAGAGGTGGAAAAGGTTCTAATTATGATGGAGGAACAAGAGTGCCCTGTTTTGTAAGATGGAAAGATGGAAATCTTGGAGGTGAAGGCTTAGGAAGAGAAGTAGAAGCTTTAACAGCGCATATAGATTGGTTGCCGACGTTTATGGATATTTTAGATTTAGAGGATGTTGAAAATAGACCTGAAAAATTAAAAATACGCGGACGTAGCTTTAAACCCTTTTTAGATACTGATTCTTCAAACAATCCAGAGGATTACAAAAAAAGAGCAGTCACTATTAACGATATGTGGACGGAATTTCCGCAGAAGTATAAAAAACTATCAGTTAAAAAAGATGATTGGAATGGCGATGTTATAGAGCATAAATGGCGTTTGGTAAGAACAGATAGTGTGTCTGATTGGGAATTATATGATGTGCTTGTAGATATGAAACAAGAACATGATATTATTTCAGATTCAGAAAACGACGCTGTAGTTGCAGAGTTAAAACAAGAATATGAAGACTGGTGGAAGTTGGTAGACGAACGTTCAAGTGAATATACACGTATTATGCTTGGTCATCCAGAAGAACCTCAATCACATTTATTGGCACACGATTTTCACGGGACTGTAATTTGGGATCAAGAGAGTGTGAAAAAAGGAGTAACAGGAAGTGGTTTTATAGCTGTAGAATTTGATAAATCGGGGACTTACAATTTCGATTTACGTCGTTGGCCAAAAGAGATAGAAAATGAAACGACAATCACAGCTGCTGGTCCTGGAAAAGCACTAGATATTACCCAAGCCCGTATAAAAATATGGAATGGAGATGACGTTTATGTCGATGAAACTAAAGCTGTTAATCCAGAAGCAGATGGCGTAAACTTTAGTATTAAAGATTTGCCTAAAGGTCCTGCATTTATTCAAACTTGGTTTTTAAATGCCGCTGGAGACATGGAAGGCGCTGTGTATTATAATTATGTAGAATTGGAGCAAGATAACTAATTGTTAGCAAGTAAAATGTGTCTTTATATGGGTGATAATATGAAATCAATTTTAAGTGCTCTTTTTTTTGTGTTCACACTTTTAGCATCTGCTCAAAATGTAGAGAAAATAACCCTTGAATCCTTATTGAAAGAAATGGTGGATAGGGATGCTGTAGCACGTTTTCCAAGAGATAATTTTAGGTTAAAACAAGAAAGTAGTTATAACAGAGCGTCTAAAACACCTAATGATACCGTGGGATGGTTTAATAATCATGATTATAATGATAATGACAACGACCATAATTTTATTAGAACAGAAGAAAAAAACGGACAGAAAGAATGGGTGTTAATGGATCATGTAGGTCCAGGTGCCTTAGTCCGTACTTGGATGCCTTTTTTAAGTGCAGACAAACCGAATACCGATATTGAAATAAAAATTTATTTAGATGGAAATACCGAGCCTGTTTTGCAAGGAAATATGTTAGGATTGCTTGATGGAACTGGAGAAATTCCGTTCCCATTTGCACATCAATCACTACGTTCTGCAGTTTCATTTTTTCCAATTCCCTATGCTAAAAGTTGTAAAATAACAACAACACAAAGACCTTTCTTCTATGTTTTTACATACAGGTCTTATGATGATTATACACCTGTTAAAACATTTACAAAAGACGATTTTAATAAAACCATGCCTTTAACCCAGAAAATCGGGAAATTATTGTTAGAACCTAATAGTAAAGTTGAAGGAACACAAGTTGCATTCACAGCTAAATTAGGTTCAAAAAAAGAAAAATCTTTAGAACTTCCAGAAGGAAATGCTGTAATTAGAGCGTTGAGTATAAAGTTAAAAGATTATAAAAACTTAGAGGTAACTCGTTCTGTTGTTTTAAAAATTGAATTTGATGGCGAGCAAACCGTTTGGACTCCTATTGGTGATTTTTTTGGTAGTGGTATCGGTTTAAATCCACATCAAGGCTGGCATATAGCTGTAAGCGAAGATGGTACTATGACCTCTAGATGGCCAATGCCTTATCAAAAATCAGGAAAGATAACTGTAGTTAATTTAGGAAAAAAAGCAGTCCAGGTTGATTTAAAAGCAACTGTGGGAAATTGGAATTGGGATAGCGAAAGTATGTATTTTAATGCCGCATGGCGAGGTCAATACCCAGTAGCAACACGGCCCTATTCAGATTGGAATTATGTGATACTTAAAGGAAGAGGGGTTTATGTAGGCGATGCTTTAACTGTTATGAATCCTGTTGCGAGATGGTGGGGTGAAGGTGATGAAAAAATATGGGTAGATGGCGAAGATTTTCCATCTATTTTCGGAACTGGAACAGAAGATTATTATGGCTATTCTTGGGGAGGTAAAAGCAATGATTTTTATGAACACCCTTTTCATGCACAACCTCGTTCTTATGTGTATAATAAAGTAAATATTAAAACCACAGAGGAAAAAAACGCAAGCAAAAAAAACACTTTAGGTTATAGTACCGAATTAAGAACCCGATCTTTAGATATTATGCCATTTAGCAAATCCTTACAACTAGATATGGAAGTTTGGAGTTGGACAGATTGCGAAATGGGCTATGGTGTTGGTGTATATTGGTATGGCGACAAACAAACCACATCGAACAGAGTTCCTGATGAAAAAGAAGCTTTAAATGTACCACCTTTACCAACTGGGTTTCCAAAACAATAAATAAAATTATAATTTACAGTACTTCTGAGAAAGGTTGAAAAAAGACTAGTGATAATCATAAAATTTAAATAGGCATAGCTTGGTTTTACCCTAGTATTTTGCGACTTATTTCGGATGCGTATAGAACAGAGTAAAGCCAAAACTTATTTCATGTAAAATTTATTTCATGAGATAGATTAGCTATATAGCGTAAAATTCAATTTTTTAATAGTTTTAATTTTATAAAGAATATTAGCTGTAATTGTAAATAATATAATAATAGTGGAAGTGAAAATGTATAATAAAATGAAAAAATCATGTTTACTTATCACTATTATATTCTTTACTTGGTTTCCAATTCGTGCTCAAAATTTAATCGTTGAACATCTCACAACAAAGGATGGATTAGTCTCAAATATGGTGCATACCATGCTGCAAGATTCCGATGGTTTTATGTGGTTTGGGACGGAAGATGGATTATGTCGCTATGATGGGTATTCATTTTTAAATTTTTTATATGCTCCAACGAATCCGCACTCCTTAAGTAATAACTTAATACTTGCCCTTGCAGAAGATAAGCATAAGCAGTTATGGATTGGAACACATAAAGGCTTGAATAAAATTGATTTAGAGACGTATAAAATTACCAGGTTTAATGACGTTTTTAAGGACGAATTCGGAACTTTTACCATTCAATTTTTATATGTAGATAATAACACCTTATGGATAGCAACCGATAATTCGGGTTTGTATACTTTAGATATTAATACAAATAAAGTGTCTAATTATAGACATATTAGTGGCGATAAAAATACATTACGTTCAAATGTTATAAATGGCATGTTAAAAGATCCGAAAAGAGGATTGTTAGTTGCAACGAGTAAAGGACTTGATGTTTTCGATGAAAAAACGTCAACATTTAAGTCACTTATAAAAGATGTCAATGTGGATAATTTGCATTTACAGGCAAACGGAGATGTACTCGTAGGTTCATTTTCGGAAGCCAATTATTATTTAAAATTAAAAGACCACTTCAAAGTTGAAAAGATAAAATTACCATTTAAATTTTCAGATAAATTAGTATCCCCTTTTTCAGATTCAGAAGGAAATAGCTGGGTTTCGGTAAGGGACTATGGATTAATTTATACCTCATCAGCAAATAATACGACACATAGATTACTCTATGATAAAAATAATCCAACAGGTATTAATAGTAATACAATTACCAGTTTTTATGAAGATTCTTTTGGTAATATTTGGTTGAGCTCTTATGATGCGGGAGTAGATGTTATTGTGAAAAAGAGGAAGCCTTTTGTGCATGTAAAAGATAATAATGCGCCAAATGGACTACTTAATAATAGAGTTAGAGCCTTATATCAAGACTCAGAACAAGATATTTGGATAGGAACAAAAGCGAATGGTACATTAAGTAAATTTAATAGAGATAGTCTCAGTTTTCAGCATTTTAAACCAAACCCACAAGATGATTTAGGTTTAAGCAACGATTATATTTTGTCTATAACAGAAGATAAACCGGGCTTTTTATGGGTAGGAACGTTAAATGGTCTAAACTTATTTGATAAAGCAACCGGTGAATTTACTGTCTTTAAACATAAAGATGATGATGTAAATTCTATAGCATCAAATAGCATATATGCCTTATTAAAAGATCAGGATAATTTATATATTGGTAATGTAGGCGAGGGGCTCGATGTGTATAATGAGACATTAAACACCTTTACACATTTTAGGAATACTGGCGGAGCAAATCAGATCTCAGACAATAGAATTAAAGTAATTTACAAAGACAAAAAAGATGATATCTGGATTGGTACTGTAAATGGCTTAAATTTATTTCATAAAAATACTGGAACTTTTACACACTTTTTGCACGACAATTTAGACGATAAAAGTATTTCAGAAAATTATATTTTGAGTATTTACGAGGACAAAAAGAACAATTTTTGGATAGGGACTTCTACAGGGATTAATTTAATGAATACGGAAACGAATACGTTTCAAGTGTTTACCACCGAAGATGGACTGGCAGGAAATTCTGTACGTGGGATTTTAGAGGATGACGAAGGGAATTTGTGGCTAAGCACCAATAACGGACTCTCTAAATTTAATCCAGAAACTAAAACGTTTAAGAATTACAATGAATATGATGGCTTGCAAAGTAATGAGTTTTCATCGTTTGTATATTGTAAAACATCTGATGGCGAACTGTTATTTGGAGGGAATAATGGGTTCACTATTTTTAATCCAAATCAGATCGAGGATAATAAAATTATTCCTGAAATCGTATTAACAAATTTTAAGTTGTTTAATACCGAAGTTCAAGTAAATACGACGCATTCTCCCTTAACAAAGCATATCAGTAAGACCGAAAATTTGGTGCTTAATCACGATCAGTCTATGCTTAGTTTTGAATTTGTAGCATTAAATTATACCACTCCAGAAAATAATGAATATGCCTATAAAATGGAAGGTTTCGATGCCGACTGGAATTATATCGGACATAAACGTGAGGCCAGTTATACCAATTTAGATCCAGGTGATTATGTGTTTAGAGTAAAAGCATCTAATAACGATGGTTTATGGAATGAAACAGGAACGTCTTTAAAAATCACAATATTACCACCGTTTTGGAAATCGTGGTGGGCATATATGTGTTATGGATTAATATTAACGGCTTTGGTATTCTTGGCAAGACGTCAAGTTGTTAAAAGAAATAACGCAAAAAGAGCTCATGACATAGACGCTATGAAAATAAAATTCTTCGCGAATATAAGTCACGAATTTAGAACGCCATTAACATTAATATTATCGCCTTTAGATAAATTATTAAAAACAAATACGAATCCAGAACAAGAACCACAATTGCGTTTAATGTCTCGACATGGCAAAAGATTATTAAACTTAGTAAATCAATTATTAGATTTTCAGAAAATAGATTCAGGGGAATTAAAATTAAAAAAAGAAGCAGGAGATATCGTTGCTTTTACTAAAGAGTTATCCTTTTTATTTGTCTCCCTTTTTAATGAAAAACATATTCAATTTCAATTTAAAACAGATATAGAGGCGTGTGAAACCCTGTTTGATCATGATAAAATGGAAAAGATCATTTTCAATTTATTATCAAATGCCTTTAAATTTACTGCTGAAAACGGACATGTTTCAATAAAAACCAGCAAGGATAAAAATAATAATTTTCAAATTGAAGTTTCAGACGATGGTATTGGTATGCCTTCAACGGAATTGGATAAGATATTTAAACGATTTTATCAATTAGATAATGGCAACAGTATAGGAGGTCACGGAAGTGGGATTGGTTTAGAATTGGTAAAGGAATATGTAGAGTTACACGGCGGAAAAATTTCGGTACAAAGTACAATGGGAGTCGGGTCTTGTTTTGTTATTCAAATACCTTTAGTAGCTATTAAAAATGAAATAGAAAAACGTCCAGTTAAAACACATATTAAAGACATTGTAATACATGAAGAAACAGAATCACACCAAGAGGTAAAACACACGAACAAAACGCCTTTGGTTTTATTGGTTGAAGACCATACGGATCTGAGAGCCTTTTTAAAAACAAGTTTAGAAGTGTATTTTAAAGTCATAGAAGCTTCAGACGGAGTAGAAGGACTTGAGCAAGCTCAAAGTCATGTGCCAGATATCATTATAAGTGATGTTATGATGCCTAAAATGGATGGAAATGAGTTTTGTTTAAAAGTAAAAACGAATCAATTGACGTCTCATATTCCTGTAATATTATTAACCGCTCAAACGTCCGAAGACTATAAAGTTATAGGATTTAATAACGGGGCAGACCAGTATGTAACGAAACCTTTTAGTATAGACGTGTTGAAGTCTAGAATACATGGTTTGCTTGCACAAAGACGTGCTTTACAAGACGTGTTTAGCAAAAAGTTAGATATTAATCCTTCAGAAATAACGGTAACCACTATAGACGAACAATTAATTAAAAAAGCATTGGAAATCGTAGAGGAAAATATGAGTGATTCTAATTTTTCTGTAGATGATTTAAGTCAGGCTTTAGAGATGAGTCGAGGTCATTTGTATCGGAAAATAAATTCAATAACAGGAAATTCCCCATCAGAGTTTATTAAAAGTATGCGTTTAAAACGTGCTGTACAATTGCTTAAAATGAATAAATTAACCGTGTCTGAAATAGCCTATAAAGTAGGATTCTCTAATCCGAAATATTTTTCTAAATGTTTTAAAGCAGAATTTAATATTCTTCCATCACAATTTGCTAAGACGCATAAAAATGATTCAGGTACAGGGGTGTAAAGTTATATATGGTACAAAAAAACCTCTGTTTTGTTACCTGCTTTACCCCATAAATAGATTTCTTTTACTCTGTTTTACTGCAGAGATTGCTAAATTTACTTAGCAAAAATTGAAATTTATGATACATTCCAAACAAGGTAAGATGATGTGTTTATTTCTATTAACTATTATAGTTTTTAGTTGTAATTCTAAATACAAATATGAAGTAGAAAAAAATGCAAATGGTGTTTCCGTCAATCAAGATAGTACGCTTATTACGATCGACGTTGTAAATGCATCTATTATACATGTAAAAAAAATAAAGTCAGGGAGTGAAGTTTCTACCATTCCAGATTATGTAACGGTTTTAGAGCCTCAAGATGTGACTTGGGAGCTTATAGAAACTGAAAATATGTTAACAATACGTACCGATTCGTTAACTGTAACCTTAGATGGCGATGGGATTATAAAATATCAAACCTTAAATAAAAAAGATTTGCTTTCAGAAACTAATGAATTCACATTTATTGATGTGGATCCAGAAGCAGAACATACCGTTTCTCAGGGATTCGTCGCGGGAGATGAAGGTTTGTATGGATTAGGGCAGTACCAAAGTGGTATTATGAATTGGAAGAATGTCCCAATGCGTTTACAACAGTACAATCAAGAAATAGCGATTCCGTTTTTGTTGTCAACTAAGGGATATGGTATTTATTGGCATAATTACAGTCTTACAGATTTTAACTTACCTCAGAATGAAATACAATTTGATACAACTGTCGAAGACATTGAAACAGAAGTCGTAGAGCAAGCGGTGGTTCCTGAAGGTGGTGAAAAAGAAAATGTAGCACTGTATGCCGCAAAAGAAGCAAAAGAGAAAAACATTCGGACAACAACGTTTACGCCAACGCAGACAGGAGAATATACATTCTTAGCGTTTAGTAGTCCGGATGGTCGTATGCGAGGAGAAATTAGTGTAAAAATAAATGGCGATGCTATTATTAATTATTCAACCATATGGATGCCAAGACGCTATTCAGGAAAAAAACATTTAGAAGCAGGAAAAACGTACGAGGTGGTATTCCAAAATACAGGAGCAAAAATTCCAGGAGAATTGTTTTATAACGAACCAGATTTTAATAAAACCGTGTTTTCTAGTACCAAAGGACATGCTATAGATTATTATTTAATAGCTGGAGAAAACCCAGAGGCTGTAATTTCAGAATATCAGAACTTAACAGGAAAAGCACCAATGTTTGCTAAAAGCGCTTATGGGTTTTGGCAATGTCGCGAACGTTACCACAATCAAGAAGAATTATTAGCGAATGCACGTGAAATGCGTGAAAAAGAAATTCCGTTTGACAATATTGTACAAGATTGGTTTTATTGGCCAGAAGGAACAAAAGGACCAGAATGGGATCCTGCGAAATATCCAAATCCAGATGCTATGGTCGACGAATTAACAAGTTTAAACCTGAACTTAATGGTGTCTGTATGGCCGGAAGTAAAGAATAAAGCTTTAGAAGAAAAGTATGGTCTTACAAAAATAGAAAGTAGTAATTATGTCGATATCTATGACGAAAAAGTAAGTGAGCAATTTTATCGTATGTTAAGTGATTCTATGTTTCATAAAGGCGTAAAATCTATTTGGTTAGATGGCACTGAACCAGAAGGGGTAATTAATACTAAAGTAAACACAGCAGTAGGACCTTACGAAAGTGTTCAAAATCCATATTCGCTTTTAGTGACTAAGGCGATGTACGAAGGAAGACGAAATGAGTTTCCAGAAGAGCGTGTGTTTAACTTAACGCGTTCTGCTTATGCTGGTCAGCAACGTTATGGCGCAACCTCTTGGTCTGGAGATGTTGAAGCTTCTTGGGAGCAGTTTGAAGAGCAAATTGCTGCAGGTTTAAACTTTACTATGGCTGGTGTGCCGTATTGGACGCATGATATTGGAGGATTCTTTAGAGATTCAAACTCTTTAAATCCTGAGTTCGATAGTCAATATACCAATCCCGAATTTATTGAGTTGTTAACGCGTTGGTTTCAATTTGGAACATTTAGTCCAATCTTTAGAATCCATGGCTATGTATCGGAAACAGAAATTTGGAGATATGATGATGCCTTCGAAAGTACAGCACGTAAGTTTATCGATTTACGTTACCAACTTATGCCATATATCTATTCGCAAGCATGGCAAATTACAACCAACAGTAAACAGCTTATGAGTCCGTTGGTGTATTTCTACCCAGAAGATAAAAAGACTTGGGATATTAAAGACCAATTATTTTTTGGAGAGTCGATAATGGTTGGTTTTGTAACCGAATATCAAAGCCGAGACATGGACATGTATTTCCCAAAAGGGCAATGGTACAACTATTGGACAAACGAAATCATTGAAGGTGGTAAGGAAATTTCCGTAAAAGCAGATTTAGATGAAACACCTCTATTTGTAAAGGCAGGAAGCATCATTCCAATCGGACCAAAAGTGCAATACGCAACAGAGGAATCAGACGAACCTTTACGTCTAAAAATCTATCCAGGAAAAGATGCAACATATACCTTATATATGGATGATAATGCATCTTACGATTATGAAAACGGAACCTATTCAGAAGTGAAATTTAGCTATTCAGAAGCCAATAAAACACTGGATATTGTTAAAGGAGATGGCGCGTATTTAGATTTTTCTAAAACACCGATAGATTTAGTTGTTGAAATGGTTGGAGGAAAAAATCAGAACGTTACTTTTAATGGTTCAGATGTAGTTGTGAAGTTGTAATGTTTATTAAAAAGTGAAACTCTGAACTTGGTTCAGAGTCTCACTTTTTGAATCTCAGATTTTAATAATAATGAGATGCTGAAACGTGTTCAGTCTGACGGTTAAATATCTATTATAAATCTGTGGATCAATTACCGGATTTTGAAAATTACGATATGGAAGGGCGTACATATAGATATTTTGAGGGTGAACCTTTATATCCGTTTGGTTATGGATTAAGTTATAGCAGTTTTGATTATAAAAATCTTCAATTGCCTAAAAAAATAAAAATGAATGAATCTGTAAAAGTGTCTGTTGAGGTTCGTAATTCTGGATCTCGAGATGGAGATGAAGTTGTTCAGTTGTATGTTACAGACGAGAAAGGATCTACGCCTCGTCCCATTCGTCAATTAGAAGGATTTGAACGTCTGCATTTAAAAGCAGGAGAAACCAAAACGGTAGAATTTACTATTGCCCCACGTCAGATATCCATGATTAATAAAAAAGGTGTCAGAGTTATGGAACCCGGATGGTTTACGGTTTCAGTAGGAGGAAAGCAACCCGGATTTAAAGGAGACTCTGATGCCTATACAACGAAAACGGTGGAATCTAAATTTCAATTAGAGGGAAAAGTGACTCAAATAAAATAATAAATAGTATAGTATTTCAATAGCACTTTAAACAAACTGATAAACTAAATAGCCAAAAACCACAGATGAAACATAGTAAAATTATCTTTTTATTGACTTTAATACTTGCGGGTATCAATACCTCATTTGGTCAAATTAAACTCAAGTCATTACAAGATTTTAATCAGCCTACGGGAGATTGGTTTCTTGCAAAAACTGTAGAAGTAGATTCCTTAAACACTAAATTATTTAAATATGAAACAGGAGATGCTGCTTTTGTAAATGGAGCTACAGGTAAAACAGCACATTTAGAAACTAAGGCCTCTTTTGGAGATATGGAATTGCATATAGAGTTTTTACTACCTGAAGGTTCAAATTCAGGTATCTATTTTCAAAGCAGATATGAAATACAAGTATTTGATAGTTATGGAAAAGAAGATTTAGAATATTCAGATTGTGGTGCCATTTATCAACGTTGGGACGAGAGTAAACCAAAAAATGAAAAAGGCTATGAAGGCATTCCGCCTAGAGTAAATGCAACTTTACCTTTAGGAGAATGGCAGACTTACGATATTATTTTTAGAGCACCTAGATTCGATGAAAATGGTAATAAAATCAAAAATGCCATGTTCGAGAAAGTGATTTTAAATGGCACTGTAATTCATGAAAATAAAGAAGTTACCGGAGCGACTCGCGAAGGTATAGAAAGCGAAGAGGTTGCACTTGCGCCATTAAGATTACAAGGCGATCATGGTCGTGTAGCTTATAAAAACATTCTTATTAGAACTTTAGATGATATACGAGTGTCTAAAAAAGGGGAATGGGTAGATCTTTTTGTGAACTCAGAAAAGTCTGGTCCAAATTATGATTTTATTGTTCATGGCGATGCGACTGTAGAAGAAGCAAATGCCATGTTCGAATATAAAGATCAGGAACTAAAAGCAATGTATAAATGGACAGAAACTGCAGCCCCTTATGGAGTTGCTGTTACCAAAAAAGAATACAGTACTTACGATTTAAAATTTGAATTTAAATGGGGAGAACGACGTTTTGCGCCACGCTTAGATGAAATAAGAGATGCAGGTTTATTATACCATTGTCAAGTTGGAACGTATGCCTGGCCACCGAGTTTAGAGTACCAAATTCAAGAAGGTGATACGGGAGATTTGTGGAATATTTTAGGCTGCCATAGTGATGTGTTAAAAGAAGGAGAAATCATTAAAATTGAAAATCATGATTATAGTAGATCTAAAAAGTGGACCAATGTAGAAAAACCAGCATGGAACCAAGTGCTAGTAGAAGTTCGAGGAGATTCAGCAAAATACTATTTAAATGGTGTTTTAATAAACGAAATTACTAATGCAACTTATGGAGGTTTAGATTTATCCTCTGGATTTATTGCTTTACAAGCAGAGTATGCAGAAGTAATTTATAGACATATTAAAGTAAAAGAATTAGATTAAATACTACCTGTGGGTTCCTTGTTTTTTAGTGGCAAGCAGATTATGATTTCAAAATTATCAAAGTGAAGTTAGAGGTTTTATAAACCTATGGCTTCACTTTTTGGGTTTAGGCATATAATTTATAGGGATTGAACCATAGTTTATATTTAAATGCAAAGGGCTTCAGTATTTTTATCATTCGGAATTAGACCTCATAATCAAAGCTAAATTTATATGACTAAATCAGGTGTCAACTTCAAAATAAATTCAATACTAAAATTTTATATGATATGCCTTTTAGGTGTATTTGTATTTCCAGGTGTAAAGCTACACGCACAAACCATGGTGAATTCTTTAGAAGAATTAAAACCGTATTTGGATGATGATCATGTACATGTAAAAATGAAACCAGGAGTCTATTCCATAACTGCCGAAGATGTTAAAAACGGACTCTACACCAAGGAAACTATAATTAAAAACACGAGTAAAGTCTTGTTGCTTTTTGAAGGGCATAATAGCACCTACGATTTTACTGGAGTGACCATTAATGTCGATACGAAAGTGTTTCAAGCCTTTGGAAAGTTTCAGGTGTACGAGATTCAAATTGTAGGCAATAAAAATGTGTTGAAAAACTTAACGCTAGTCGATGTCGGTTCTGTTAACGACCACCCAACACATAGAGCAAATAATATTGTTATCGATGGTTCTCATAATAGAGTCGTAGGATTTAATGTCACAACTAAAGGTTCTTTTCCGTATGGTTATGGCGATGCGTTTGGGAAGGGCGGGAAATCTGTAATTCCACATAAAAAACACAGTGCATGTTTAGTGCGCGGAGAGTCTAATCATTTAAAAGATTCAAAATTCACACATAGAAGTTACGGGCATTGTATTTTTATGCAAGCGGCGAATAACCCAATTATTGAAGGTTGTGTGGTAGAAGGCGAAATGCGTAAAACCGACGATATACTAAAGGAAACGTCTGGACCCGCTTTCGATGTTGACTTTATGACGGTTTGGGGTTACAAACTTCCAAAAGGCTATATGTTAAGTACAGGAGAAGCAGGTATTCGTGCGTACGATGGTGGAGAAACAATTATAGATGGCAAATTTTATAAACGAGGCACATCGAATGTTACGGTTTTAAATTGCACAGTAAAATATATGAGGACAGGCGTGACTATTGCTCATGCTACAGGAAAAAAACGTGTAGAAGGTTGTGTGGCTATTGGTTGCGAAAATGGATTTTCATTGGGAACTGGCGAATTGGTAAATTGTAAAGCGGATGTGACGCATGGTCCAGCATATGCATCTACGTACGAAAGAGATAAAGGGTATAATGCAGATATTACGCTGATATCCTCTGAAGAACCATATTACAATGGTTCTGGGAATGTGGCGTATATTGGCGGAAGTGAACACAAAATTACAATCCGTGGTTCTAGTCAAGGCGTAGACCAAGGACTGAAAATTCAGGTTGGTGGCGATAAAAATAATATCCGATTATTAAACGGTAATCTTCCTAATCAAAACGACTTTAAAGCTTCAGATTTTGAAATTCATAATTTAACTGAATATCCTCTTATTTTATCAGATAAAAGTTCTGGTGTCACAGGTGAATCGGTTGGAAACATTAAAGATTTAGGGGTTAATAATACGTTGAAGGCTATAAAATAATTTCCATAAAAAAATAAAAACGAAACATTAGTAAAAACAGCGGACACGCTAATCCATACTTAAAAAACAATTCATTATGAAAACATATATTACAACCTTACTAATCGTATTATCCCTTGGATTGTCAGGCCATGCCCAAACGTCTGATACAAAGAAAACGGTTATAGAAGTTAATACGCTTTCCGAATTTAAGACGTATTTAAATCAAGATAATGTTCATGTAAAACTTAAAGCGGGAAATTATCAAATTGATGACGCTGAAAAAATAAGGTTTCTAGAATTCACAGGGCATAATTCATATTACGATTTAAAAGGTGTGCGGTTTATGGTCGATACAAAGTTGTTTAGCCGAACCGATTTAGTTAAAAGTGACGATGGTAATGATATGTATTGTGCGATAGAAATATCAGGAAAACATATTACACTAGAAGGATTGTATATTGAAACGTATGGCGATACACCCGGTCATCAAAGTAAGAACAAAATGTTTAATATCGTTGGAGAATATGTGGTTTTAAAAGATGTAGAGTTGCGAACAGCAGGCTCAAATCCTTGGGGCTATGGCTATTTATATGGTATAAGTGGTGGTAGTAATGTACGTAAAATGAATGGTATTCGCGTTGGCTATCCTGCGAAAAACGTAAAGTTATTAGGTTGTAAAGTCCATATGAGAGCGATGGGACACGGTATATTTTTACAAGGCTCAGTAAACACGCTTATTGAAGGTTGTGAGGTCGATGGCTTACTACGTACTACCGATGCCATGCTTGCAGAAACGTCTGGTTTTGGATTTGATAAGAATTTCTACGCCGCTAAGGGGAATTATATAGAAGGGACTAACGTTGCAGAAGATGGTAAAATATTACCTGGAGAAATCATTTCCCTTAGTGAAGATGGAATACGGATGTATCCAGATTATAAGGGTCATCTAACCAAAAACACAACCGTAAAAAACTGTACGGTAACGCAGATGCGAAGAGGGATTTGCACAGGGTTGAGTACCTCGGGAGACATGGTTATAGATTGTGTGGTACGTGATTGTGTTGCTACTGGCTATAACGTAGGTAACGAAGATGTTTTAATAAATTGCAGCGCAGATGCTAAATATGGAGAAGCCTTTTGTATTGCGTATACCGATGCTAAAAATGCGTCTGTAGACATGACTATTTTAGATAGTAGAGACGGACTAGCAAACAATTTATTGGCTAAAATTAATGGAACAGGACATACAGTAAATATAAGAACAGAAGCTCCAGAATATATTCCAGACACCATGGCTATTAAACTATCTGTTTGGGAAGGTTATGGTAATTTCGATGAAAATGCAAAGATGCACGCTACTGATATTACATTAAATAATCAAACCGATGCAGAAGTTATTACGTTTAACGGAACAACCAATTTAGACGTAAAAAGTGTGGGTGAGGTTCGAGAAGCTACAGCATCAGAAAATGTGATTAATGAAGAAAATCGTACCAAGCGATAAGTTGTAAAAGTATTAATTGGAAGCAGAAATTTTTGAGGATTAAAAGTCAGATTGTATTACTAGAATATCAAAAAAATGAGGTATAAATATAGATTAATAAAACGCGTTCTGTATTTTGATAAAAGTTGTCAATTCGAGTGAATTTTACAAATGAAAATGAGTGAAATTTGTATCGAGAATAGCAGTTTTTTATTTAAAAAGGTTCTCGATACGATTTTTCGAATCTCAAAATCACTCGAATTGAGCTCTCGTGTTTTTAAAATTAAAAAACATTATAGTGTAAGAAAGAACCTTTAAATACAGCTGAAGTCTTCTAAATTTCAGGTTTTCAACGAAAAATAAGCACTAAATACTTAAAAGGGTTTTAAGTTATTAGAATTGAATCATAGTTTATATTCTATTTCAGCTTGAAGTTTTAAACTTGTACTGAGCAACTAAATCAGTACAAGTTTAAAATATAAAGTTTATGAGTTTCCAATTAAGATATCTTTTCTTGTTTTGTTTTTTTATGAGCTCTTATCTTAAAGCATCAAATATCGAGATAAGCAGTTTAAGTGAGTTAGCTAAATATGCTTCCCAAAGTGGAAATACAATCACCATGGCTCCTGGTGTATATAAATTAACTGATATCTTAACACCTGAGGTTCTTCAAGAACGTCGTGCGAATAAACTTTATCAATACATCACTTTCAGTGGAAGCAACAATGTTTTTAATCTTGAAGGCGTGGAAATCGAGTTGGATACCGAAATTCGAACAGTCTTAAACCCACCAATACATTCCGACGAATTTTTAGTAACCGGATCAAATAATTCTTTTCTAGGATTGACTATTAGATGTATTGGACAAGGCACATCACCTGGCGGTACAGTACTTCAGGTTGCTGGTGAAGCAAATATTCTTAAAGACATTACTTTATATGTAAAAGGGGCTTATCCTTATGGATATGGCGATTTGTTTGGAAAAGGAAAGCAAAAAGAAACCACTATAAAGCACAAAAAACACAGCGGACTCTTAGTGACAGGAAACGATACCAAACTATATGGATGTAAAATATATAACCGTTCGTTTGGGCACTGCTTTTTTATACAGCAAAATCCTAAGAATGTGTATTTCGAAGATTGTTATGCCGAAGGAGAAATGCGCTCTACAGATGCTGTTTTAGCAGAAACTTCAGGTCCTGCATTCGATGTGAATTTTAAAACATGGACGCTGAATCGTGAGTGAGAATACGTCGTAACTCCAGGATATATGAAATCGCTTTGCGAAGATGGGTTTAGAACCTATGGCAAATGCGAAAACATAACATTTAAGAACTGTATTGCAAAAAATACCCGTGGCGGATTCGAATTGCGATTTAATAAGGCGCATCTTGAAAATTGTGAAACCATAGGCACAGAACGTGGGTATTGGGTAGGAGATGGTACCGTAGTTAAAAATTGTAAAGGGGATGCGAATTACGGGCCTTTATTATTTGTAGAAGGTAGTAACATAGATGTAGATTTAATTGTAGATGCAGCAGAATCTGATCGTGTAGTTCACGCTTTGGCAACCATTCAAGGTGCTGATAATACTATCGTTTTAAGAAGTGAAAAAGGAACGCAACGTAAATCTGATTTGCCAATTTTATTAGGTTACACTCACCCTGAACATGGAGAAGCGATGTCGCCTTATAGTCAAGCTTTAACTACAGGTTTAATGCTTACAAATAAAACTGGAATGCCTATAGAAATAGGAGAAGAAGTTAAAAAGAGTACTATAAAAACGAATGGTAAGATTTTAGAGAATAAGGGGGCGGGTGTTAAAGTGTCTAAAATTTAAAGAGATTTTAAAAAGAACATATTTAGTTAATAGGACCATTAATACAGGTGAATTAAAAAATATAAATAGTATGAAAATTAAATTAGCAGCATTAATCAGCTTTATGATTACAAGCATTGGCTTTGCGCAAAATCCAATGTTTACTAATGTGTTTACTGCCGATCCGTCTCCACATGTATGGCCAGACGATCCGAATACCCTTTGGGTATACACCAGTCATGATGAGCCAGGTTCTAATAACCATTATGGAATGACAGGATATCATGCGTTTTCTTCTACCGATTTAGTAAATTGGACAGATCACGGACGTATTTTACATTTAGAAAATGTAGACTGGGCAGAGAGTCATGCTTGGGCTATGGATGCCGCTTATTATAGAGGGCAATATTATTTAATTTATTGTATGAAAGAAGCCGGAATCGGACTGTTTAGAACCGGTGTTGCACGTAGTGATACTCCTGCAGGTCCATTCACCGATTTAGGATATATTAAAGGTGTGGAATTTGGTCAAGATCCTGCCATTTTTATAGATGATGACGGTACGCCATATTTATATTGGGGACACGACCGTAAGTGTTTCGCTGCCGAGTTAAACGACGATTTGATGTCTATTAAACCAGAAACGTATGTCGATTTAACACCGCAATTAACTCATGTTTTTGAAGGCCCATGGGTACATAAAAAAGATAATAAGTATTACTTAACATATCCTGGTTTAACACCTAGACGTTGGCCAGAAAAAATGTTTTATGCCGTTGCAGATAAACCTTTAGGACCGTATGAATTTAAAGGTCTATTTATAGATGATTTTGAAGGTCAGAGTGGAACAAACCACGGAGGAACGGTGACGTATAAAGGTGAAGATATTATGTTCTATCACAGTGCTTGGTTGTCTGGTGGTTTAAGCGAAACACGATCTACTATGGCCGATTACTTAAAATACGACAAAAATGGGGATATCATTCCAATTGTGCCTTCAAAAGAAGGTTTAGGGAATGCAGAGCGTACAAGAACAACTCTTCATTTAGAAGCTGAAAATGGATTTGCTGCTGGAGGTGAATTATATAATGTAAATGTAGATACTTACATTAAAGGTTACAGCGGAAAAGGGTATGTTACAAATTTCGATAATCCATACGATCATGTTTCTATTTTAGCACAGGTAGCAAAACCTGCAAAATATCGTTTTAAAGTGAGATATGCTTCACCAGATGGAGAATCTAATCACGATATATTAATCAATAGCCATAAATACAGTGAATTTGTTTTTCCTCAATCTAAAGAGTTTACAGTCATTGATTTTGGAGTTGTAGACTTAAAAGCTGGTGATAATCTGGTACGTATTTTTAAGAAAGATTGGAAACCTTCAAAAGGTGATTTTGCCATTGATTATATAGAACTTGAACAGGTTTTTGAAGACGAAGAATAATGATTAAAACAGTGCGTCACCTTGAACGCGTTTCAGAATTTCACATTCATTTATAGTCATTAAGTGAGGCTTAAATAATGCATTATAAGATGATTTTAACCTATCGTCACCCTGAACTTGTTTGAGGGTCTCATAAAGAAAAATCATTTATTAAAACAACAAGAACCTAAGGTCTCTTAACATGCGATAACACAAATTACAAACTAAAAAAACTAAAAATTAAAACGATATGAAGAAAATAATATTAACAGGGCTTATGGCCTTAATTGTACAGCTTGGATTTTCGCAGGAAAAAGTCCACGTAAAAGCTACAGCCAATGGTGAAAAATTTGAGCACTTTTGGAGTAAAAGTGTCGGTGCAGGTCGTGCCAACGAAGGCTTACGTGCCGGTTGGTTAGAACAGCTAGAAATGGTGCAAGAAGATTGCGGATTTGAGTATGTGAGATTTCATGGGATTTTCCACGACGATATGTTTCCTGTATTTGTAAATGAAGGAGAATACTCATACAACTGGCAATATATAGACGATTTGTTTGATAGAATGTTAGACCTTAATGTAAAACCATTTGTAGAGTTAGCGTTTTTTCCAACAGCTTTAGCTGCCGAAGATAGTAAAACCCAATTTTGGTGGAAAGCAAATATTACACCAGACGAATCTAAATTTGGTGAATGGCACAATTTAGTTAAAGCCTTTACACAACACTGTGTAGATCGTTATGGTATTGATGAGGTACTGACTTGGTATTTTGAAGTTTGGAACGAACCAAACTTACATTATGGATTTTTTGATGGAACGAAATCTCAGTATTTCGAATTGTATAAGCAATCTGTAACAGCGGTTAGAGCTGTAGATAATCGTTTATTAGTTGGAGGACCTTCAAGTAGTAATTTTGTGGCAGACGGGCGTTACGATGGTGAGGTTGAAAATAGAGATGGAGATCTTATAACGTTTACAGCAGATAATATTAATGAACTAGAATGGAAAGGTGCTTGGATTGAAGATTTCTTAGCCTATTGTGCAAAAGAGAGCTTACCGGTAGATTTTGTATCTACGCATCCATACCCTACAGATTATCCGTTTAATCCAACCACAGGAAAAGGAAAGGATTTTTCTCGTAATGTGAATTCAACTAAAACAGATATTGAATGGTTGAATAAAGTAGTAAAAGAGAGTGCATATCCGAATGCGGAAATCCATTTAACAGAGTGGAATACAAGTCCGAATAGTAGAGATGCGATGCACGACTTTTTACCACCAGCAGCATATATTGCTAAAGTGAATTTAGATTGTATTGGGTTAACTAACTCTTTGGCTTTTTGGACATTTACAGATATTTTTGAAGAAAAAGGAGGTGCAGAAAGTATCTTTCATGGTGGTTTTGGTATGATAAACTACCAAGGATTAGTAAAGCCATCGTTCCATGCGTATCGTATGTTACACCAATTGGGAGATGAAGAATTGTTTAAAAATGATTACTTGTTTGTAAGTAAGGATTCAGCTAATGGTAAAATTATAGCGTTGGCTTATAATTACCCAGAAGATCATTACAAAGCAGTGCCGTCAAGCATTAAGAAAATTGAAAAATATGAAAACGGGAAACCTCGTCAGTTAGATTTGACGATTTCAGATTTAAAACCTGGAGTGATGTTTAAAGTAGAAGTATTGGATTCCGAAAGTGGAAACATTTTTAATTATTGGGAAGACATGGGGAAACCAGAACCACCTACTCGCGAGCAGATTAAAGTCATGAAAGAATATGCAGAAAATTTGAATACAGAATTATTTACTGCAGATAGTAAAGGTGTTGTTAAAATTAAACGTGAGTTATCACCTTGGAGTTTAGTACTTATAGAGCAAGTAAATTAATACGTGTATTAAACTAAATTTTAGATTTAGTTAGATTTATAATAAAGGGAAAGCGGGCTGTCTGAAAAGATAGCCCGTTTTGTTTACTAGATTTTGCTCATTAAATCGAGGCGTCGCCCTGATTATTAGTCTCGACATATAACATTAATTATTCGCCATTTCCTTAAAAATCGAGACGTCACCCTGAATTCAGTTCAGGGTCCCATAAGAGTAGATATTTTCATTAAAAGCGTTAGTTATCAATTTCAATACGATAAATAATGTCAAAATAATGAGACTCTGAAAATGCGTTCAGAGTGAAGGCATATAGAAAATAGAGATTTCGTTTTCTCTACAGTGTTAGGGTCTAAAATTCACATTTTTAATGCGTTATTTCCTTAAAAATAGAGACGTTACCCTGAATTCAGTTCAGGGGTCAAGAGTAGGTTAATATTGAAGTTTTTCAAATTAATAACCTCTTCACCCATTATTTTCCGTTAAATAAAATATTACAGCAAGAATCACGATAATTGGGCTTTAAGTTATTCATATTGATTTATAGTTTATACGTAGTAGGTTGATTAATATGTACTTTGAACACACAAATGAGTACTAACTATAAAATTAAATTATGAAAAAAATTACTTTTTATTTAACACTTGGATGTCTCCTAACTATGGGATTATCCTCTAATCTTTATGCACAAAAAGAGGTGTCGACCTTATTCGACTTACGACAAGCCATTGTCCTTAGTAATCAAAATATTGTTATGACACCTGGTGATTATAATTTTGAAGATTTGGCTAGTAAATATAGGAATATGGGGTTTACAGGATCTAATAATACTATAGATTTAACAGGGGTTTATATTCAAGTACCTGTAGGTAGTGTAAGTTCTACATATATAATCATTTCGGGTGATAACAATGTTATTAAAGGTGGTGAAATTGAAGATACCTATGATAGCGGAATTACAGAGGTTACAGATTTTAGTGCTTATAATCAAAATCGCGAAACTTTAGCACACGGTCTTGGTGGAGATGCAGTTGTGTCTATAACTGGTGAAGGGAATTTAGTTGATGGACTAACACTAACCACAAGAGGATCTTTCCCTTTCGGTTACGGAAGTATGTACGGAATTGGTTCTGCTAATGTTTTCGGATTAGACAAACGTTGCGGTATTCTTATTAATGGTAAAAAAAATACTTTAGATAATGTTGTGCTGCATCAAAGAGCTTTTGGACATGGAATATTTATGCAAGGCGATGCCGATGAAACTGTAATTAAAAACACGAAAGTAGATGGTAGAGTGCGTTTAGGTGCCGAGTTATACGAAGAAACAGAACCTTACGATTTACCTTTTTTATCAGATTATTTACAACCTTACAATAATGAATTGCCTATTGATAAAACAGAAATGCATTCGCTTTCTGAAGATGGTATAAGAATGTACAATATTCCTGGAAGTGTTACAATTGAAAACTGTACAGTAGATAAAATGAGAGGTGGTATTCGTTTATATTTAGGAGGAAAAGCGACCGTGAATAATGTAACGTCTACAAACTGTGGTAGTTCAAATTATAACTTACCTTCAAATGTGGGGACGATTACAAATTCGTATGGGAATTTTGCATATGCACCCTTATCAGATTTTGCTTTAAATAAAGGTGGATATAATGCCGAATGGACTATAATTCCATCACCTCATGCTACAGGACCTCATAATTTAATAGATATTAACGGCGGTAGTCATAAACTTGTTTTTCATAGAACAGATGGACCAATAGATACAGATCTTTCTCGTGTTATGGTTGTATCTGGAAGTGCGTCTACCATTATAAATGAAACAGAGTATACCATTGTTCTTGAACCAACATCTAGTGGAAATACCATTCTTAGTTGTGGTGGTGGAAAAGTTATAGATGAAGGGACTAATAATATACTTTCCTATTTTGAAAATTGTGATGATGTGGTAATTGACGACAATGATTGTGTAGAGGTAGATGCTTTTGATAGAATAGAGGCAGAAGATTTTTGTGAGGCTTACGGCGTTCAAATAGAATCTGGAGAAGATGGTGCAGCTAATATTGGCTATATTAATAATGGAAATTGGATCATGTTTTCGGATGTAGATTTTAATACCGTAGCGTTAAGTGTTGCTGTAAGTATGGCATCAAATAGAGATGGTGGAAATGTCGAATTTAGAATAGGTAGCGAAACTGGAACGTTATTAGGAACAGTAACCGTAGGTAATACTGGAGGATGGCAAACTTGGGAAACCGGTACTGCAAACCTAACAGGAGCGACTGGAATTCAAGACTTATATTTAGTATTTACAGGAGAAGGTTCAAGTAGTTTATTTAATCTGGATTCATTTCAGTTTTATACCACTTTAGGAATTAACGATCCTAACACTTCAGACGCTATAAACGTTTTTCCTAACCCAATTACTAATGTATTAAATATCAATAGAGCTATTGGAGCACAAGTTGAAATTTTCGATACTTTAGGAAAATTAATCCTTAAAAAGGATTTATCTTCTAACGCAGCAACTATTGACACAAGTCGTTTAAAAGCAGGTCTTTATTTCGTAAGATTAAAAAACGATAACGGGACTGTAATTAAAAAAATAGTTAAACAATAGTAATGTCAAAATCACTTAAGCAAGACATTCTTGCCTAAGTGATTTTTTTACATATTTAATACCAATCCTGTCCTAAATATTATTGTATGTTCATTTTTTTCATTGATAAATAGATCCTTCGACTTCGCTCTGGATAAACCAAGCCAAAAAATCTAGGCTTACGAACTTTTATCTAAATTTTTCGTTCACTATCTATATTTAAAGAACTCGCTACTGAAAATCAATAATATAAATACTTTCGTTTAGCTCAAACAGCTTTAAATTTTACGATACTTTCTCTTCAAATTTTACGATAAATTTTCGATAGGCCAACCAAAAAAAAAAAATTCAACTTATATAGAAAAAGCAGCTACCTAAGCTCAAGTATTTTGATAAAGTCAGCAGCGGTACATCTTTTTGGAAAAAGAGATTAATCGTTTAGGACGCAATTAATTTAATACCTAAATATTTATGAAACAATTACACGTATATAGAGCACTTTGTGCAGTGTTCGCTGTATTCTTTTTTACACTAGTAATGCACAAATAAAGGTCAGCAATCTATTCGACTTTCGTCAAGCTGTTTTAAAGAGCGATCAAATTATTATTTTAGAAGCAAATGATCTCAAAATAATGTCACTCTAAAAACGCGTTCAGAATGACGGCATATAGAAAATAGAGATTTCCTTTTCTCTAAAGTATTAGGATCTAAAATTCACATTTTTAATACGTTATTTCCTTAAAAATCGAGACGTCACCCTGAATTCAGTTCAGGGTCCCACAAGAGTAGTTTTTTCTAATTAAATGTTTTTGTTCTCAATTTCAAAACAATAAATGATCTCAAAATAATGAAACCCTGAAAACGCGTTCAGTATGACGGCATATAGAAAATAGAGCTTTCGTTTTCTCTACAGTGTTAGAGTCTGAAATTCACATTTTTAATACGTTATTTCCTTAAAAATCGAGACGTCACCCTGAATTCAGTTCAGGGTCTAACAAGAGTAGGTTGGTATTGAAAGTTTTCAATTTAATAACCTCTTCACTCATTATTTTTCATTAAATAAAATATTACAGCAAGAATCACGATAATTGGGCATTAAGTTATTCATATTGATTTATAATTTATACGTAGTAAGTTGAGTAATATGTAGTTTCAACACACAAATGAGTACTAACTATAAAATTAAATCATGAAAAAATTTACATTTCTATTTACTATTGCATGTCTCTTAACCACGGGACTTTTTACTAAAATGTATTCGCAAACGACTGTGAGTAACTTATCAGACTTTCGGCAAGCGCTGTTAAATAGCGATCAGACAATTGTCTTGGAGGCAGGAGATTACAATATTACAGATTTACCCAGCGTAGACAGAAGCTTTTATATTTCAGGATCTAATAACATTATAGATTTAACTGGAGTATATATTAATTTTCCAGTAGATGCTACAAGTACCGAGCATTTTATAATAACAGGAGATTATAATGAATTTCGTGGGGGAGAATTTGAAAACACATATGCATCCGGTATAACCGAAATTACAGACTTTGTTGCTTACAATGAGGATAGAAGTAATTTAGCCAATGGTGCAGACCAACATATGACTATTTCTGGAACGGGTAATAGCGTGGTGGGATCCAAATTTACTGTTAGAGGTTCTTTTCCATACGGCTATGGAAGTTTATATGGTATAGGAAGTAGTAATACTTTTGGTTTAGATAAAAGAGCTGCTATTTATATAAATGGAATAGATACCGTTATAGATGGTTGCGAAGTACAGATGCAAGCTTTCGGGCATGGTATTTTTATGCAAAGCCCTTCAGAAAATACAATTATAAAAAACACTTTGGTCGAAGGTGTTGTACGTCATGGTAAAGATATTTTGGCAGAAGGCGTAGGAAGTTTACCTTATCAAAATAATTATTTGGATAATGAAGGGAATCCAATAGATCCTACAGATGTTATTTCTTTATGTGAAGACGGTATACGTGCGTATAGTGGTGCAGGAAGTGTTATTGTAGAAAACTGTACTGTTAAAAAAATGCGTGGAGGTATTCGTTTATACTTAGCATCATCTGCGACAGTTACAAATACAACGTCCATAGATTGTGGGATAGCGAATTGGAACTTGCCAAATGGAGGAACGGTTACTAATTCATCTGGGAATTTTGCTTATGATGTGTTATCAGATTTTAGGTTGAGTAGAAATAACACTAATATAGAATGGACCATCATTCCGTCTCCACACGCTACAGGGACTCATAATTTAGCAGATATTCTTGGAAATAATCATACAATCACATTTCATAGAACACCTGGTCCTGTAGATGTAGATGAGGAACGTGCTATTGTTATTAGTGGTAGTAACTCTACAATTGTAAATGAAACAGAATACACCATTATTTTAGAAGCTTCTGCAACGGGAAATAATATTACGACCTGTGGGCGTGTTATAGATAATGGATCTGATAATACCATAGTCGCATCTACAAATTGTAGTTTTTCAATGGAATGCTATAATACTGCCGATAATTTACAAGCAGAATGTTTTAGCAGTATGTCAGGAATAGACGTTCAGGATATCTCGGGGGTAGTTAATGAGAAAGGAATTACAAATATAGATGATAATGATTGGCTTAGTTTTGATGCAATTGATTTAACAGGAGTGACTGCTATAAATATAACAGCAGCGACTTCTAAAACAGGTACGTCTGTAGAAGTGCGATCAGCGAGTACAGATGGAACTTTATTAGCAACACTTCCTATTACAAATACTGGAAGTTATGATACGTATCAAGATGTTTCTGTTGATTTATTAGAGACTTATAATGGAGTCACCGATGTATTCTTTGTGTTTAAAGGAGATTCAGATGCTTTATTAAATGTTGATAAAATGAATTTTCAGTACGACCCTTGTTATGAAGCGTCTTACCAGGCAGTAACACCAAATTACGCAAAAGATTTTTGTGAAGCTTCAGAAGTTAATATTACAACAGATACTAATGAAATGGAAGTCGTTTCAGGAATCAATCAAGGCGATTATATAAGATTTTCTAATATAGATTTTGGAAGTGATTATAATTTTAATGCTGTTAAAGTGTCTGCATCTTCTCAGAATACAGGAGGAACTATAGAGTTTAGATTAGGTGGTTTAGATGGTGAATTATTATCAACGGTTAACATTGATGGTACGGAAGATTGGAATACGTATCAATTATTTGAAGGTTATCTTTCAAAAGAAGTAAATGGTGTACAAGACTTATATCTTGTGTTTTCTGGAATTGAAGGCGACCTATTAAATCTAGAAAGCTTTTATTTTTATATTGATGAATGTGCGTCAGCGTCATATAATGCCGAAGATGTTATAATAGCTTCATATTATTGCGAGGCATCAGAAGTTCAGAGAGAAGGTGATGCACCCCAAACTGTTGGTTTCATTAATAATGAAGATTATTTAAGGTTTTCAAATTTCGATTTTGGAGATTCAAATGATTTTGGAGCAATTAAAATTTCGGCATCTTCTGGGACCTCAGGAGGAATTATAGAAGTTAGATTAGGCGGAGTAGATGGGGAATTATTAACTTCTGTAACTATCGAAAAAACTGGAAATTGGAATAAATTTACATCGTTTGATGCTTATTTTACTGAACCCGTAACAGGTATTCACGATTTGTATTTAGTTTGCACAGGTGGTGGTGGTTATTTATTTAACTTAAAAAGTTTTGAATTTTATAATGACGTTTTAAGTGTAGACGATTTTGGTTTAGAAGAAGGTAAAACTATAAAAGTAAGTCCAAACCCTACTCGAGGAGATTTAAATGTTAACCTTTCAAATTATATGGGTACATCTGTAACTTATACGCTTATCTCTATTGAAGGAAAACAAATAACATCTGGCATTTGGGAAGCAAGTCACCAAGAGAAAATAGAAATGAATTTTAATCAACTTCCACAAGGATTATATTTTCTTCAAGTGATTCCTGAAAGAGGGCGATCTATAGTTAAAAAAATAGTAATTTCAGGTGAATAATGTACTAACAAATAAAGCAAATTAGGTGTTTGTTGGCCCTTTTTTACTTTGTTAAAAATCCATATTTCTTAAAGAAAAAGACGATATGGAAGATCAATATAACGCCGTGCTTTTAAATCTTAAAAAGTATGAGTCTGGATTTACACGTCAGTTAATATGGAATTAAGAAATTTAAAATGAATACTCAATTTAAATTGCAGAAATTATTACTGTTGTTAAGGCCGAAAACTTCAAATTAAATCGCGAAATACGTTCGTGGAATTTGGTGTTAATTAAACAGGTAAATTAAAGGCTACATACTAACTTATAGAAAAACGAGTTGTCCGAAAGGATAGCTCGTTTTTTAATTCTGATGCAGAAATCTACTATAACCTTAATGTTACAGCTAAAACGGATAATAAATTATAAGATATGAATTATAATTTATAGACTATCTATTTATAATTTTCGAACTTGTACTTCAATTAATAGATATTAAATTAAAACAAACACTAATGAAAGCTTTCACCAAATTTATCGCCATGTTATGTTTACTATGTCTCGTTGTGTCGTGTAAATCTGAAGACAAGAAAAAAGTAGCTCAGGTCGAGATCGAAATAGAAAACGAAAAACCAAATGTTATTTTAATCCTGGTAGACGATCAAGGGTATGGAGACGTCGCTGCTTTGGGAAATACCATAATAAAAACACCAAATATTGATAAGCTACATGCAACAAGTGCACGTTTTACAGATTATCATGTAAATCCAACTTGTGCGCCAAGTCGAGCAGCCTTACTTACTGGGCATAATGCCAATAGAGCGGGCGTTTGGCATACGGTAAACGGACGTTCATTGCTTTTAGAGCGTGAAACAACGGTCGCACAAATTATGAAGGATAATGGATATGCGACTGGAATTTTTGGAAAATGGCATTTAGGCGATAATTATCCGTCCAGACCACAAGATAAAGGATTCGAAGAAGTGATCATTCATTCTGGAGGCGGTGTAGAGCAAAGTGTAGATTATTGGGATAACGATTATTATAACGATACGTATCATAGAAACGGTAAGTTAGAAGAATTCGAAGGGTTTTGTACAGACATCTGGTTTGACGAAGCCATGAGTTTTATGCAGAAAAATAAAGAGGAGAATAAACCATTTTTCTGTTATTTAGCTACAAATGCTGCGCATACGCCGTATTTTGTAGATGAAAAATATTCGGCGCCATACAAGGATAATGAAAATGTTCCTAATGCCGATTTTTACGGACTTATTGCCAATGTCGATGAAAATATCGGAAGGCTTGTAAGCTACTTAGAAACAACAAATCAATTAGATAATACCATTTTAATTTTTACTACAGATAACGGAACGTCTGCTGGTGCTCAAATTCCAAAAACAGACGATCGCTTAGATGGTTTTGTAACTAAAGGTTTCAACGATGGTATGCGCGGCATTAAAGCGAGTAAATATGAAGGTGGTCACCGTGTGCCATTATTCATTCATTGGAAAAATGGAGGGATTACCGTAGGTAAAGATATAGATGCCTTAACAGCGCATTACGATATCGTGCCAACACTAGTCGACCTGTGTGATTTAGAGGTTGCTGACGATGTGAAATTTGACGGACAAAGTTTGAATCCGTTAATAGAAGGCAACGATTCCGATTTTAAAGACCGTATTGTAATTACTAATTCGCAACGTGTAGATGTGCCGGAACCTTGGAGAAGAACATCTCTTATGCAAGGGAAATGGAGATTAATAGATGGAACAGAATTATACGATTTAAATACAGATCCAGAACAACGTACCAATATAGCAGATCAGCATCCAGAAAAAATGGCTGAATTTAAAACGGCTTACGATGCGTGGTGGGCAGATTTATTGCCAGGATACAGCGATTTACCTCGTATTTATTTAGGTCATGAAGCCGAAAATCCTGTGAAAATTTATTGTCACGATTGGCATACTGAAGGCACAAGTCCATGGCACCAAAGACATATTCGTCAAGGGTATATCGATAACGGCTATTGGCTAATTAATGTTGAAGAAAAAGGGACGTACTCCTTTAAATTACGTCGTTGGCCAGAAGAAACGAATTTAGCGTTAAATGCAGAAGCTCCAATTCGTCCTGCTCTTGAAGGTACAAGTGTAACGGCTAATAAAAAAGGGAAGGTTTTAAATATTGAAAAAGCAAGAATTAAAATTCAAAATAACGATGAAGTTAAAGATGTCGATGCTAATAAGGAATATGTGGAATTCACACTTGAATTAGAGCCTGGAGAAACCAATCTTCAAACATGGTTTACTTTAGATAATAAAACGGAATTGGGAGCATATTATGTTTCAGTAGAAAAAATATAAGTTATGAAAATTAAAGGGAAGAACTATTTTAATCAATTCATTCTAATATTAGTTTGTGGTTTATGGGGTGTGTCGAGTTCCGCACAAAAAAATCCAAACATTGTAATTATTTATACAGACGATCAAGGGTATGGCGATGTCGGTGCTCTAAATCCGCAGGCTAAGTTTAAAACACCAAACATGGATAAAATAGCCAATGAAGGTGCAATTTTTACAGATGGACATAGTACAGATGCCGTTTGTACACCTTCTAGATATTCATTGTTAACTGGGCGTTATAGTTGGAGAACGTCTTTAAAAGAAGGTGTGTTAAAAGCGGACGGACCATGCTTAATTGAAAATGACCGTATGACGATTGCATCATTACTTCAAGAGCATGATTACAATACAGCAATGATTGGGAAGTGGCATTTACAAATGGAATTTGTGGGCGATGTAAAAACGGGTGGACGCGATTGGTCGCAACCTTTTAAAGAAGGCCCAACTGAGCATGGCTTCGATTATTTTTTTGGAATCCCAGCGTCTATGAATTACGGTATTTTAACCTATTTAGAAAACGATCGTGTATTGGATCCTCCGACTATGTATACCAAGAAAAAAATGGATATCACGCCGCGGACTTATAGAATGACACCTCCATATCTTAGCGAGCAACCAAAAGGGTATTTGGAAGTTGCACCATCTTTTAATGATGAATATGTTTTAGAGACGTTAACAAACCAAGCCGTAAAATATATAGATACTATAAGTAAAGAGAAACCATTCTTTTTATACCTGCCATTAACAAGTCCGCACTTACCGCATAGTACACACCCAGATTTTCAAGGCATTAGTAATTGTGGTAATTATGGCGATTTTATGGAAGAAACAGACTATCGCGTAGGGCAAGTTTTAGATGCACTACAAGCAAATGGTATTGAAGATAATACTTTAGTTATTTTTTCTTCAGACAATGGTGCTGAGAGTAATTATGAATATCAACGTGATACGTATCAGCATTATAGCAATTTAAATTTTAAAGGAGGAAAAAGAGATATTTATGAAGGCGGCCATAGAGTTCCTTTATTAATGCGTTGGCCTGACCAAATTAAGGCTGGTACGATTATAGATAACCCAGTGACTCAGGCAGATTTTCTTGCCACAATAGCAGATATTATTGATGGAGATATCCCAGATAATGCAGGAGAAGATAGTTACAGTTTATATGAATTGATGACAGGTGAAGACATAACGCTAGATCGCGCAGTTATTCATCATTCTTTTACTGGACATTTTGCCATTAGAGAAGGGAAATGGAAATTAAATATGTTACGAGGTTCAGGAGGTACCTTAGAACCTAAGCTAATAATTCCAAAGGACGGTGAAGCTGTTTACGAATTATACGATATGGAGAATGATCCTGGAGAAACTAATAATCTGTATTTCGAACACCCGGAAATTGTAAATCAGTTAAAGACTAAGATTACAACAATTATAGAAAACGGGAGAACTACTGCTGGAGAACCACAACCTTATGTCGAAGAAAATTGGGAGCAATTAACGTGGATGCAATAAAAATTGATTGGTTCAAAACACAGGTTTATATCAATTAGGTTTCAATTTTAAAATTATAAAATTAGAGTAAATGAATACAATGTTGAAGTTAAGTTGTCTTTTTATAGCCGTTTTAGGAACATCATTTTGTAGTGCACAAAGTACGTTTCAATTAAAAAAAGTTATAGTTGAAACTGAAGTAAACACGATCATGACTGAAAAATGGCAAGATGCCTTTAAACATGTCGACTATCCAAAACAATGGCTTAATAACGTTATTACAGTCAATCCTGGAGAATCGTTACAAGACGCAATAGATAAGGCGAATTCTGCTGGCGGTGGCGTGGTATTTTTAAAAAAAGGAACTCATGTTTTGGAAAAGACTATAACCTTAAAAGGACTTGTAACTATAGTTGGGGAAGGTCGAGATTTAACGATTATTCAGCAAGGTCCGGATTTAAAGGAAACAGGTTTTAATATTGAAGCACAACCACAAGTCACCGATTTGGTCATTAAAGATTTAACCTTAAAAGGCTCGCGCCAAGGAAAAGCCAATGGGATATTAATTAGAGGTAGAAATGAAAGCAGACATACACGTGTGATGCTTCAAAATATAGCGGTTACGGATTGGTCTGCACAAGGTGTCCATATGAAACGGACCAATAACATTATTATGGACAATTGTAATTTTCAGTACAATGGTTCTGGAGGTGGCTTATACCATAATGTGTATTTCTTGTATAACAAATATATTTTACAATCCGATTGCGATATGTCCTATCCTGTTTTGGGAAAAGGAAATAAATATACGTCTTGCGAGTATGTCTTGGCGCAACGTTGCACCATTAAAGACTGTTTAGGAAATGGTATTCAGGCAGACCATGAAGAGGCGGGTTATATTTTTCTTCATAAATATAATATTTCAGGCTGCGGTCGTGTTGCCATGTGGTTTCCTTGCGAAAATTATTACGACAAGTTTCATTATACGGAAAATCCGAAATATGCCCCTCAAAACGTGATTTTAAATCGTTGCGAGATTGTAAATAATACATGGGGAGCGATGTGGCGATCGGTTCAAGATTCGTATGTCATTAACAGCACGTTCGATAATAAAAAAGTAGATATGGGCTTGCTAAACTGCGAGGTTACTATGGAAAATAGCACCTTTAAAACAGGAAATGAAATTTATAAAAATGTGAAGCAGTGGCCAAAAGATGTTCGAATCTTGTGGTAATTGGTTGTTAGATATACATATCAGTGGTGTCTAAATTAACTTTAATCCAAAGGCATTATTCAGTGTTTTACTAGGGGTGTTCTATAAAACAGTCATTCCCGTGACATAAGGAGTCTAAAAAAATAAAAAATTAGAAGCATGACGTTATTTAGAGTAAGTGTTTTATTTGTAACCTTTTTATTATGTAACGTTAATGCATTGCATGCTCAGACTCTCGATTCTATTTATGGAATTATAACTGACGCCAAGCAGCAACCGTTGGATGGAGCAGAAATTATTTGGGGAGCCGATGGTATTAAAACAAAAGCAGATGGAACATTCAAATTAAAAGGGGCTAACACATCTCAACTTCAAAATTTAAAGATTTCCAAATTGGGATATGAAACGAAATCGGTTGGGATCCCTGTCGAAAACTCTACAAGTAATCCAATGTCTATTAGTTTGAGATTTACTGGCAATACTTTAGATACGTACCGAATTTCAAAAGTCAATGTTGAGCACGAAGTCCTTTCAATAATGAAGGAAAAATGGGTGACTAATTTCAAACATGTGGCCTATCCAAAACAATATGTAAACAACGTTATTATTTTAAAACCTGGAGATTCTATTCAACAGGCGATAAATAAGGTTCACATTGATGGAGGTGGCGTGGTTTATCTTCAGGAAGGAACGTATGTGTTACATCGTAGTTTACATTTAATGAGTAAAGTGTCTTTGGTAGGTGCGGGACGAACAAAAACCATAATTAGGCAAGGTTCAGATCTTAAGAAAATAGCAATGACAACAGGTAGTCCAAAAGTTACCGATGTTGTACTCAAGGATTTTACGCTTCAAGGACATGACACCGCATCGGCTAGTGGCGTGAGTTTTGGAGGGAAGGATGAGAATAGACACGAGCGTTGGATGTTACAAAATATAACCATTACTGGTTTTGGTTCACATGGCTTAGGCACGAGTCGGATAAATAATATGATTATGGACAACTGTGAGTTTCAGAAGAATGGTTGGCTAAATGGATTTCATCATAATGTGTACCTCATGAGAATGCAAAGCATATTACAATCCGATTGCGATATGTCTTATCCTACAGAGGGAAAGTCTAATAAATATACATCGACGTCTCATGTACTGGCACAACGCTGTACATTAAAAGAAGGAAAGGTAAATGGGATACAAGTAGACGCCGTAATGAGTTCGTATCATTTCTTTCATAAATATAATGTATCCAAGTTTAATCGCGTGGGTATGTGGTTCCCTTGCGAAGATTATTACAACAAATTTATGTATACCGAAAATCCGAAATATGCACCGCAATTCGTCATTTTAAATCGTTGCGAGGTTGTAGATAATACGTGGGGCGCCATGTGGCGAGCAGTAAATAATTCGTTTGTAATTAATAGTACGTTTGCTAATAAAAATATTGATATGGGATTACTAAACTGCGATGTCACTATGGAAAATAGCACCTTTAAAACAGGTAATGAACGTTATACAGATGTGAAGCAATGGCCTAAGGATGTCCGAATTTTGTGGTAGATCCAATATCTGTCATTATAACTTGTAATGACAGATATAGCGTATGAGAAACATAATAAATAGAATAGCCGTTACAACAAAATGTTTAGGCATTCTATTATGCGTGTCTTTTGGCCTGCACGCTCAGGAAAATCAAGATATTATCCCAACAACACGTGATGGCATTTACTGCTAATGAGGATAGCCAAAAATCTATTATAGATGTAGATACTTTAGGAAGATTTACTGTTTTTCCAGAAGTTATAAAACAAGCCAAAGGTGGGTATTTGTATTTAAAACTATTACTTAATTATCCTAAAAAAAAGGAAAGCAAATAGTTATCCGCGTACTATTCAAAAGAAAACGGTTTTAAAAACAATAAACCCTTTTGTTGTGTCTAATGATGTTAACACCTTGGATGAGGTGCTGCTTAAAACAAAAAAAAACACATGTATTTCGGGATAAATATATGGGTATTCTAGACAATTTAGCAAAACTAGAGATGAACGATGATTATGTAGGGACTTGTGGGCAATTAAATTAAGACCGTTGCAATATTTAATAATTTTCTAAGTTCCATGTTTTTTAAATGGATTTGACTTACTTTTTATCTTAAAAAAAAGATTTTTGTACTATTTCTTGATTTTATAGGTCTTTCTA